>JAAZPQ010000164.1 GCA_012797175.1 Bacillota bacterium
AGCGAGGCTAGCAGGGCCGGAAAGGCCGTTCTCCGGCTGTAATAGAGAATAATCATCAGTGTTTAACCAGGATATAGACGCCGTTTTCAAGATCATGGACCACCCCTTCGGTAATCCGGGCCAGGTATGTGGCAATACGATCCTGCTCTACCCGGTCACGAGCAATAAAGACCGGGGCTCCGCCGCTGCCAACCAATGCTGCATCGAGAGTGATCACGGCAAGGATATACTTGCTGATTGAAGCTTTCACCACTGCTTCGACCTTCCCCTCCCTTTTCAGTCAGCAGCGCCACGGCCGCTTCTGGATTTCATCGGGCGGCTGCCGGAGCTCTCCAGGACCGGTACATTCTTCACCGCCGCGACCAGGCATTCGCTGTCTTTCTCCAGGGGCAAGATCAGCATGGCGATCCGCCCGGTATCGAGATCTCGCCTTAGTATGGGGGTAAATTCAGCGGTATCGACATCCCGGTAGATCCCCAGCTGGGTGGCCACATCATGGGCAATGGCCATCCGTTGCCCGTTATTGGCCAGGACTTCACGGGCATTGTCGTCAAACGGTTCGATAACCACTCCCAGACCGCGCTCGAGAACCGTGCGCCGGACCTCTTCACGGGCCAGATTCATAAAATGGATATCTTCGACAAAGAGATTGGGGCCTTTAAAGCTAATCTCCGCCGTGCGGACAGTGCTAATCTCGCCGATAACCGGACCGCGCATCAGGCGCAGCGCCGCAAAAAGAGTAAGCGCGCCAAGAAGAAAACCAGCCCAGACGCTGGTAAAGTAAGTCAACCCGCTGACGAGCAAGGCGATCAGCATCACCAGGTAGTTTCTCGCTTCAAAAACACGAGCGATCCCCTCGATGTAATCAGGACCCCGCGCCACCAGGTTTGATTGGTCAAGCTTGCTCAAGGTTTCCCGCTCGATTTCGCGAATATCCCGAAACTGGGTGGCCGCCAGTGAGAGAAAGGTCACCGCAGTAAATTCTTTTTCCAGCAGCGCCGGAATGGCAAGGGCGCCCAGAAGTGCCGCAATTAAGCCCAGTGAAAGATGAGTGACATATCCGTGAGGGTAAGCAGGGTACTGCCGGTAATCGGAGCGCAGCATCAGGCAGCGCGCTGCAAATCCGAACGCAATCCCTAGAAAAGTTGCAACCAGGTATCTCTCCATGGTGGAATCACCCGGCTTAAGTGACCGGGATTAATCCTGATCTCCTTCGCCGTCGTCTTCTTGACGTCTCGAAACACGTAGATCGGCAAACTCGCGGGCAAAGAAAGCGCCGACCTTTCTTTTCATCTCTTCCCAGCTGCCCGCAGCGACGAGCAGGTAAATAAAGAGAGCCGCCGCCAGAAGAACGATTACTTTTAGAACGCTGCTCAAGGCAAGCCGGTTGGTCCGGGCGGCCGGGGGCTGCCCAGGTGCGGCTTCAGTTCTGGCCGTATAGCGGTCTATCACGTCGGCGAAAAGGGCCACCGCCCTTTCAGCATCCTCGCGATTGTTTTCGTGCGCCCCTACCTCGAGCAAGATCGCCCGCGGGGTGAGATCCTGGTTGTAATTTCCCTGCGCTCCCAGGATCCCCTTGACCAGCCCGGGGTGTTGCTCATCGGCAATCTGTTTTAAAGTGGCCGCAAATTGCCGGTTGTTCTCTGCATTCTGATTCTGCTGCCCGACGACTAACAAGATCCGGGTGACATCTTCTCCTTCAACCGTCTTTTCGTATTCTTCGGGCGGCACGGCATCGCGGTGCACGTCAAAGATCAGCTGATCCCCTTCTGTAACCAGCTCTTGCGCCGTTCGACGAGAGCGCTGGTAGGCCCCGGCATCATGGGGAGTATGTGGTTCACGGATATGGTTTACGACAAATCCCTTTTCCCGGAGAGCCCTGGCAAGGTTATCACCGACCTGTAGAATACCGCCGCCCTGCTCAATCGTTTCGGTCCCGTCAGAAGGGACGTAAGATTCAGCTCCATGGGTGTGATAGATCCCCACCTTTAGTTTCTCATTCTGATTATTCCGGGCCGCTATCTCCCCTCCAGACGGCAGCAATGCAGGCGCGCCCTGTGTAAAGGAACTCTTCGATTCGATCTGCTCCGCCCAGGCTTTTTTTTCATCAACCATGAGCACACGAAAGTGGCGGTTATCTTGATCAATATACTGGTCTCCGGGATGAAGGATCCGGGCCGTCCGCAGGATAACAGAGTTATCCTTGCGGTTTATCATCGTATAGTATCCCTCGCTACTCTCGCTTTGGTTGAACAAGTCAAAATAATTTGGTGTAGCCGCACTGCTGAAGCTGATAACGCTTAAAAGCAGCACCCCTAACAACCCCGCCACCTGCCAAAATCTTATTTTCATCGCTCATCATCCCCTTCTTCAGGGATATTCCAAACGGTAGCCAGGGCACACTATTTAGATCTGGGTTCATCCGGCTCCCTTTCATCGATACTGCGGCCCGGCTCACGCAACCCTTCAATGAGCTCTTCGGGATAACCCCGGCCGGGCTCATTGCCGATCCGTTCGCGAATTTCACCGACCAGCTCGGCCATGCCGAGAGCGATCAAACCGGAAACCAAAGTGGCATCGAATATCCCGGCCCCGCCGATGGTCAGGTTGCTTTTTGCCCCCCGGGCAAAGAGCTCAACGCGGGTAAAGATATCGTTCAACACAATCGCTCCCACGCCAGCGATAAAGGCAGTCCGCCGGGAGCGTCCGGCCAGGTAACCGACTACACCGGCAATCAGGGCTACCAAGTAAAGCGGATCGACAAGAAAAGCATAGGTCGGCTCCAGGGGAAATATCTTTAAGACGATGTAGGTTACTACCGCCGTGGTCAGCAGGGCCACCGCAGCGCGAATTCTCTCCGTGGTGGTACCGGCCTTGATGAAAAGATAAACAATTAGAAAGATGGGGATCAGCCCACCCCCGATATTAATAGCCAGGGTCCCGCTTAACGGAATATCGGGTAAAAAGCCCCCGACTAGCATCGCCGCAATAAACAGGAGCGCAGTGCGATCGGTTAATCCCAATCGATCGAGAACTCGCTGGGCCAGTCCGAGAAATATCAGGATAGAGATAATCAGCAGAAGGATTATACCCACAGGCATAGGACAGCCTCCTTATGGTTGTCGCGTCGTACTGTACTGCGCCTGCTTTCTTCAGCTTATCTTCTCCGCAAATACCGTTTTTATGCTAATAGAGTTAGGTTACCGGTATTTCGCAACGCTAATTTCTCGCTGCTTCATCCACTCGCCGGTGAAACCGGTAATAACCAGGGGAACCCGGCGTAGCTCTTCCAGCGTAGATGATCCGGTCAGCAGCATGATCAAGCGCAGCTCCTGCTCAAGCCTTTGAATGGCCCTGACCAGGGCGCGGCGTCCCTGTTTCAGAAGCAGGTAAAGCGGATGGCCGGCAAAGCCAACCGCATCTGCGCCTAGCGCTAACGCTTTAGCGATATTCAGGCTGGAAAACATCCCTCCGGCAGCCATCACCGCGGCCCGGCCAACCGCGGCATCGAGAACTTCAACCAGGCTAACCGCCGTAGGCAGCCCCCAGGAAAGAATCTCCGGGGAAAGGCGCCGCCGGGAGCGGCGGCTTTCTATGGCTAAAAAATTGGTACCCCCCCGCCCGCTCACGTCAATGGCTGCGGCACCGGCTTCGATCAAGAGGTGGGCCTGCTCCCGGGCAATGCCGAAACCAACCTCTTTGACAATCACCGGAACCGTCACCGCAGCAGCGATCTCTTTAATCCGCTGCCGGACACCTTCGAAATGGCAGTCGCCTTCTCTCATGGCCAGCTCTTGAGGAACATTTAGATGAATCTGCAGCGCCGCAGCATCGACCATCTCGATCGCCCTTTGGGCCAGTTCAGGCGTAGCGTAGGAACCGAGATTCGCCCAGATGAGCCCCTCGGGGTAGACTTCACGTACTACCTTGAAAGTCTCTTCGACCAGGGGATTCTCCAGGGCGGCCATCTGCGAACCCAAGGCCATCGGCAGGCCGCATTCCCTGGCCACACCGGCGAGGGCAGCGTTGACCCGCTTTGACAGGGGCGTCCCCCCGGTCAGGGCATTAATAAAAAGAGGCGACCTCAGCTCCATTCCCAGCAAACTCGTCTCTAAGGTCACCTCATCCAAATTACATTCCGGTAAACAATTGTGCACAAAATGAATATCGGAAAAGTCCGCGAGGCCCGATTTTTGCTTAAGCCTAATTAGAATATGCTCGTCCTTGCGGTTAAGCCTCGGCATCTAACCTTCTTTATTCTCCGGCTCCCCTGATGCCTCCTCCGGCACTTCTGAATCGGCATCTTTGCTGCCGGCATTTTCAAAGAGATCTCCAAAAACATCGCCGAGGGTCACCGTGCCGCCACTCCCGGCATCCTTCTCCTCCTCTTCACTCTCTTCTTCAGGGTAAGCGTTCTTACGCACCTCTTTGATGCTCAGGCTGATTCGCTTTGCCTCGGGTTTTAATTCGAGGATCTTAACATCCACCTCTTCTCCTTCTTGAAGCACTTCCGAGGGATGTTTAACATGATAATCGGCAATCTGGGAAATATGGACCAGGCCTTCCACACCCGGGCGTAGTTCCACGAAAGCTCCAAAATTGACCAGCCGGGTGATCTTCCCTTTGACTATCTCACCGTTCTTCAGCTCTTGCATCGCCTTCGTCCAGGGGTCGGGTTGGGTCCGACGCAAGCTCAGGCTAATCCGCTCTCTTTCAGGAATTACATCGAGCACTTTTACTTCGATCTCCTGACCTACTTTAAGGACATCCTGGGGATGATCTACGCGCTCCCAGGAGATCTCGGATATGTGGACCAACCCGTCGATACCGCCGATATCGACAAAGGCACCGAAGTCGATTAAACGCCGGACCACGCCCGGAATAGTAGCTCCGATCTCCAGTGACCGCAGCGTCTCCTCTTTTTTACGCAGGTTTTCCTCTTCGATAACCTTCTTCCGCGATAAGATCACCTTATCCTTTTCACGGTTTAGTTCTATTACCTTGAACTTAACCTTCTCGTCGAGAAACGGTTTAAAATCAGGAATATAACGCAGGTCTACCAGTGAACCGGGCATAAATCCGTCGATCCCTTCGCCTAAATCAAGAACCATGCCTGCATTGACCACTTGTTTCACCTTGCCCTCTTCAGTGGTCTGCTCCTCAAGAGCTTGATGAAGCTCCTGCCATCGCCTGTCGCGGGCAAGACGTTTGTGGGAAACGACGACCTTACTATCCCGATCCTCTATATCAATCACCGTGACCTCTATCTCTTGTCCCGGCTCAAATCGGTCAGCCAGGGTTTCCCCCTCTTGCAGATAGACCTCTTTTGCCGGCAGCAGGGCTTCTGTCTTATAATTAATATCCAAATAGACCTCATCCGCTGCCGCCCGAACTACCTTTCCGGTAATCTGTTCTCCCACCTGAACTACATTCAGATCCCCGGCAAAATCGAAACCCTCTTCGCCAAACCCTGTTTCCTCCTTTACTTCATCCGTATCTTCTCCCTGAACCGCTTCAACTACTTCCGTGGGCATTTCTTCTTCCGGGGCGGTCTCTTCTGATACTTCTTCAGCCGACCCGGCTTCTCCGGCGACGGTTTCTTCCGGAATCGTTTCTTCCGGGCTCACCTCTTCGCCGTTTACCTCTACTTCCAGTTTCTCATTCTCCATTCTTGCCACTACCTCCTTTATCATCCAGTGGGGAGTTGATGCCCCCGCGGTGACACCAATCAGGCGGTATCTCCGTAAAAAATCGAGGTCCAGCTCCCCGGCGCCCGCCACCATCAGCGTCGGTCTCAGACGCTGGCAGGCTTCAGCCAAAGCCCTGGTGTTAGCGCTGTTAGCGCTTCCTACCACCACCATGGCCTCTACTTCCTTGGCCAATTGGACGGCTTCTCGCTGTCTTATCCCCGTTTCGGGGCATAATGTATCGTAAACCTTTCCACCGGGACAGAGCTGTAGAAACGCTGCTTTAATCTCTGCATAAACCATGCTTTGCCCGGTAGTCTGGGCTATTAAAGCAGCCGAAGCTTTGATCGTCAGTTGCTTCAAGTCTTCTGCTGAAGCTACAACATCAATTTCGGCTTTCTCCCCGGCCCAACCGATAACCCCCTTTACTTCTGGATGCCGGGCATCTCCATAGATAATGATCTGTAGACCGTTCTTTGCCAGTCGCCGGGCCAGCTTCTGGATCCGCCGCACTTTGGGACAGGTCAGGTCTATTACTGTAAGCTGCTCCCGGCAGCGGAGCTCATCCATGATCGCCGGAGAAACTCCATGCGTGCGGATCAACAAGATACCCTCCGCCGCCTGCTCCGGATTTTCAACTGCAATGACATTATGCCGGGCCAGGTGGAGAGCTACCGCCTCATTATGGACCAGCGGACCTAAGGTCAAAACCCTGTCGCCGCGGGATGACTCCTGCAAGGCTGTTTCGACGGCTTTTTTAACTCCTGAGCAAAAACCAGCATGTTCAGCAAGGCGGATACGCAATCATTTCACTCCAAAAAAACCTCTGGCACAAGATAGCTTAAACACTTTAAGCATTATTATCAGCAGGATAAAGCATCTGTAAATTATCCATAATTATCCTGCAGCCTTCCTCCAGCTGGACCTTCTTCTCTTCCTTGTTGTTATACTCCAGTTCGGGGAGGTTAAAAACGGGACCGATAATAATTTTCAAAGGGCGTCCGATCCGGTAGGGGCCAACTACCAGAACAGGTAAAACCGGAGCGCCGCTGCGGCCTGCGATCAGGGCAGCACCTTTTTGTGCTCTCTGCAACTGCCCCGGTTTGCCGCGAGAGCCTTCAGGAAAAAGGCCAAGTACTCCACCTTCATTCAGTATCTGAAAGGAGCGACGGATGGCTCCGTAATCGGCTTTTTGACGGTCAACTGAAAAGGCTCCCATCTTTTGTAAAACAAATGCAGCAATCGGATTGCGAAAAAGTTCTTCTTTGGCCATAAATTTTATTTCATAATGAAGCGGGAGAGCGCTGCCTATAGCAAGGGGGTCCTGCCAGTGAATATGATTGGCACAGATAATTAGCGGTCCCTGCTGCGGTAAAAACTCACGTCCGTAAACCCGGCGCCGGTAAAAAACTCGATAGACAATTCCAAAAACAAAGTGGCCCAGCCTGTAGAGCAAAAGAGCCCCCTCCTTCAATCCGTTTGTGGATTGATCTCCTGTAATATTCGCTCCACCACTTCAGCAATTGTCAAAGAGGTGGTATCGATGACCTGAACGCCGGGAGTAACCGTCAAGGGAGAGTCGGCCCTCTCGGAATCTATACGGTCACGTTCTTTGATTTCATGAAAGACTTTTTCGTAAGAAAGGGGCAATCCTTTTTCACGCTGCTCCTGCATCCTCCGGCGGGCTCTCACCGGTAAGGTAGCATCCAGGTAAAACTTGAACGGAGCATCAGGCATCACCGTGGAGGCAATATCTCGTCCCTCCATGACAATACCCCCTGCCGCGGCAGCTATCTCTTGCTGCTGCCGGACCAACTTTCGCCGGACCACCGGTAGCTCCGCCACCCGTGAGACCGCCGCGTTAACCTGGGGCTTCCGGATCTCCGCGGTGACATCTTCTCCATCAAGAAAAATCCGCTCATCCGAGGCTAGCTGCAGCACAGTCTGTTCTAGCAGTGCCTCTACCTGGCTGTGATCAGAGAGATCGCAATGTGCCCGGAGTAGCTTTAGGGTGATCGCCCGGTACATCGCCCCGGTATCGAGATAGACGATATTCAGCTGGCGGGCAACTTCCCTCGCCACCGTACTCTTTCCGGATCCGGCCGGACCATCAATCGCAATCTTCAACTTAGAATTAATCGACATATCACTTTCTTTTTCGAGATCCTCAACCAAATACCTTTTTTTCTCTTAAATTAAAGCCGGATACAGCTCATTATTCGACCCAACCATGCTCCTGGTAAGGAAGACCTTCCAGGGATTCTACCCTACTGAGTAGAGAGCGTACTTTAAAGTTCAGCATCGCTAACTGGCTAACCAGCAAGAGAGCTAACATTATCGCGGTAGAGCTAAACAGAAAACGTTCCCATCTTTCAGTTCGCCGGCAAAACCAGCGCGGTAAAAAATCCACGGCAGTCGCCCCCCCTGATTATAATTTTGCATAGATGGAGGGAAATTTATACCGCGCCGCCGAGCTGGGCCAGCGTTATTTGAACTCTTGTTCTTTCAACCTCTGCTGAAGCGTCTCCCCGAATTTAAAAAACAGTCTTTCGAGATCACGGTTGGAGAGGTTGAGCTGGGCCGGCTCGATAAATTCTACCCTGCGAAATTCATCGCGGCAGACAAAACGGAGAATGTCTTCCAGCGAATCGATCGCCGCCCTTAACTCGACCGGAGCATACACGGCCAGAGTCTCTTCAATTTCATCATAGACCGAATAAAGCTCAAAAAATTCAAGGTCCTCGATCTGTACCCCCTGGATCGGAACATGGCGCCACATGTTAGCCTGTTGCTGACGGATCTCCTCGGCTACCTCTTTGGCCCCTTTACCGCCGAAAAAGAAACGGGGCGGTCGAGGCAAGCCACGGTAATCGAACCGAATCCGGATCTTGATTTTAGGCGCCGGAGAAGCCTCCTCTGCCGGGGTTGCTGCTTTCGGAAACTCAGCAACACCTTGTTGCGGACGTTCCATATCCGGATATGAGCGTCGCATGGTTGGCTCCCTTCTCTGCGGCCGACACTGTTCTACAGAAACGACCTTTTTTGAATAGGTTCTCTTAAAATATTCTAATTCCTGCAAGTGGGCCATAAAAAGCTGCACCAGGAGCCTCTTAAGGCTATTTTCTTCCGGATAAGTGGGCATTGAGCTGCTAAAGAGAGCGGGGCGATGATTGTCCCGGGATCAAAGAGGTTGAAATAACGGTTCTGCTAAAAAACAGATCCCGGTAAAATAATGGTAATCGCCCGGGCGAGGATGCAGCGTACCGCTTCGCCCCCGGGCGAATCAACCATTGAATCGACCAAATTACGACCGGGAAAACTACCTGTCGCTACCGGCGGGCGGCACCAGGGGAGCCGCTACCGGGGCAGGCTGCTTTAGACCATCTTACAGACCGGCCACAGCCAGGATCTCTGGTACCACTTCCTCCCTGTTTATAGCCATGATATGAACTCCATCACAGAGCGATTCTTTCTTTAAAGCGGCAATTGTCCGGCCGGCAATCTCAATCCCTTTTTTAAGCGCTTTTCCTTTCGGTGCTGCGGCCATCTCGTCAATCAGCTCCTGGGGGACAAATATTCCCGGAACATGATCATTCATGAACTGGGCCATCTTAGCCGATGAAAGCAGGACAATGCCGGCAAGAATTTTTACTGGAAATTGACGGGCAAACTCCATAAATTTGGCGAACCTTTCCAGATCATAAATTGCCTGGGTTTGAAAAAATTCGGCGCCGGCGGCCACTTTCTTTTCAAACTTGATTAATTGTGGTTCAATAGGTTCGGCTTCTGGGGTGACCGTAGCACCAGCGCAGAATTGAACCGCCCCCTCAAGTTTATTACCTCCAAAATCAATACCCTCTTCTAGTTGCCTCACTCCATGAAGTAACTGGACCGAATCGAGGTCAAAAATACCCTTGGCCTGGCTGTGATCACCAACGGGAACAGCATCGCCGGTGAGGCAAAGTACATTTTTGATACCCTTACTGTAGGCCAGGAGCAGTTCGGCCTGTAGGGCGATACGGTTACGATCGCGGCAGGTTAGCTGCAGAACCGGCTCTCCGCCCAGCTCCTGGATAGCCAGGCAACCTCCGATAGACGGAAAGCGCATCACCGAACTCTGGTGATCAGTCACATTGAGGGCGTCAACTTTGTCCTTGAGCAGATCAATATGATGGTACATCTTTTCCAGATCGGTTCCTTTGGGTGGACCAATTTCACTGGTAATAACAAATTTACCGTTCTCCATCGCTTGTTTTAGTTTTGAAACCATCTTCATCCCTCCTCAATTTTATAATAACCGGGACTCTCTGGGCCGGGGTATAACCTGGTAATTTTTAGGAGGGTGATATTTGCGCATTAGGTCAAGCCGGCCTTGCTCTTTCAGCCTTTCATAAATAAGGGTAAAAGCACAATCTTTTTCTGGATCGACCTCGCATTTGCCTTTATCGGTACCGCCACAGGGGCCATTTAATAACCCCTTGTGACAGGCTGTCAACGGGCAGATCCCCGCTGTTTCTCCGAGGATACACTGGCCACACTGGGCACAGGCTTCGAAAAAATGGCCCGGGCTCTTTTCCATACCGATAAATAAAGTATCCAGAGCCGGTATAACCGGCAGGGGCAGATAGAGATTAATTCGCTGAACACCCAGCGCGCAGGCCATCACGATGATGCACTGGGCATCCTGCACGGCCTTTTTATTTTCGTTAAGGAGCTCCGCAGTCATCTCGTCACAAGCCATCGGGAGGACAACCCAACCGGTGACCAGCTTGCCCTCGTCCTGCAGGCTCTTTTTCATGGCCTGGACCTCGTTTATCCCACCGGTTTTAGTCATGGTGGCACACGTGCCGCAGCCGATGAGAAAAACGCGATTCAATTGATCGCTCAATTGTATTACTTCATCAAAGGGTTTCTGCTTGGTTAGCGATTTCATCGTTTACCTCCTTTAGCTTTCTAAATCACACCGCAAGCACCGGCCGCTTTCCTGCCGGGCTTGCGCCTCATCAAGGCCCAGCTCTGTTTCTTTAAAGCTATTGATCCGTTCTCCGAAGGGCAGCCGGGGTATCTCCGGCCTGAATTGAGGCTCCCAGGTGGCCTCTTCTTCCAGCTGAGGCTCTCCTTCGATCAGTTCAGGCTTGGGATCGTACATTTCAACCCTGGAAGGATCATCTTTTAGATATTTGTCTATCGCCAGCGCTCCCCTTCTGCCGGCGGAAATGGCTTCTATAACCATGCCCGGTCCAAAAACAAAGTCTCCTCCGGCAAACACCCCGGGCACATTAGAGGTCAGGTTATTTTTATCAACGACCAGGGTTTCCCACCTGGTCCGCTCGAGGGCACTGTCCGGCGGTAAAAACGATAGATCCGGCGCCTGGCCGACAGCAGCAAAAACGGTATCAGCCGCTAAGAAGAATTCTGAACCGGGAACCGGCAGGGGGCGGCGACGCCCGCTGGCATCGGGCTCGCCCAGCTGCATCCGAATGCATTGCAAGCCAACCACTTTCCAGTTTTCACTGACAATCCTGGTCGGGGCGGATAAGAACTGGACTTGCACTCCTTCCGCCAGGGCTTCCGCGTATTCTATATCGGAAACAGGCATCTCTTCCCGGGAACGGCGGTATAAGATGACCACCTCTTTAGCGCCGAGCCGCAACGCGGTGCGGGCGGTATCCAGGGCCACATTACCACCGCCAATCACGGCGACGCGGGGGCCGATGCTGATTGGCTTGCCTACTTTGATATCCCTTAAAAACCGCAGACCATAGTGGAAACCCTCCAGGTCTTCTAGCTCCCCGGGGATACCGATGCGCTGACTTTTTTGTGCCCCGGCAGCGATAAATATAGCCTGGTAACCGTCACGCTTCAGGTCTTCAATGGTAAAGTTGATATTAATCGGAGAGTTGTATCTAATCTCCACCCCGCGCCTGATAATGTAATTAATCTCCTGATCGATCACCTCTTGTGGCAGCCGAAAATCCGGGATAGCCACTGAAAGCATGCCGCCGCCAACAGGGAGAGCCTCAAAGACTGTAACCGGGTAGCCCATCTGGGCCAGGAAATAGGCGCAGGAGAGCCCGCAGGGCCCGGCTCCAATGACCGCTATTTTCTGGGGGTAGAGCACCTGAAACGGTTCCGGCGGCGGCAACTGCGCGATGTTTTCAAAGTACCAGTCCGCCACAAAGCGCTTCAGTGCTTTTATGGCTACCGGGTCGTCGAGCTCTCCGCGGCGGCACCTGATTTCACAGGGATGATGGCAGATACGTCCGCAGATGGCCGGGAAGGGATTGCGCTCCCGGATCGTTTCGACGGCTTCCAGGTATTCACCGGCCTTAATATGGGCCACATACCTGGGAATATTAACGCCAACCGGACAGGTGTGCTGACAGGGCGACACCATCAAGGCATCACAGACTGCAGCCGGACATTTTTTCTCCACAATATGTGCTTCGTATTCATCTTTAAAATATTCCAGGGTAGTTAGTACCGGATTGGGACAGGATTGCCCCAACCCGCACAGCGAGGTCTCCTTCACTGTCTTCGCTATTTTCAACAAAGTGTCCAGATCTTCATCACGACCTCGGCCCTGCGTAATCCTATTTAGAATCTCCAGCATCTGCCTGGTACCCAGGCGGCAAGGAGCGCATTTCCCGCAGGACTCCTCCTGGGTAAAGCTGAGGAAGTAACGGGCGATCTCGACCATGCAGGTAGCATCGTCCATTACGACCATGCCGCCGGAACCCATGATCGAGCCCAACCGGGCCAGGGTTTCATATTCTACGGGGGCGTCCATAAAGCGGGCGGGAATGCAGCCTCCCGAGGGACCGCCTGTTTGAACTGCCTTGAACTTTTTATCCCGGGGAATGCCGCCCCCGATATCAAAGATAATCGTCGATAGCGGCGTTCCCATGGGGACCTCTACCAGCCCACTGTTATTGATTTTGCCAGTTAGGGCAAAAACAGCTGTTCCCCGGCTATTCTCGGTACCGAGGGCGGCAAACCAGTCCGCCCCGCGCTCTAAAATAGCAGAAGTAGCAGCCAGGGTCTTGACATTATTAATTACCGTAGGCTTACCGTCCAAGCCGGACTGTGCCGAGTAGGGGGGCCGGGTCCGGGGCATCCCTCTACGGCTCTCGATCGAGGCAATTAAAGCCGTGCTCTCGCCGCAAACAAAAGAACCGGCACCTTCTTGCACATGAATTGTAAAATTGAAACCCGAGTTCAGGATATTGTCACCCAAAAATCCCTTGGCCCGGGCTTGCTCTATAGCGGTCCGAATCCGTCTAACTGCCAGGGGATACTCAGCCCGGACATAAATAAAGCCTTCATCGGCTCCGATGGCATAGCCGGCAATGGTAAGACCTTCAATCACGGCAAAGGGATCAGCTTCCAGGATCGAGCGGTCCATAAAGGCACCCGGATCGCCTTCATCGGCGTTACAGATCACGTATTTCTTCCGACCTGGAGCATTGCGGCAAGATTTCCACTTACGCCCTGTCGGAAATCCAGCACCGCCCCGGCCGCGCAGGCCCGCTCTGGCTACTTCATCAATAACTTCTTCCGGGGTCAATTCTAGAAGGGCTCTCTTTAATCCCTGGTAGCCGCCCCATTCCATACTGTCCTCAATGTTTTCCGGGTTGATATGGCCGCATCGGCGAAGAATGATTCGCTGCTGCTGCTTGTAAAAGTTGATCTCCGCATAACGTGGAATCATCTGGCCGGTGACCGGGTCTTGATAGAACAGCCGCTTCACAGGCTTGCCATCTCGTAGATGTGATTGGACAATCTCGGCAGCATCTTCAGCCTGGACCTGGGTATAAAATATTCCTTCAGGCTCGACAACGACGATCGGGCCTTGCTCGCAGAAACCATGACAGCCGCTAAAATTTACGGTAACCCCGGGTAAGGCCAGTCTGGTCACTTCGCCCTTGAGCAACTCATAGAGCTCTTGGGAACCGCTGGCTTGACACCCCGTCCCCCGACAGACAAATATTTTATGCTGGCTCATGGTTCTCATCCTTCCGTTTGAACAATTGCCCTACTTTTTTGGGGTTCATTCTGCCATAGACCTGCTGATTGATAACCAGGCTCGGAGCAAGGGCACAAACACCGATACAGGCCACTGTTTCCAACGTGTACTCCAGATCATCCGTGGTCTCGCCCTCATCTATCCCCAGCTCTTTTTTTACAAGCTTAAGGATGGTTTTGCCCCCCCGGACATGGCAGGCAGTGCCCCGGCAGACCCGGACCGTATTCCGGCCGCGGGGTTCGGTGTAAAGCTGGGCATAAAAGGAGATGACACCTTGCACCGCACTGGGAAAGAGTTTTAGTTTATCGGCGATAATGGGGATAGCATCGGGAGGGATGTAACCATACTCGTTCTGGATCTCCTGTACCAACGGAATTAAGCTCCAGCGTTCCTGGCAGTGCTCCGCGATAATTTCATTCAATCGTGACCAGTCGATCTCCCTATTTTTCTGGTTCATCACTACAGCTCCTTTCTATCCGGACATAACATCTTTGTAAGGCAGAGCTGGAGGCCGACGTTTCCGGGGGGGAGCTAAAAAGGAGAGCAACAGGATAATCGGACCGGGAGCGGGGCAAAGAGACCAAACCCCTTGGCAGCGATTCAGAGTGCTCTACCACCGCCGGCAACTCCCCAACCGGTGAAACAATTTTTACCCGGTCCCCGGGCTGTAACTTCATCATGTCGGCATCAATTTTGTTCATCTGTAGAAAATATGAAGCGGAAAACCGGCTTAATCGTCCCGATTTTGAACTTCTAGAACCACTGCCGGAATGAAACAATGCACTCTCGGCCAGCAAGATAAAGGGGTACTGAGTATCGGGCGCCTTTAACGGAGGAAGGTATTCTACCGGCGAAAACCGTGGAAATCTTTTCAAAGGCAACCGGTGCTCCGCCATTGTCTCCCAGTAATCTTCCTCTTTTGGGCTTTTCTCCTCCCAATCATATTTGTACAGCGGAACCAGCTCTTCCAACTCCTTCTGAACCTGCTCCAGAGAATTAAATGGCAGCGGTTGATTCATGGCCGCAGCCAGCTGCAGAATTATTTTCCAGTCCGGCCTGCTCTCAGCGAGAGGTTCAATCGCTTTACGAATCTTTTGCACCCTGCCTTCCAGGTTAGTAAAAGTGCCTTCTTTTTCGGCAAAGCTGGCGGCTGGAAGAACAACCTGGGCCAGCCGGGCTGTTTCGGTCAGAAAGAGATCTTGAACCACCAGAAAGTCCAGCGAAGCGAGCGCCTCTTCAACCAGGGCCGATCCGGGAAAGCCAGCTACGGGATTTTCACCGGTAATCAATAAGCCCTTAATTTTTCCTTCCCCGGCCATCTGCATCATCTCTAAAGCGTTTAGTCCAGGTTTGGAAGGTAGATTCGCCTGCCAGTGTGTTTCAAATTTTTTCCGGGCTGGCAGATCCTCCACCGGGTAATAGCCGGGTAAAAAATCGGGCAGCATGCCCATGTCGCAAGCCCCCTGGGCATTACATTCTCTTAGCAGCGCCCGGAGCCCGCCTCCTTTACGCCAGATATTTCCGGTGAGCAGGGCCAGGTTAAGCAGCGCTTTAACATTCTCTGTTCCCTGGAGCTGCTGCATAATTCCGGTGCCAAAGATAATCGCTGCTTTGCCCGCCGTAGCATAAAGCCCGGCGGCAAGGCGAATTTGCTCTAGACTGACGCCAGTTACCTCCGCAGCAGTTTCCAGGGAAAAGGTAGCCAGGGAGTCGAGCAATTCCTGGTAATTTTCTGTTTTTCGGGCAATGAATTCCCGATCCACTAAATTTTCATCGATAATTACTTTAGCTAGACTGTTCAAAAGCATCAGATCAGTGTCTACCTCAGGCCGCAACCAACAGTCTGCGAAAAGCGTCAGTTTTGTTTTCCGGGGATCGATCAAGATCAGTTTGGCACCGTGCAGTTTAACGGCACGTTTAATCTCATAGTTGATTAGCGGTGCTGAGGCTGCCGGTTCGGCGCCGACAACCAGGATCAGGTCTGTCCCGGTTAAATCGTTTAGGGTATAAGTGATCCCGGGAAAACCGACAGAATCGTAAAAAGCTTGGCGGGCAGCCGCGTAATAAAGACTGCTACCGTTATCGATATTGTTTGTCCCCAGCACCCCGCGGGCAAATCTTTGCAACAGATAATTTTCTTCATTGGTACAATTTGCCGAGCCGAAAACTGCCAGGCTGTCGGATCCGTGCTTATCTTTAATCCGGCTAAAAGCATCTGCAGTTACCGCCAGGGCTTCGTCCCAGGACACCTCCTTAAAACTACCGTTCTCTTTGACCAGCGGTCGGGTCAACCTGTCCGGACTATGGATGAAATCACAACCATAGCTTCCTTTGACGCAAAGTGTCCCCGGGCCGGTATCTTCAGCAGCTGGCTTAACCCGGGCCACCCGGTTCTCCTTAACTTCCAGGGAGATACTGCAGCCGCAACCACAATAGGGGCACGTTGATTCTACAACGGTCCCGATAGTCCCCCGGTAAAACTCCTCTTTTTCCATTAAGGCCCCCGTAGGGCAGAGAGCGACACACGTTCCACAAAAGGTGCATTCCGAATTTTCCAGGGGAGATTTAAACAGAGTGGCCGGCTTGGCTTTAAACCCCCGCCCATAATAATCAAGGGCACCTTCAATAACCAGCTCCTGGCAGGCCCGAATACACCGGGCGCATAAAATGCATTTACTCATATCCCTGATCAGAAAGGGATTCACCTCTTCAGTAACAGCAGTTTGCGGAATCCGGTCTAATTCGCTTGAACCAATGCCCAGCTCCGCAGCCATCTGGCGTAACTGGCACCGGTTGCCTTTATCACAGACAAGGCAAGAATCGGGATGACTGGCCAGCATTAGCTTGAGGATCATTTTGCGATGCTCTAGAACACGCGACGACTCCGTGTTGATAATCATTCCCGAAGCGATCGGGGTAACACATGATGCTAGAAGAGCACCGTTTACCTCGTTCTCTACCAGGCAAATTCGACATGCTCCGATAGGGTTAAGCGAAGCATGGTGGCAAAGCGTCGGTATAATAATGCCGGACTCCCGGGCCAATTCCAGAATAGTCATTTCCGGATGGCCGCTTACCTCTTGCTGATTAATGGTTAACGTTACCGTTTGCAATTGGAATCAGCCTTTCAACTTTATTTGGTCAAAAATTAATTGGCCGGTGTTTGGGACGAGAGGTTAATATGGTTAAACACCGGCCAGACCGGGGAATAAAATTTAGCACGCCATCCTGATCGCTTCGAGAAGCTCAGTGCTAACACTTTTCTTGGGAATGAAGTCAAAGGCTCCGGCTTGTTTGCTGGCAGTAATATTACCCTCATCATCATACTGGCTTAAAACCAGAACTTTAACATCTTTACATTTACTCGTAATCTGCTTCATCGCCTCGATGCCGTTTAATACCGGCATGACAATATCCATAAGCACTACGTTCGGCATCAACTGAAGTGTTTTTTCGATAGCATCCTGACCGTCTGTAGCTTCCCCAACGATGAGCATATCTTTTTGCAGGTTTACCAGGGCGCAGATTCCTTCTCTGACTACTGCATGATCGTCGGCCACAAGTACCCGGATCTTCCTGGTAGCTTTATCGAGCAGTTTCTCGATAACCGATACCAGGACAGAGAGCTTTAAGGGGCGGTAAAAATAATCCTCCACATCAAGTCTTAGCCCTTCATCTCTTCTCCAGCCGCTGACCGACTGTTTTTCAGGGGGAACATCCACCACCACGATCGGCAGGTTGCTGGTTGCCGGTGTCTTTTTTAACCACTGGTGAAGCTTAAAAGCGTCTCCACGAGGCTTGATCGCACCCAAAACAATTAGCTGAGGCTTGCCAGTTCGCACTATTTCCTGGGCCTTTAATTTTTCAACAGCAACAAAAACTTCACTGCCTTTTTTTTCGAGCTCTGCTTGCAGCTTAGCAGTAAACTCCTCCTCCTGGTCAACTATGAGAATTCTGGTTTTCATTTTTTTAACCCTCCTTTCACAGATATTTCAGAATCTTTAATATAATTTAACCCGATCCCTGGCCCCATTGAAAGAGGGATCTACCTGAAATAGATGATCTTCTTACCCTAAAATTTACGGGATATCACCTGAATTTATGCGCTGCTAACTGATTATTTGAAATAAAATTGTAGGGTTTTACCCTAGGCATACGGCTTTCCGAATAGAAGATCATAAAAAGGTGACAGATATCCGTCACCTTTCACCTTTAGATGAGACCGTTCTAGCGCCAGTCCTGTTAAACAGCTAACAGATCTCCGTCACCTGTTACCCCTGTCGCCTTAAGAGCTATCTCTGGCGCGATATTTTGATCGTTTCGCCGTTCGGATCGCTTTGAGCAGCTCGGTGCTGACACTTTTCTTGGGAATGAAGTCAAAGGCCCCAGCTTGTTTGCTGGCAGTAATATTACCTTCATCATCATACTGGCTTAAAATCAGCACTTTAACATCTTTACATCTGCTCGTAATCTGCTTCATCGCCTCGATGCCGTTTAATTCTGGCATGACAATATCCATAAGCACTACGTTCGGCGTCAACTGAAGTGTTTTTTCGATAGCCTCCTGCCCATCTGTGGCTTCCCCAACGATGAGCATATCTTTTTGCAGGTTCACCAGGGCGCAGATTCCTTCTCTGATTACTGCATGATCGTCGGCCACAAGTACCCGAATTTTCCTGGTAGTTTTATCTAACAATTTCTCAATAACCGATACCAAGGCAGTGAGATCCACAGGCCGGCAAAAATAATCTTCGGCCTCAAGTCTTAGCCCTTCATCTCTTCTCCAGCCGCTGACCGACTGTTTTTCAGGAGGAACATCCACTACCACAATCGGCAGGTCACTGGTTGCCGGTGTCTTTTTTAACCATTGATGAAGTTTAAAAGCGTCTCCACGGGGCATAATGGCACCTAGAACAATCAAGTGAGGCTTCCTCTCCCACACTATTTCCTGGGCCTTAACCCTTTCACAGGCAATAAAAACTTTACAATGTCTTTTTTCGAGCTCCTCCCGCAGGTTAACGGTAAACTCATGCTCCTGATCAACTATAAGAATATTTCTTTTCACTTCTTACGCCCCCTTTCCCTGTTTTTTAATATTTTGCCGCCATCTCTTTCTAAGTTTAGCCCCGCTACCTTATTCTACGCACGGCGAAAAATCTCGAAGTGTTAAAGAGGTGACAGGAGAAACGTCCCCCTGTCACCTTTACATTACATGGGGATGATTTTTTTGCGCAGGGCATACTTGATTAGCTCGGCACGATTATGGAGATCAAGTTTATCCATGAGCCTGGTTTTGTGACTGTCAACGGTTTTAGGGCTGATGACCAGCATACCGGCTATCTCCTTGGAGGTATGCCCTTCTGCCAGTAAGCGAAATACTTCCTTCTCCCGTTCGGTTAACTGCTCATAAGGATCACGACTCTTTTTTGAGTAAGCTTCCCGCTGGTAACTCTCCACCAGGTACTTTGTGGCCGATGGAGAAAGATACGAATCACCACGGTAAACGGCACGGATCGCCGAGATAAGTTCAGAGGAGGCCGCAGATTTGTTCAGGAAACCATGGGCGCCGGCTTCCAGAATAGACATAACATGTTCTTCATGATCATACTGTGTCAGGATAAGAACCTTAATCTCAGGAAACTCTTTACGTATATTTCGGGTTGCTTCAAGCCCTCCCATTACTGGCATGTCCAGATCCATCAGCACTAGATCAACTTTATGCTTTCTGAGTATATCCAGGGCTTCATCGCCGTTACTGGCCTCCCCGACTATCTCTATTTGCGGTGATTGCTCCAGTAAGGCAGAGATACCTTCCCGGACAATGGTATGATCATCTACCAGTAGCACCCTTATCTTGGACATAGAGTAGAATCTCCCCCTTAATATTCAGGGATATTCTTGAGATCTGGTTTTTTTAAAAGCAAGCTATGTTAAGGGAATTATTGCAGAGACAGTGGTGCCTTTTCCCGGCTGTGACTGGACCGAGCAGTCCCCACCGATAAGTTTCATCCTCTCTTTAGCGATCATCAGGCCCAGGCCATGCCTTCTTTTCTGGTTGTTCATTTTGCCAATCCGTGAAACGTCAAACCCGATGCCATCATCCCGGATACAAAGTCTCAGATGATCTTTATTCTCTTGCAAAGAGACTGTTACGTTTTGCGCCCGGGAATGTTGAACTATATTACCGATAACCCCCTGCACCCAGCGGAAAAGATTGACTTCAGCTTCCGGTGACAGGGGTACAGGTGTCTCCGTAATATCGAAAGAAACGTTAATACCTAAAGGTAAAAGGCAGGATTCGGCATAATGACGAATAGCCGGCACAAAACCAAGGGAATCCAGTAAGGTAGGACGAAGATCGGAGATTATCCGATTAACCTCATTGCTTATTTGGACTGCCGAAGTATGGATTTTTTTTAACATGGTTAGAAACTTGGGGTCTTCAATACCCATAATTTTAGCCATCTCGTACAACGCTTTCAGGTTAAGGGTTAAAGCGGCAAGCATCTGGCTGGTTTCATCATGCAGCTCTTGGGAAATCCTTTTTTTCTCTTCCTCCTGGGCAGTAATAACCTGCCGCGCCACATCCCGGTGCCTTTCTCTTTTTTCCTGTAACCTTTCATGTAGCCGCGAATGCCCG
>JAAZPQ010000165.1 GCA_012797175.1 Bacillota bacterium
GATTACGCCGAGGTAATCATTGACCAGATCTTTAGGCGCGGCCACCACGGCCAGCTCCAGTGTCTCCTTTCCATCGATAAGGCGCTCGCCCAGTTCGATATAGTCGATCACCGCCTCATCGATGGGGATCATGATCTCTTTCTCAGCCTGAAAACGGAGCGCTGCTGGAATTTCGCGCGGGGCCATCTTCGGCAGCTGCATCTGGCGCAGAAGGATAGCCTGGTTGCCAAGGCAGAGGTTAACCCTGTTTTTAGAAAAGCGGCGCCTTTTAAAGATCCAGGCCAGCCGGTCGGCGAGAATTGCAGCGTCGGTGATCCTTCCGGCAGTAACGGCCTCTTCGGGAAGGTCGTAGATCCCGTACTGATGCAGAAAGATCTCTCCCCGCTCCTGCCTTAACTGCATCAGCTTAATCTGGGAGGAGCCCAGGTCAAGCCCGATGCTCGAGTAACGCCCCTTAAGGTTATATTTTAGCGCCATTTCGGCCTGCTCTTCAACTACGGTTGAAACCATGCTGTCACCACCAATCCATAAGCGGGGAAGTATCTTTGCCGCATATCGCTCAGCCCCGGGATATAGGTAAGATTACAGTTATAAATCGCTGTCTTTTTTGCAAAGATAATGCCGTCCATGATAAACTGTTCACCTTTCATTTTCTGATGACCGATGGTCACCTCCCCTCCCTTGGAAAAGAGCAGGAGGTCTCCCCCGAAAACCGGGTTTTCGGGACAATCATTCTGTTCCCCAAACACCTTGACATCTTTATCCGCAGCTAACACAACCACCTTTTTATCCTCAAGCTCAACATTAACCCTGTTTTTAACAAACAGGTCACCTTTGGCAACGATCATCCCCTCGAAATTTACCCGGCCGGAACCTTTGATCTCAACATCGCCATCTACAACTAAGATCCCATCAAAGATGAATTCTTCTCCCGGCCCCGGAGAGATGGTCAAATCGCCTTTTTCGATATAGAGATACTGCCTCTCCTTGCCGTCCTTGTCTAAAACCTTGCCGTAGCCAGGGGCTTCTCTCCATTCTTTTTTACCGCTTATTTTGGTAAAGAGATGTTGATTAAGGATCTGATTTAGATCGATCTCCGGCAGGGGAATCGGTTCTACGCGCCAATCTCCTGGAAAAGGGTTACCTTTACTGTAAAGCTCGCCCTTTACCTCGATAGATCCGTTACCGCCTTCCCAGTCAATTTTATTAACCGGACAGCTGTAGGTTAAGCTTCCGGCCAGCTCGCCGGTTGGAAGCAACCGGTTCTCCGGACCCTTAATGCTGAGATGATTATTGCAGTGAAGATCTCCGTTGATCGTGGTCTTCTCAATGGTGAGGTTCTCTGAAACCAGGACCGCTTTTTTGTAAAGGTCGCTTAGCTCAACAATCGCCCCCAGGGTTAGTTTTTTGCCCTTTAACTCGCCGGTGGACTCGATGCAGTGTTTAAATTCTGTTTCCTTGTTAATCTCAACATCATACTTACCCTCGCCGCAGCTGATATTCTCAATATTATCTATAAAATCGAAATCTTTTATCTTCACGGCGATAGCCTCTTCAAGGCCGGCTTCGGCAATATAATAGAGGCTGGTCCCGAGCTCCTGGTGGACGGCAATCTTTTTTTCAGTAATCGCGTTGGTAATCAGGGCCGTGCCAAGGATAAGCAGCACTACGGCAATTAACAGCAGCATCGCTATCGCGGAACCGCGCTCGTTCTCCAGGTATTGAAACATCGCTAAACCACGCCCCTTTCCATGCTTCAGGGAATATTGCGAGGGCGAAAACTGCTGCGAATGGTTATCCTGTCGGGCCCTGTCCCTGAGGCCAGGTTGATCTGAACATTATTGTGCTCATCGACAAAAAAGCTAAGCGCGGTAATCTTCAGAGCAATCTTAGTCTGGGTTACGGTGTTATCCGGATGCCGGTGAATCAAGACCAGGTCATCGGCCGCCGGGCCGACCCTCTTGAAATAATAGATCTTATCATCACCGGTAAATTCAAAACGAAGCTCTTCACCGCCAGATAAAGGTTCAACATAGCTGGCGTAACGCAGCTCGCGGACGATCCGATCTACGGCGATGCGGCCATTTTGCTGGTGATCCATCCGCTCGACCCCTTTTTGCCAGCCCTGCACCCCGGAGAAAAAACAGCCGTAGATAGCCGCCGTAACCATCCCCAGGATAGCCAGGCCCATCAACAGTTCAACCATGCTAAAGCCGTCTTCGTCTCTTGCCCGCACCGTTTCACCCCCTGGCCAGGCTTGTCTCCATCTCCACCGAGTTTTCTCCGCCCCGCTCGGTCCAGTAAACCGTTACCCTGACCCGTAAATAATCAGCTTCAAGAGCGGACGAAGAGCTCCCCTTTATGCTCTCGCGGCGCTCAATGACCGTCTCGCGGCGGTAAAGCTCATATCCCTCCGGCAAGGGGTCCTCTGCGCTGGGGATCTGGTATCTGCCGTCCGGTTTATCCCGGATCAGGAGATCATACTTGCTGAAGCCCTCTGATTTGAGCTCTTCGATCTTGTCCCGGCACAGGTTAGCGGCGACGGTCTGCCGCCCGGCCATGACCGTGTAGCTGTAGCCATTGAGCAGCATGGAGAGAACCGGTATCGAAACCAGCGCCAGGATGGTGATAGCCACCAGCAGCTCGGTAAAGGTAAAGCCCTCTTCTTGAATGGCGGTTTTCACTTCCCATCGGGGCTCGCCCATGCTTTGCCGACCCCCCAGTTATTCTACTAAGCGGTGGCCCCGGTTTAAAATAGATGGTGGCGGCGTAAAACCGCCACCTTAATTAATCGTAGGCTACCGGCGCAAGTTCTACCCGCCGTTAGCCGGGGTCAAGCTATTTTATGGGTTTACGCCGGATTCGGATTTACGATAAGCGTCGTCCCATAAACCGCACGGGTACGCCCAGGGCACACCGTCAGTCGCATCTACAACTAATGTGTACTCAGTTGCTGATACTTCCAGCCCTTCTCCGGCCGTAGTATTTTCCTGCAGCTGTTTAGGTATATCCGGTATTTCCTTCAGGTAATTATTATCAGTTAAAAGACTGATCTTACCAGCACCAGTAGTATCTAGGGGATAATCACCCTCACCCATCAAGTACTGCTGGACGGCGGAGTCGATGGTGCGCAGGTTGGTATCGTGCGCCTTCTGGGCGGCCTTTAACATGGTATTGTTGTAGACCGGGATACCGATGGCCACCAATATCCCGATAATGGCCAGCA
>JAAZPQ010000166.1 GCA_012797175.1 Bacillota bacterium
ATCATCCCTTCCTGGATAATATCTTCACGATCGGCACCGATTAAAAAATAAGACCTGGCCTTAGCTTTCACAAAATTTTTATATTTTAGAATTAAATATTCCAGGGCAACGGTATTACCCTCTTTAGCCTCACTGACAATATCTTCATCGCTTTTAAATTCAAGCTCTAAATAAATATTACTGCTTCCTTTCGCTTCAGGAGCTAGGGAGCTCACATTAGATCGCCTCCGTAGGGCTGTTTTTTAAGGAGGAAAGGCTTTGTTGATGGAGTAATTATAACGTAAAGAAGCAAGTGGGTCAAGCTTTATTGCCCCTGGCAGAATTTCAAAGATGCTTCTAAACGATAACTCCAGATATTGCCATAATCATAGTAAAGAAAGAACTCTCGCTTTGTTTTATCAGAAGACGGCCCCGACAGGCAAAGAGAAGAGGTCTGCTCAGCGGTTTTTTAAACAGCCAGAGAGCAAATCTTCATCATCTAGAAGGATTCGCTTAAAAGCATGCCTAAGCTGTCAGGGTAGTAGCCAAAAAGTATTACGTCAATCATTGCAGGCAGGCCAAGCAAATTTGGCCCTATCTCTAATTACAATGGTCCCTCCTTTATCGTTTTAATAGATATTATTAATGAAAGTTCTATGCCTACTATAAATGATTTACTTAAATATTGTCAATACTGATTATTTATAGAATACCCCTCTAAGAAAGCATTTCAATAAATATGAAACTTAACTGACATTGCCGCCCCCGTAAAAATTCTATTGATCACGGTTAAACCATTTCCTGTCAATTATTATTAGTCCGTCCATCCTTCTCTCTGGGCGGCGGCAGCATAGATAATCACCGCTGCCGCTACGGCGGCATTGAGAGAGCCCCCCTCGCCGCGCATGGGAATGGAGATAACTCCGTCGCAGTGTTCACGGAGAAGACGGGAGAGGCCTTTCCCCTCTGAACCGACCGCCAGGACAAAAGAACCGCGGTAGTCCACCTGGTAATAAGGGAGCATTCCGTCAGCTTCGGCGCCATAGATCCAGAAGCCCGCTTCTTTCAGCTGCCTGATTGCATCGACCAGGTTCACCACCTGCGCCACCGGCAGCCGTTCAGCGGCACCTGCGGCCACCTTGCGCACGGCCGGGGTAATTTTAACAGTGCGATCTTTGGGGATAATCACCCCGTGCATACCGGCAGCATCGGCGGTACGCAGCAGCGAGCCAAAATTCTGCGGATCCTGCAGGTGGTCCAGCATGATCAAAAAAGGATCGGCGGTCAAGATCTTAACCCGATCGAGCAGGCCGGTAAGAGTAAGATATTTAAAAGGGAGAGCCCGGGCGGCCACGCCCTGGTGGTTGCCGCCGTCCGCCAACCTGCTCAGTTCACTGCGTGAGATAACCTCCAGGGGAAGCCCCTGCTGCCGTGCAGCCCGCGTAATTTGATTGATAATCTTTCCTTTTTGCCCCGCAGCCAGATAAATTAGCCGCAGTTGCCCCCGGCGGAGCGCTTCGAGTACCGGCTGGCGGCCGATAATTAGCTCGTCTTTGCCAGCGGACTCAGTCCCGTTTCTTTTGTTTATCTTTCTCTTGTTGAAGTCGTCCGCAGCTCATCTCTCCTTCCGGGCAGATTTGCTCGGTTTCACAAGGCGGACCGGCTATCTTAAAAAGCTCCGGAGCCACCTTGCGCACCTCTTCAAGCATTATCCCGGCAAGGCTCCGTATCTCCCACTGGGCCCTCCGGCAGCAGCGTACCCGAAAAAAATGGAGCAGGCTACGCGCATTCATAGTCACTACCAGTTTCGTTTCACAGGCATTAGGCAGGATATAGCGCGCATCTTCGCGCGGCACCATCGCGCAGAGCTCAGCATAGCACTGCCGGATTGATTCGATCTGTGCCTCGAAGAGATCCTTTGCCGCCGGGTTCTTCTCTAGAGAAGGGGGGATGACCCAGTTAAATGCTTTTTCATCGACGTATCGCTGTGATTTCTGGGAGTAAGAAGCAATCCGGTGACGAACCAGCTGGTGTGATAGAGCCCGGCTGACCCCATCTACGGCAAAGGTAAAGGAGACATGCTCAAGAGGAGACTCATGCCCCATCTCGACCAGCTTCGTAATAAATGCCTTGGTCTTCTCCGGGGAAAGGCCCTGAGCAATCTCAGACGCCGAAGCGGAGGAGTAACATAGCCTCGCCGCGGCGGCAAC
>JAAZPQ010000167.1 GCA_012797175.1 Bacillota bacterium
AATGCCCTGGGGAAAGCAGTGCCTTACCCCTATTTCTGCGGCTATTGAAGAAGAGATAAAATTGTTTTACAATGATAGAGAGCCAAAAGGCTATTCTAATCAATGAATTACGGGGTGAGATGATGACTGAGATAATAGCAATCGGTTCAGAAGCAGAGTTTGAAGAGCAGGTGATGCAGGAGCAGCTGCCGGTTTTGGTTGATTTTTGGGCGCCCTGGTGCGGCCCCTGCCAGATGCTTGCACCTGTTTTAGACGAGCTGGCAGCCGAATACCAGGGCCGCTTAAAAATAATGAAGGTAAACGTGGATGAAAACCCGGGATTAGCGGAGCGTTTCGAGATTATGGGTGTGCCGTCAATGCTTCTCTTTAAAGCAGGCCAGTTGGTAGACAGCTTTACCGGGGCCATGCCCAAAGAGGTACTCGCTGATAAAATTAGTCCTTACCTTTAAATGATTGTTCCGCTGCAGATTGATCTCGACCATCCCCGGATTTTATATGTAAAAACGGGGAAGATGCTTTTTTACTTATGATTTGATTCTATTTTTAACCAGTTCTTAAAGGATTCCAGGGTAGCATAGCGAAACTAGCTATAAAATATCTAAGGTAGGAGGCATCAGTTGATGGCAGAATCGCTGTTTTCTGTTCCGGTTAAAGTACGCTATTATGATACTGATCTTTCAGGTGCCGTCTATTTCACCAACTACATTAAATGGTTTGATTCGATTGCCCTCCCTGAATTAACTGACGCACTGGGTATTGATTGGCGGACATTTTTAGAAGAAAATATCGATGCGGTAATCGCCCATGTGGCCTTCGATTACAAAGCACAATGTTTTCTCGATGATGTTGTCAATATTCATATCACCGATATAGAGATGGGGCGTAGCAGTATGACTGTATACGGCGCCCTGTTTAAAGAAGAAATCTTAATTGCTGAAGGAAAGCTGGTCTACGTTTTTATCGATTTTTCTACCCGCAAATCAATACCGATACCAAATTTATTTAAAAATAAAGTCGGCGCCTACATCCAAGAAAAAAAGGGATAGAAAGAATGGCCAAGGGGCCGGGAGTAAGCTCTCCCGGCCCCTTTCAGCAACAGCGACCGGTCTTTTACAGAACTCCAAGCCGGCGCAACAGTAAGCAGAGGCGATAGAAAAATTCAGTCCCGGTTCCGCCAGCCTGGAGCAACGATCGGGCGGCCTGTTGTAGGCCCTGCTGTTTCACTTTAGGGTCAGATAGGTAGACGGCCAGCAGCCCCTGGACCACGGAGCGGTGAAAAGCAGTGTGCGGCAGTGCCGAGACCTCCTGCAACGCTTTTTTTAAAAAGAGAGAGAGCCGCTCAGCCGCGGCGGCGGGAGACTGATAGCAGGCCACAAAATTTAAATCGCCTTCCTGTAAATCTTCATCCTGATCGATCCAGTAATCGAGCAAGATATGCAAGCCGCAAACCCAGGGGAAATAAGCTTCGACCACCTTCCGGACATCCTGGAGATCGGTTGCAGAGGAGGTGGCCAGGCCGAATAAAGCAAATAGGCCAAGGGTAGAGCCACAAGCAGCAGCATACTCCCACCAGTGAAGTGATGGCGTGGTTGGGGTGGCCTTCTCCTTGAACCAGCGCCTCAGCCGGCTGTTGCGCATGGCCGGATCAAGATGCTTGTAAACCTGCAGATCATTATATAGTGAGACTAGCCTCAGAATTTCGGGCTCGACCACCGGGTAACCAGGGAGAAGGGCAATACAACCGCGGCATTCGGCAACCAGCGCCTCCAGGTAACCGCCGTCATTCTTCGATGGGTAAAAACGGTAATAATCGCGCTCCCTGATCGGCCCGCGGGTCAGCGCCGCCACCATGGCCTGGTGCAGGTAGCGAAAGGCGACTTCATCGTAGATCCCCCCGCGATCGCAGAGATTATCAAGATAATCGCTGATTGTCTGCAGGGCCACAATCAGGGAGACCTGCGTTTTCATATAAACAGGATTAAAATTATAAAGGGCATAAAAGCTACCTCCCTGGGCATGAAAGCGCTTTTTGGAGAGGCTGGCCAAAGCCTGCTGCAGTAGCGGCCAATCCGCAGATACCGTAAGCTGCTGCTGCCACCTGGACAGCTCCCGAGAGACCTGGGGCAGCACCACCGTGAGAAAACGGGTTAAGGAGCGATCGGGAAGAAAACGGACCGGTTCAAGCAACAGATTGATGCGACTCTTTATGCTCACCTTCGGCTCACTCTTCTACAATGTAGTTTTTATTTATCAAACAGGCTACTTCCTCGGGCTGCCCCTGCAGCAACCAGAAGGAAGGGAATAGCCGCACTGGCAGTGATGCGGCTATTCAAAACAGGCTTCTTCATTATCTCCTTTAATGTTCCGGCCGGTCTTCTTGATCCTGCCCCGGGGTCCTTTCCCCTCTTTCGCTCTCCGGTATGGTTTCACTTCCGCCGAGAAATTCAGGAGAAGAGAGCAGCTCTTTCCCTTCAGCAGGTGTTCCGATTTCATCGCGAACATAACGGAAGAAAACCCATTCAGCTAATCCGATTACGGCGGCAGTGGCTAAAATGGCGCCGGTACCGATCGGCTGGCGGACGAAAGAGCCTCCCAGCGCCAGGATCACAGCGGCCACAATAAAATTAGCAATCGCCGTGGGGAGCGCGCCGAAACGTGGCAGCAAGTACTGATCACCGACAAAATAGAGCACCACAGTCACTACGAGGGCAATAATTAAAGAGCTACCCATGGGGACTGCCGGGAGAAGGAGATAGCTGAGAAAGATCATCGTGATCGCAGCAGTATAGATAAACTTTATTAACAGCGGCCTGACATGCTCCAAAAACTCACCCCCCTTCTCAATCAATAATTTTCCCTGGATAAGCGTCAATCATGCACCGAAGAGCAGAAGAGAGGGACTCCCGGTCGCGGAGCAGATAGATAATTTTAGGTTCAGGAAGGTTAAAATTGGTATCTGTCGAATACTAAGTAAGGACAGATAAATGATGAAAGGGGGTGGCCTGGCCATGTCCCGAGAAGAGATCGGTCGTGTTAAGCATTATTACAGCAAAATATCAGTGGCCATAATTGAGCTATCTGCCCCACTAAGCGTGGGAGAAAATATCACTATAATCGGACCAAAAACCGAATTTGCCCAAGAGGTTAGCTCGATGCAGGTAGAACATCAAAATATCACCTCGGCACAATCCGGAGATTTGGTCGGTTTAAAAGTAATGGAGAAGGTTAGAGAAGGAGACCGCGTCTTCCGCGC
>JAAZPQ010000168.1 GCA_012797175.1 Bacillota bacterium
ACAAAAGGTTTGGGGCGAGCTGCCCGATGTCGAGTTCATGGTCGACCGGATGTATGAATACCTTTACGAGCTCTACCCACCGCTATTCCCGGAGATGATCAACCGTATCGATGCCATGTCTGAAGGCGAGGTGGAGCGCTATTTTGCTGCCCTGGAGTCGGAAGAATCCCGCGAACCGTCCTTCGCCCGCGTCACCCCGTGAAGTGGCAGGGACGGGGGGACAGGTTCCTTGTCCCTGTAGAACTGCCGGGTTACACCACTTTTTGTCAAAGATTTCAACAATATTTCTATCTTTCCAGATATACGACGCGGTCACACCGTTTTGCCACCCGGTCATCATGTGTCGCTACGAGCACCGAAGCCCCCCGTTCCTTGATCGAGAGGATGAGGGTCATAACCTCTTGGGCGGTTGCTCCGTCAAGGGCCGCTGTCGGCTCATCGGCTAACACGACGACCGGGTCATTCACCAGTGCCCGGGCAATGGCCACCCGCTGCCGTTCGCCCATCGACAGTCGCGATGCATTCTTTTTCAACGCCCACCCGAGGTTGACTTGATCAAGCATCGTTTGAATCCTTGACCTGCGTTCCTGTCTGCCAGGCCTTGGGTTTGCATACTCGAGCGGAATCATTACATTACGCTCTACGGTTTCGTTCTCGATTATAGCAAAGTCCTGATGCACAAAACCAAAAAATTTGTTGCGCAGCTGAGCACGGCACCGCTCATTGCCTCCTGCTTCGGTCCCCTGGATGTGCACGCTGCCCTCAGTCGGCCGGCTGATCAAGCCCAACACCTTCAGTAACGTCGATTTTCCGCTCCCCGACGGTCCCATCAGGGCGACGGCCTCACCCGCGGTAATGTCAAGGGAAACGTTGTGTATGGCCACAACCTGAGTGCGGCCATACCCGTAAATCTTGGACACGTTGCATGCCGTAAGGACTGTTTTCATATTAATCTTCCTATCTAATTTGATCTTGTACACGTACTTCGCGTACGGATGTAAGCCACAAGAAAAAGAAACTGAGAACAACCGCCAACATGACCCAGAGCGCTCCAGCCGCAAACGGTCCGCCGATCATTACAAGAAGAGAGAGTAAGGTGACCGGCAGCGCCAGGACCACGGCGGCCAAGAAACCGCCGATCTGGATGCTGATATGCATGGGCGTGGCACCGCACATTTCTCGAATCTTGAACGTTCGATACTCCTGGCGCATGGTCAAACGAGCTGACGACAGGAAAGTGGCCAGGGCCAGTATGAGAAATCCCAGCATGCCAACAATATACATGGCAGAAGTCATCATGATCTCGCGGAACCTTTGGGGCTGATCTACAGCCACATCGTGCGGGATTAGAGACAACCCTCCCTGCAAACACCCGGAAACATACGCGTCCACTGTTTCGCTGGTTGGAGCAAACATTACCGCACGAGTTAACGCTTCCTCTTGTTCGATGGGTTGGAGTGAGGAGAGCGTTTCGGTCGGCGCCCTTATGAGAATGCGGTTATCCAGAGGCAAGCCGGTAACATTTACATCAAAGAAGGTGGCCCCTGCCGGCAACGTTTTCACAATCGGGATATCTTCTCCGGCCAGGCTTACCGCTTCGATACCCGGCTCCGCCAGTTTCGCGCCGCTCATGGCACACGGCGCCGGTTCATCCAGCTGGAGATCCGGGAATAAGTCCGGAAGGATGTCTCCGAACAGCACCAGCGAAGGGTAACCGCCGGCAAAGTCGGGGTCGTCAAGTCCCATGTTGAACACGATTGCGGTATAAGCCTGCTGCCGATCGATCATGTCAGCCAGGAACTGCACGGTAACCTCATCGACGCGGCTACATGGTCCGTGCGGGTAGTACGCCGTATAGGTTACCGCATGACGTTCACGGAGTTGTTCGGCTCCTCTGAGTACAGCTACCTGGGACAGCACATCACTCAGGGCAAGGGATAAGACCACGCAGGCGGCAGCAATCATTCCGGTGAGCAGAAGCATCGTGGACCAACGCCGCAGTGCTATGATAAATCCTTTCCATACTTCACGCATCAAGGTTCACCTCGTAACGCGCTCTAATAACAATATAAAGGGTAGTTGACCACGTCACCGTTGCGACAATGATTGCGATGACTCCGGCGATAGCAAGCGTTTGGAAGTTGCTTGCAGTGAGCGTGACGTGACCGATTGCTGCAACCAGAGAACCCGAGACAATCACTCCTGCGACGCTGCCCGCCGATAGGCCGGGCAGCCCGCCCACCAGGTTTCCCCCAATGAGTTCCCGTGGTTGTGCGCCGTGACAGCCCCGAATGGCGAACTCGCGAGTCCGCCCCCCCAGGTAGAGCGACCAGTACAGCATAGTGCAGATGTGCCCCATACAGAGAAAGAGCACAGTAATACTAAATAGAGGGTTAAGGGCTAGGTATTTAACCAGCGGAAGCGTTTGCACCTTCCGTTCGGTAAGTCCCATTCGCTGTAAAAGACCGAGGATATGTTGCACCTGGCCCGGATCAACTGTATTGATCGTGTAAGTACCGGGCTCCAGCGGGTCAGATGTGATCTGCCTGGCGTACTGCAGGTCGCCTGCACCGGGCGGGGCCTCAATAACTCCTGCCGGTACGACACCCTTTGTCAAAAGGGGGGCGGTGCCGGCACCCGACCACTGGCGCTCTGAATAGGTGCCTCTAAAAAGGTAGGCGGCACTTTCCCCGGAGTGAAGATCCCCGGGGTTGGCCTGGGGGAACCATGAGAGCAAGCTATGCGGGTCATAAACAAGCATCTCCGGGCGCCCGTCTCCGGAAGAGGAGATAATCAGTGCCAGTGACTGGTCGCGGAGGTATTCTTTTAACTCTTCTTGGGCAGATGCTGCATCGGCTACGGCAACATTCTGTGGTCCCTCGGCCACTGAAAGCACGGTGCTTTCGCCCGGCATGTCAAAGGTTAATTCTTTCCTGGATTCCAGGGCCCACTGGAGGGACCACACCATGAATGCCGTCAGCACCCCGAGAAAGAGACTGTTAAGCGCAAGTCTAAAATTCATTAACAACCGCTGATTTGCCGGCATCTCACCGCTCCCCCTCACCATATGCTCCAATCTGTGGAAGCCTGTCAATTCATTGCTACAAGTTGGATTTTAGAAATATAAGAATCTATAATACCATTTGGTGGTGTACTTGTCACCCCATAGTGGAGAATCCCAGACCCAATCCTCTCGCCACCGGATAGTGGGGTCACTTGGTGAGTAGGCCGTTGATGTGTATAGACGTCCAGTATCAAGTGAAGGACCAGCCTCACGCATGAACCGTTGGTATCCTTGCTTGGCATGTCGGCCGTAATCGTTGTATGAGGCCTGGATCTGAACATAGCCGTGCCTCTTTGCACCGAGCAACGTTTCCCAAGTACGGGCGTAATTCCCACCAGTAGCTGCCATGGCGGTTATTGCGATACTGGTTAAAACAACTGTAATTCCAATAACCCCAAGGATAATTTTGCTTCGCATCTACATTCACCTCCTCTCTTTACCATTAGTGTTATATCGTGTTAAAACCTTATTTTGAATTAATCACCCTCCTTTTGTGAAACAGATTATAGTCCGATTAAACAATGCTTACTAATAAAACGTTTAAGGGGGGCGAAACGTTACAAAACATTTATATATTTACAAGACCTTGCGGTTACAAATTAATAACTGGCAGGGACAGAGGGACATCCTCTCCTGCTCTTATTTTTTCCTTACTGGATAACATAGATTTTATCTTGGAAATTGAACCGCTTGAACGTGACTTTGAACGCATAGCAGTACTCTCAATATCGCGGTGCAGGCGGCGGAACATTAGTGGGACAGGTGGGACGGAGGGGCAGGTCTCTTGTTATGAAACTCGCGGATTTATTAAGAATGCATTGGTCACAGACTTGTATGATGCTGAGTCAGGCATTCTTCCAGGCTCGTTTGCAGAAACAATCAAATAATAACGGGAGCAGGCGGGCGAACTCAGTTCACTTCCACAACGAATGGGACAAACAGGTACGTCCCCGGTGTCCCGGTTAGCTTTCGAAAATGAGAAATTGCCCCGGTAAAAGGGGGCGCTCATTTACGGTCACGCCTGGTTTTGCTTTCACCGTCACGGTGCTCCCGGTTTCTTTTACCATATTTTCCCGGCCCCCGTAGCGCTGCTTTTCCGAGTTAAAAATTTCTGTGCCCGGCAGGTGCGGCACAGTTAAGGTGATGGGCCCCAGGTTGGCTAAAGCTGTAACCATTCTTCCGTGGCTCCGGCGGGTGATCTTTACCAGCCGCGATTCAGGGTCGACCTTAACCGTGGTTCCAGTCTTATCCGGCACTTTTAAGACCGGGTGCTCCCGGCGCAGGTAAATGAGATCCCGGTAATAGTTGAAAATTTGCTCCTGGTGCGGCCGCCACCTTTCGCGGGGAGTTAACCTGGAGGTAAAAAAGGTGGAGTCTTCTTCTGGATTGGGGATATCCCCCCATCCGAAGGCGGCGAACTCCTCCCGCCGTCCCTCCACCACTGCCTTTTTCAGCTCCGGATCTTGGTAGTCGGTAAAGAAAAGAAAAGGGTTCTCTTCGGCGTACTCTTCACCCATAAACAGCATGGGGATATATGGAGCCGTGAACAGCAGCCCCGCTGCTGC
>JAAZPQ010000169.1 GCA_012797175.1 Bacillota bacterium
GCCTTGTAAAAAGCAAGCAGGGCGCTTTGGATCAGCTTGCCGCGCATCCCAGGATCAAAAAAAGAGTTCAACGTCTGCAGGAAAGAATCGTAGTTTTCCCGGAGCGGAAAAGGAGAATCGATGACCAGCATCTTGAAATCGTAACCCGCCCGTTGCAGCATGATCTCCTGCAGCTCGGCATACCAGCCCAGGCGACAGCGCCCCTTGCCCCCGACCATGATAATCGTGTTGGCCCCTGCTTCGAGGCACTGGCGCATCTGGCCGATGGTCACGGTAAAGGGATAACAGATAAATTCGGGGGCCAGCTCTTCGCCCAGCTCCACTGTCTGCCGGGTTACCGGAAGCGGACCGACCGCCCTGACCAGCTCTTCATTGAAGACGGTAGCCAGAGCTACTCCGAGGTTTCCCAGGTTCGGAAAACCAAGGACCTGTTTTTCTTGATGCGGCGGGATAATCCGACGCTTTGCCGCTGCCGGGGGCGGATTTAAACCGGTCTGTGGAAGGCGATCTTCTACCGTATCTAAAAACGCCTCCAGCCTGGTGACCAGCCCTGCTTCTCCGGATTGTTCGTCGACGGTCAAGATTAAAAAGGGAACCCCGTATTTTTCAGCCTCTTTCTCCAGAAGGACCTCGATTACCGCTTCGGGGCCGCATTCGAACGGTCCCAGCAGAATGAGGCTGTCCACAAGGCGGTGGCGCAACCAGTAGAGCGCACTGCCCACAATGACCTGCTCAAAGCTCCACAGCGATCGGCCATAAGAGGTACCGTCCAGGCTTTCCCGGATTGCTTCCGGAGAGACCATCTCCGGAACATAAACGGCGGCGTGCTCCCGCAAGCGGTCAACGATATTGTGGGCAACATAATCATAGAGGATATAGCTGTGCCCGACTACTCCGACCCGCAAATCTTTATTCAAGCAGGCCGCGGGATGATAGGGACGATCCCTTTTAAAACGCTTCACCCCTACCGTCTTTTCTAGAGCCTCCGGCACGGTCAACTGCTGCTCCGCGGCAAAGCGGTTAAAGTGGCTCTGGAAACGCCAAGCCTCGGTAAAAGCCTTGCGGACTGCGCCCTTGTCCCGCCCTAACCGGCGACCGGTCTCCCGAAATGAAGCGAGGGAGGCCTGGAGATCCTCCCGCCAGTTAACCAGTGGTGAAAGCACTTGATCGGCCGGCAGATCAAATCCATTACGCAGCATGGCCGGAACGCCAATATGTTTCGGGCAATAATAGCTGTGGCGATCCTTGCTGACCAGGGTGGGAATAAAAAGGAAATCCACGCCCTGATCAAGAAGCTCCCGGGTATGCGGAAAGGCCAGCTTAACGGAGATACAGGGTTCATCGGTGGGACAGACCGCCAGCTGCTCCAGGGTTTGGGCGGTGGTCGGGCTGGAGAGCAGAACTGTACAACTCAAGTTCTCTAAAAAAGATTTGTAAAAAGGCAGGTAGTAGTAACAGGAGAGCACCTGCGGAATACCGACGATCATCTTCTCACCTCTGGTCATAGATCAGAATAAAAAATCATAGCCTATTCTGACCAATTCTTAAGCCTACTATTCTACAGGAGTTTCAACCAGCGAAGTAAAAAGTGGGCGCGGTGGGTTGCAGAAGAGCTTACAATATAATAAGATCTCGGTATTCATGGGAAAAGGGGGAAATAGAGATGGCCATAATCGTTCCTTTCCGGGGAATACGTTACAACAGCGATAAAATCGGGGACTTGGCCGATGCGATTACCCCGCCTTACGATGTCATTACTTCTGAAGAGCAGGAACAATTTTACCAGCGCAGCCCCTATAACTTAATCCGCCTTGAATACGGCAAAACCAGCCCCGATGATCGGGACGGGGAGAACCGTTATACCCGGGCGGCGGCCTACCTTAAAACCTGGCTGGCCGAAAAAGTGCTTCTTTTAGAGGAGCGGCACTCCTTTTATCTCTACCGCCAGGCCTTTACCTTCCAGGGAGTCGTCTACCGGCGCACCGGGCTGATCACCGCCCTGAAGCTGGAGCCTTACTCCAAAAAGGTGATCCTGCCCCACGAGGATACCCTGGCCTCTCCCAAAGCAGATCGCCTCGAGCTGTTACGGCTTTGCAAAGCTAACTTCAGCCC
>JAAZPQ010000170.1 GCA_012797175.1 Bacillota bacterium
AAGAATTCGTCTTAGTATTGACAGAACAAATAATTTGATATAAAATAACGACTAAAAAGTAGCATGGTAGGGGAATCACGAAACGGAGAAGGATGGCAGAACGGTAGGGGAGCTTACGAAAAGCCCTCCCGGGCTTTTTTTCTTTTCCGAAAGTGTTCCCACCGTAAAATGGAGGGAGTTAAAGATGAAAAAAGTCTGGTTGTGGCTGCTCTTAGGGGTGCTGTTTGTTTCTTTCCTTCTGGCCGGCTGCGGCCCGCAAGTAGAGTATGAGATCGGCATCATGCAGCTCGCAGACCACCCCGCCCTGAATGCGGCCCGCGATGGTTTTATCGAAGCGTTGCAGGAAGAGGGTTTCGTAGACGGTGAAAATATTAGCCTGAATATTCAGAATGCGCACGGTGAAATTGCTACTGCTTCAACTATCGCCGAAGGTTTTGTCGCTGATCAGGTTGATTTAATTTTGGCTATTGCCACGGGGGCTGCGGAAGCGGCTTATAACGCCACCAAAGAGATCCCCATCGTGATCACTGCGGTGACCGACCCGGTTAACACCGGTCTGGCAGAGAGCCTGGAGCATCCCGGCACTAACGTTACCGGAACGCACGATATGAATCCGATTGTTGAACAGCTCGAGCTGCTGAAAGAGATCATCCCCGAAGCAGCCACTCTTGGGGTTATCTACAACTCCGGTGAAGAGAACTCACAGGTCCAGGTGGAGATCTTGGAAAAAAAAGCTCCGCAATTTGGCCTGACTGTAATCAAGGCCCCGGTTACAGCCACGGGAGAAGTAAGTACCGCGGCCGAGTCGCTGGTCGGTAAAGTTGACGCTATCTATGTTCCCACGGACAACACGGTGGTCAGCGCGTTCGCTTCGGTGGTTCAGGTATCGGAAGAGCACCTCATTCCGGTTATCCCCGGCGAAGAGAACTGCGTCAAGCAAGGGGGCCTGGCCACAATCGGTATTGACTACTTTAAACTGGGCTACCAGACCGGGAAAATGGCCGTAAAAATCTTGCGCGGCGCAGCAGAACCGGCGACCATGCCTATCGAAGGGCAGTCGGAATACAATGTCATAGTCAACAAGACCACTGCCAAGAAGCTGAAGATAACCCTGCCCCAGGATTTGCTGGAGCGGGCTGAAGTAATCGAGTAATCTATCAAAAAGAGCACCGGCTATTACAGTGAAGTAAACCAAATGTTTATCAAGTCTAGTGAGCAAGTGATTTAAGAGAAAAGCTGGGGGGAGCGGAAGGAAGATGAGTCTCGCGCTTATTTGGAGCACAATTATCCTGGGGCTGCTTTACGGGCTCCTGGTGCTGGGAGTATTCTTAACCTTCCGCATCCTCGACTATGCCGATCTCACCGTTGACGGCAGCTTACCCCTGGGGGCGGCCATCACCGCCACGCTAATCTTTAACGGGGTTAACCCTTTCCTGGCTACCCTGGCCGCAATACCGCTGGGAGCCTTGGCCGGGCTGGTTACCGGGGTTCTCCATACCCGCTTCGCGATCACCCCGCTGCTATCGGGGATTCTCTCCATGATCGGCCTTTATTCAATCAACCTGCGGATCATGGGCCGTCCCAATGTGCCCCTGCTCAGGCATGAAACGATCTTCGATGTGCTCACCGGCCTGGGGCTCTCCTTACGCGTCAGCCAAACCATGATTGCCCTCGCCGTTATTGTTGTAGCCGTAGTCGGACTCTACCTCTTTCTTAACACTGAGCTGGGGCAGGCGCTGCGCGGTACCGGGGACAACGAGATCATGCTGCGTAGCCTGGGAGTGAACACGGACCGGATGAAGATCATGGGGCTAGCCATCTCCAATGCCCTGGTTGCCCTTTCCGGAGCCCTGATCGCCCAGTACCAAGGATTTGCCGATATCAATATGGGTATCGGGATGATTGTCATCGGCCTGGCGTCGGTGATCATCGGTGAAGTTGTCCTCGGCGTGAAATCGATTCTCGGGCGTTTATGCGCAGTGGTGGTCGGTTCGATTCTCTACCGTCT
>JAAZPQ010000171.1 GCA_012797175.1 Bacillota bacterium
CCTACCTGGAGAATATCAGCATATTCAGCCACAACCTCTACGGAAGCGTGATCGAGAACCTCTGTAACTACGGGCAGGCCGGTTAGGCTGCGGGCCTCGGCCAGGATCTTCAAGCCCTCCTCACCCAGGCCCTGGAAGCTGTACGGGGAAGAGCGCGGCTTGTAGGCGCCGCCTCTTAAGATATCGGCGCCTCCCTGTTTCACAGCTTCCGCAGTTTGTATAAACGTATCTCTTCCTTCAACCGCACACGGCCCGGCCATGATAACGACCTTCTCCCCGCCGATCTCAACCCCCCCGACGGTAAAGACAGTCCTCCGCTCCCGGTACATTCGGCTGACAAGTTCAAAAGGGTACGGAAGATTGACTACTTTTTTAACGAAAGGTGTGGATCTTACGGCTATCTCTGCTTCTTCTTTGATCTCTCCGGAGAGCCTCAGGACAAGGCCTTTTTCCTCCCTGGAGCGAGAGACATGGCAACCGCACTCCTCCAGCCGCTTTTCCAGCTCCGCAACCTCTTTTTCCGTTACGTCTGGATTCATGATCATTAACACTTTACACCCTCCTTAGAAAAGCTACAAAAAAAGCTTCCGTCCCTAGGGACGGAAGCTTTGGCTTCTCGCGGTACCACCCTGGTTGAGCATCTACTGCTCCCCTCATTTCAGGATACGGGCTGGAATTCCCGCTCGCATTCTGAGAAAGCAACTGTGGCGGTAGTGTAAGTACGGGCATTAATGTTCCAGCCTTATACCCCCTTCCTTTTAACGGTGGAAGTTTCCGTCAAAGCCTACTGACCGTTGAGGCGTACCGGCTTTCAGTTTGCTCCTCAGGAGTGTATTTCAGCAGTTTCCAGGCTCCGGGTCGCACCGTCCCCCCGGCTCTCTGTAGCCCTTCAGCTGCTTACTTCTCTCCGTCATCGTTTTTCCTTTATTCCCCAAGCCGGAACTGCTCCAGTTCCGGCCGGTATCTGCCTTATATCGGTAGTTCAGCCTGCAACTCCAGAGGGAACTTCACCCGGGCGTTTAACAGGGTAGTTTTCAGCCGGGACCACCCGTCTCTGTGGTAAACAAAAAACCAGGCTACTTTCCTCTTTCATTATTTTTTTGATTATCCTTAAATTAGTGTAACCATAGCACAATAAATTTATCCTGTCAACAACATTTTTAGGGGCTGTTGACATGGCCATTTACAATTGTCGAAATCGGGTCAAGGGAACGGGGTACTTGTTAACATTAGTTATACAATGAAAATAGGGTGACAGGAGAACCGTCCCCCTGACACCCCAAACACGTTCAGGACTGTGTCTCTTTATCCCGTATAATTAACTTGATAATCCCTAGGATTCCGCCGGTAAAGAAGAGCCCCCCCAGCAACAACACTGCCAACCACTCCAGTGTGGCCGGCTCCGAAAAAATGGTGGAGACACAAAAATAACAAAACGTGTAGTTGTTAAAGAACATATGGGCAACATCGCCCAAGAAAATAATTAAAAAGACGATGACAAAGACGATTAAAAGTAACGCTAGGTCTACTCCCAGAGCTGGGGCAAGTGCACCACCGAGCAGATGTAAGGCGGCTCCAAGTAAAATGCCAACTACAGCACCGACAAAGATATTCTTCAGATTTTCTGTTTTGGCTCCAGCTTCAAAAAAGAATATCAGGGTCAGGAAGGCTGGCCACCCCTGGGAAATTCCAAATAGCGACAAGATGACCAATGTTACAACCAACCATGCTGCCACAATGAGACCGACAATAGCTGTCTCTTTCTTAAAGCCTGGCTTTTCGTTCACATCATACCCTCCTTTCATTTATAGTCTAGATTACCCTCGGAAATGATCGGCAGCATTTAAATTTCCTTGCCGTCCGATCCCCGCCCGGTATCACCGGGCGACCCAATTTATCGCCAACCTAGTTAGCAGATAAAAAACAAGGTAGTAAGCTTCGGTGATTTGCTAAAAAAAATGATACCCTCGCTGGCCGAAAAAGTAGCCGTGGCTCATAAATGGATTTGCCGTGGCTAGATTATCCACCGCTGGAGTACCATAACGACAGTATAAGTAATTTTGTAAAAGCCCTAAATATGTAAATACTGACACGTGATCTATCCGCAATCAGCGGTCAACCCGAAAACAAGAACCCTGTAGAGGTATGCCTATAATCAGGAGATGAAGGCCCCGTAGTTGCTAGCTTTTCAAAGATCAGTCTTCATTTCTGATTATAACTATAACATGTTAAATAAAACGTGTCAAGAATTTTGCGTATATTTATACAGCTCCTGCTCTGCCCGTCCGCAAAGAGTTGTTTTATTTTATGAATTAGCGGCGTTTATACCGGCGGGCCAGCGGGGTTCCGGCCAGCAAGGCCAGAGAGCCCAGCAGGAAGTAGAAACCAGGTCCCCCTGCACCGTAGGTCC
>JAAZPQ010000172.1 GCA_012797175.1 Bacillota bacterium
AGGTGATCTGGGCACAGTGGAAAGGCAGCTATGGCAACTGCATTATTATTGACCACGGCAATGGTTTTACTACCCTCTACGCCCATTTAAGTGCTATCTACGTGGGCCTAGGCCAATCGGTCTCCCGCGGCCAGCACATCGGCATAGCCGGTAGTACCGGCGGCACCAGCACCGGGGTCCACCTTCACTTTGAGGTGCGGGTGAACGGTGAGCCTACAAATCCGATGAGCTACTTATAAAAGAAATATCCGTTGCCCCGGCACCGCCGGGGCTTTTTATATGTTATCTTTGGAAGCTAACCGCCCGGCTGGTCTTTTTCGCACGGCGGCGTTATAATAAAATGCAGATAGCCTGCAGGGAGAGGGGGCGGCGCCGGCATGGCGAAGTTTAAGCATTGGCTTAAAGAGAAGCGCTTTTGGTTAATCGCGGCGCTCTTTTTAATGATCCTGCTCGGGACAAACCTGGCCGCCTACCATCTCGGTCTCTCCAGGGGGAGCTCCCCGGCAAAATTTGATCAGGAGTATGACCTGACGGTACCGGAATCCCTGGGCCGGGAGTGGAATCTTTTTATCGAGGTGCTCGAGCGGATGTACGAGGGCTACCTCTACCCGCTTGATCTAACCGAGTTGGTCTCCGGGGCGATCCGGGGAGCGATCGAGGCTGTTGACGATCCCCGGACCGAGTTTTACGCTCCCCAAGAGCTTAAAAATTTTTTAATTCAGACCACCGGATCTTTTGGCGGGATCGGGGTACGCATTGTCGAAGCCGACGACGAAATCGTTGTCTTTGAAACCATCCCCGGCAGCCCGGCAGCAGCTGCCGGTATCTTTCCCGGCGATCGCATCTGCCGGGCGGGCACCGAGGAGCTGTCCGGCCTGGGCGTGGAGCGTGCCGCAGAGATTCTGCGCGGCGAAAAAGGAAGCAGTATTGCCCTCTCCATTAAACGGCCCGGCCGGGAAGACGAGCTTAACCTAACCCTGGTGCGTGACGAAGTCAAGATTGAGACCGTCTCCTCGCACTGGGAACAGCCCGGGCTGGGCTACATCCGGATCAGTAATTTTGACAGCCAGACCGGCACATCTTTTGCCCGGCAGCTGCGCCTTATGGAGACCGGGGGTTTGCACAAAGGGCTGATCCTCGACTTGCGCGATAATCCCGGCGGGCTGGTCGAAGAGGCGGTTAAGGTAGCCAAGCTGATCGTCCCCGAAGGGGAGATTACCCGCCTGGTAGGGCGGGGAGGAGAGGTCCACGCCATTCATTATTCTACTGCCCGGGGCAAAGAGTACCCCATCGTGGTCCTGGTCAATGAAGAGAGCGCCAGCGCCGCGGAGATCCTGGCCGGTGCGCTTCAGGACCGGGGAGCGGCCTTGCTGGTCGGGGCTAAAACCTACGGCAAGGCTACAGTGCAGCAGTTGGAGAATTTATCCGGAGGCAATGCCCTCTTGTTAACGGTGGCCCGCTACCTGACCCCTTCGGGAAAAGATATCGATGGGGCGGGGTTAGAGCCGGATGTTGTGGTAGAGATGCCCTTGCTGCTTAGGTATCACCGCTATTTTCTCCCCGGCCGGCTTTCCAGGGGCGATTACGGCTCTGACGTAGAGTTGTTACAGGAGATGCTCGCTGAGCTCGGCTATCAACCCGGTAGCAAAGGTTACTTTGATGAGGCTACCGCTGCGGCCCTGGGTGATTTTCAAAGCGCTGCAGGGCTGGAGCCCAGCGGTGTATTTGACGATCTAACCTGGATACGTCTCAGCGAAGCCTTCGCAGAGATCGCCCGGGAACGTGATCCGCAGCTGTGCCGGGCGGTTGAGCTGATCAGGCAGCCCGGGAGATGGCCTGATCTGGGGGGAAAAGTTAATTGAGCACTCTGCTCCTTGAGCTGGGTAAGATCTTGCTGGCTACGTTGTTCTACGCGCTGCGTATACCCATATTTTGGCTGGTAGTTCTGCTTGTTTATTTGCAGTACCGGCGTGTGGCCGGCATGGAACAGAAACTTTTTGGCCGGACGATCAACTCGGTCGGTTATCAAGTTGCCGTTTCCACGGGATTAGGGATTGGAGCCGGTTTGCTGGCTGGTGCGATTATGCTTCTTTTGGGCCTCTCTTTATCGCAGATTGGCCTGCTCTATATCTGGCCGGTGGCGCTGCTGCTGCTCCTGCTCCACCCGCGGTTTCTCTGTTTTTCATATGCCGGCGGGATCGTCGCCCTAGCGGTACTGGTGTTGCGTTATATTTTATTGCCGTTTTTCCCGGCCCTGGCCGAGCAGGCGCTGGTCGCTCCACTTTTAGAGATCCATATCCCCGCCCTGCTGGCGTTGAGCGGGTTGCTGCACCTGATCGAATCGCTGTTGATCTATCTCAGCGGTCACCGGGCGAGCAGCCCGCTCTATTTTAAACAAGATAGCGGCGAGGTGGTCGGCGCCTTTAGCCTGCAGAAGTTCTGGCCAATTCCACTGGTAGCGCTGTGGGCTACCGTGGTCCTGGAATCCGAAGTCCAGGGAGTGAATATGCCGGACTGGTGGCCGCTGCTTAAACCAATCCTGGAGCTGGAACCGGGGCAGACCCTGCAGTACCTGGCCGTTCCTGTCCTGGCCGCCCTGGGCTACTCTGACCTGGCGCTCTCTTCTACCCCTCGCGAAAAATCTACCGGCACAGCCTGCCACCTGAGCCTTTACAGTATCGCCCTGCTCGGGCTGGCCCTGGCCGCGGAGTTTTATCCCTGGACGACCCTGGCGGGGGTGCTCTTTGCTCCTCTTGGCCATGAAGCGGTCATCTATTACGGAAACCAGCGGGAGCATTCCCGGGCCGCCCTTTATCGCTCTACCGCCGAAGGTGTTCCTTTAATGATGGTTTTGCCGCAGAGCGCCGCTTTCCGGGCGGGGTTGCGATCCGGAGACCTGGTCTGCCGGGTAAACGGCGCCCCGGTGCACAGCGATCTCGATTTTTTACTGCGGATTGATCAGAGCTACTTCATGGTGTTAATTGAAGGCTTCCGGGATGGGAGAGACTTCTCCATAGTCTTAAACAAGCGCTCTACAGAGAAGAAGCCCGGGGAAAGCTCTCTTATTACCGCTGCGGCGGTTCCTCTCTGGCACCGGGGGGCTGACCTTGGCCTGATCCCGGCACCTTCGCAGCTGACTCCCATCTATGCCCAGGCCAGGGCGGCTGCCGGGTTCAACCCGCTACGGTGGTTGAGGGGGCGCCGCAAGCGCCCTTAAAGCCAGTCTAATCTTGACATTTTTATAGCGGGCAGGTGAGTGTTCTTGATTGCCGCGGTGACAACTGCCTTTATCAGCATATTTGTAGCCGAATTCGGCGATAAAACGCAGCTAATTTCTCTTTCGATGGCCGGCCGTTACCCGCCGCTACAGGTCTTAGGAGGGGCCCTGACCGGATTGGCCCTGGTGATGGGCTTGGCTGTAGGAGCCGGCGGGCTGGTGGCCGCCTATATCCCTCCAGTGGTCATCACCGCTGCATCAGGGGTTTTTTTTATACTCATGGGCCTGTTTACGCTGTTCTGCCGCGAGCCGGAAAGAGAGCTTCGCTCCGGCTATTCCGGATTTTACCAGACCGTTATGCTGATCTTTTTCGCCGAACTTGGCGATAAAAGTCAGATGACAGCGCTCCTGTTAAGCGCCCACTTTGCCCGCCCGGCCGCTGTTTTTATTGGGGCGATGGCGGCGATGTTTTTAAATCATGCCCTCGCTGTTTTTTTGGGCGGACGCTTCATTTCGAAGGTCCCTTCCCTCCTCTTAAAAAAGGCCACTGCCTACCTCTTTATCGGTATCGGCCTGGTGATGCTGCTCCTTCTGACCCTGGGGCGGGTATAAAACGACCAAGATGGGGCTACAATTTCTAGAAGGAACAAGATACCGCAAATGCTATATTATGCCATTTTGGGGGGCAAAGAGATCTCAACAAGGTTATTCGGCTATGCTATAATATATATTATGTTACCAACTGGAGGCAAAAATGAAAATGCTCTCAACAGGAAAATTTAAGCTTAGAGCAGATTTCAGCCCATCCGGTGACCAGCCGGAGGCGATTGCCACCCTGGTAAAAGGCCTGCGGGAAGGTCTCCCTTACCAGACTCTTCTGGGGGTGACCGGTTCCGGCAAGACCTATACGATTGCTCAAGTGATCGAGCAGGTCCAGCTTCCGACACTGGTCATTGCACCGAACAAGATTTTGGCGGCCCAGCTTTGCAGCGAATTTAAAGAGTTTTTTCCGGAGAATGCGGTGGAATATTTCATCAGTTATTATGATTATTACCAACCTGAGGCCTATCTGCCGCAGAGCGATACCTATATTGAAAAAGATTCTTCGATTAACGATGAGATCGATAAGCTGCGCCACTCGGCTACCAGCGCCCTTCTGGAGCGGCGCGATGTGATCATCGTGGCCAGCGTCTCCTGCATTTATGGCCTCGGTTCACCGCAAGAGTACCGCCGGCAGGTGCTCTCGCTGCGCCCGGGAATGCTTCTCGGCCGGGACGAGATCATCGCTGCCCTGGTCGAGATTCATTACGAAAGAAACGAGATTGATCTGCATCGCGGCACTTTTCGGGTGCGTGGCGATGTTATTGAAATTGTCCCCGCCTCATTTACCGAAGCCGGCCTGCGCGTGGAGCTCTTTGGCGATGAGATTGAGCGGCTTCGCGAGGTCGACCTGCTTACCGGCAGGGTTCTCGGTGAACGGAGCCATGCGGCGATCTTTCCGGCGACTCATTATGTCACCGCCCCGGAACAGCTTCAGGCGGCCGCGGCCTCTATTGAAGCCGAACTGGAGCAACGCCTGGCGGAGTTTAGAGCGGCCGGGAAGCTGCTGGAGGCGCAGCGGCTGGAGCAGCGGACCCGCTTTGACCTGGAGATGATCCACGAGATCGGCTTCTGCTCAGGTATTGAGAACTACTCCCGGCATCTTGACGGGCGTCCTCCCGGCAGCCGGCCCTGGACCCTGCTTGACTACTACCCGACGGATTTTTTGCTGGTGATCGACGAATCTCATATCACCATCCCCCAGATCAACGGGATGTACCGCGGCGATATCTCCAGGAAGAGCACCCTGGTCGAGCACGGATTTCGCCTTCCCTCGGCCCTGGATAACCGTCCGCTACGCTTTGAGGAATTTGAGAGCCTCATTCGGCAGGCAATCTTTGTCTCGGCCACTCCCGGACCGTGGGAGCTGGATCGGAGCAGCTGCGTGGTGGAGCAGATTATCCGCCCGACCGGCCTGCTTGACCCCATCGTAGAAGTACGGCCGGCCTCGGGGCAGGTGGAAGATCTCTACGGTGAAATCCGGACCCGCGCCGAAGCCGGAGAGCGGGTCTTGGTAACGACCATGACCAAGCGGATGGCCGAAGATCTCACCGACTACTACCGCGAGATGGGGTTGCGCGTGCGCTACATGCATTCGGATATCGATGCCCTGGAGCGAATGTCGATCATCAGGGGGCTGCGCTTGGGCGAATTCGATGTTCTGATCGGGATAAACCTGCTCCGGGAAGGGCTCGATCTGCCCGAGGTTTCCCTGGTGGCGATTTTCGATGCCGACAAGGAAGGTTTTCTCCGTTCAGAGCGCTCCCTGATCCAGACCATCGGGCGGACCGCCCGCAACAGTGCCGGCCGGGTAATTATGTATGCAGAAGAGGTAACCCCCTCGATGCGGCGGGCTATCGACGAGACCGCGCGGCGCCGCCAAAAGCAGCTGGCCTATAACCGGGAACACGGGGTTACCCCGCGCACTATCGTTAAGCCGGTCCGCGGTCTTATTGCGGCCACCACGGCGGCCGAAGATGAAGGAGAGTTTCTCGCTGAAGAGCTTGCCTCGCTGGATTCGGGACGACGCCGGGAGATGATTCAAGAGCTGCGCAACCAGATGCAGCAGGCCTCGCGAGAGCTGGCTTTTGAAAAAGCCGCTGCGCTGCGTGATCTTATTTTTGACCTGGAACGGGGCGCGGCCCCGCAATCAAGGCAGTCCCGGCAGAGCGATCATCGCACAGAAATGAGGTAAGAGATTGACTGAAGGAACCATTATTATTCGCGGGGCCAGGGAGCATAACCTGAAAAATATCAACCTGACTTTGCCCCGCAATCGTCTCATTGTTTTTACCGGCTTGAGCGGATCAGGCAAGTCGTCATTGGCTTTTGATACCATCTATGCGGAAGGACAGCGGCGCTACGTGGAATCTCTCTCTGCCTATGCCCGCCAGTTTTTAGGACAGATGGAGAAGCCCGATCTGGATCAAATTATGGGGCTCTCTCCGGCCATCTCCATCGATCAGAAGACCGCATCACGCAATCCCCGGTCCACCGTGGGCACTGTCACCGAGATCTACGATTATTTGCGCCTGCTCTTCGCCCGCATCGGGCGGCCCCACTGTCCGCACTGCCGCCGCCCGATCAGCCGGCAGACGGTACAGCAGATTGTCGACCAGGTCATCGAGCTTCCAGAAGGGACCCGTTTACAGGTGCTGGCTCCCATGGTGCGCGGCCGCAAAGGTGAGCATACGCGCTTGTTTGAGGAGATGCGCCGCCGCGGATTTGTCCGGGTTCGCGTGGACAGCGAGGTGCGTGAACTTGAAGAAGAGATTCTTCTGGATAAGCAGAAAAAGCATACCATCGAAGTAGTTATCGATCGCCTGGTAATTCGCGAAGGGATCCAGACCCGCCTGGCCGACTCATTGGAGACGGCGTTGAAGCTCAGTGAAGGCCTGGTCCTGGTCCAGGAGGTCGGAGGCGGCGAGCACCTTTTTAGCGAGCGCTTTGCCTGCCCTGAATGCGGCTTTAGCTTTGAGGAGCTTACCCCCCGTGCCTTCTCTTTTAACAGTCCCTACGGCGCCTGTCCAGAATGCGACGGCCTGGGTGTGCGAGCGGAATTTTCCGCAGAGCTGGTCATTCCTTACCCCGAGCTTTCAATAAGCGAGGGGGCGGTCCACCCCCTTTCCGGTTACCGCGGTTACTACCGGCAGTTCCTGGAAGCGGCGCTTGACCACTGGCAAATTGATCCAGAGTGCCCGTTTGCCAATCTCGATGCGGACCATCAAGAGCTGCTTCTCTATGGTTCTGACGAGCCGGTTCCCTTTCGTTATGTGAACAGGTTCGGTCGGGTGCGAAACTATCGCCGCCCTTTTCCCGGCATCTTAGAGTTGCTACAGAGACGTTATGATTCCACCGAATCGGAGGAGGTACGCCGGGAACTGGCCGGCTATATGGAGACAAAATCCTGCCCCGCCTGCCGCGGGCTGCGGCTGAAAGAGTCGAGCCTGGCTGTTCTCTTAAACGGCCTCAGCATTGCCGAAATCTCTGCCTTTACGGTGGCCGAGGCTCTGGATCATTTTTGCCGGATTGAGCTGACGCCGCGTGAAGGGCAGATCGCCGGGCAGGTGCTAAAAGAGATTGTGGAGAGGCTCCAGTTTTTAAACAATGTCGGGCTGCAGTACCTTACTCTGGACCGGCCTTCGGCAACTCTCTCCGGCGGGGAGGCGCAACGGATTCGCCTGGCTACCCAGATTGGCTCAGGCCTGACCGGGGTGATCTATATCCTCGATGAGCCGAGTATCGGGTTGCATCTGCGCGACAATGCCCGCCTGCTCGAGACCCTGAAGAGGCTGCGCGACCTGGGGAATACGGTGATCGTGGTAGAGCATGATGAGGAGACCATCCGGGCCGCCGATCATATTGTCGATATCGGGCCGGGTGCGGGGGTGCACGGGGGTGAGATCGTGGCCCAGGGAACAATTGACGATCTTATAACTACCCCGGGCTCGATCACCGGGGATTATCTTGCCGGGCGGCGGAGCATCGCTGTACCGAAGAAGCGGCGTCTGCCGGACGAGCGCCGACTCTGGATCCGGGGTGCTTGCGAACATAACCTGAAGGATATTGACGTGGAGATCCCCTTGGGCCTTTTTGTTTGTGTCTCTGGAGTCTCCGGCTCCGGCAAGAGCACCTTGGTCAATGAAATTCTCGCCCGGGCACTGGGACGCTCTCTGCACCGTTCCCGCCAGCCGGCTGGTGCCCACCGTGCCCTGGAGGGAGTTGAGCATCTCGACAAGGTCATCGTGGTGGACCAGTCGCCTATCGGCAGAACCCCGCGTTCCAATCCGGCTACTTATACGGGGTTGTTCAGCGGTATCCGCGAACTGTTTGCCCAGACTACGGAGGCACGGCGGCGGGGCTACCGTCCGGGTCGTTTCAGCTTTAACGTTAAAGGTGGCCGTTGCGAGGCCTGCCGGGGCGATGGGATCTTGCGGATCGAAATGCATTTTCTTCCCGATGTCTATGTCCCCTGTGAAGTCTGCCGTGGCAAGCGCTACAACCGTGAAACTCTGGAGGTACGTTACAAGGGGAAAAACATTGCTGATGTCCTGGGGATGACCGTTTCCGAGGCTCTTGATTTTTTCAGTGCCATTCCGAAACTGCAGCGCAGGTTGCAGCTGATCGACGATGTCGGCCTGGGCTATATCCGGTTGGGGCAGCCGGCAACGACCCTCTCCGGCGGCGAGGCCCAGCGGGTAAAGCTCTCTACCGAGCTATCGAAACGCAGTAACGGGCGGACTCTCTATATTCTCGATGAGCCCACTACCGGCCTGCATCTTGCTGATATCAGCAAACTGTTACTGATCCTGGAACGGTTGGTCGATTCTGGCAATACGGTCGTGGTGATCGAGCATAATATAGATGTGCTCAAATGTGCCGATTACCTGATCGATCTCGGTCCCGAAGGTGGCGACGACGGCGGCCGGATTGTGGCCACGGGTACACCTGAAGAGGTGGCCGCCTCAGAGCTCTCTTATACCGGCCGGTGGCTGCGCCGGGTCCTCGGGCAGAAGGCCGGGGAAGACTTTTCGATAGGGTCTAAACGGATGGCGAAATAACGATTGCCTGAAGGGGCTCGCCTATGGATATACTGTCACAACTTGCCGAAAAAGTGCGCCATTTTCCTGAATCACCCGGTGTTTACCTGATCAAAGATGCCGTGGGCCGGATTATCTACATCGGCAAAGCACGTTCGCTGCGGCAGCGGGTACGGAGCTACGTGGCTGCCAACGGTGCCGCCCCGCCGCGGTTGCAGGCGCTGCAAGACCAGATGCGGGAAATTGACTATATCGTTACCGATTCCGAAGTAGAAGCGTTGATTCTCGAATGCAACCTGATTAAAGAATACCGTCCACGCTACAATGTCGATCTGAAGGATGACAAAGATTACCCCTGTCTTCGTTTAACCGGGGGGCCTTATCCGCGCCTGGAGTACCTGCGCCTTTCGCAGAAAGAAGGTCGCCGACAGGGGAAAAGCCGCCGGGTAAGAGAGCAGCGAGCGGTTGAAGAGCGCGGCGCTCTTTACTTCGGACCGTACACCGATGCCGGGGCGGTGCGCGAGACCATGCGCTTGCTCGGGAAAATTTTTCCCTTACGACGCTGCCGCCGTCCGCTTACCGGCGAGCCTGCAGGAGAGCGGCCCTGTCTTAATTTTCAGATGAAACGATGCTTGGGCCCCTGCCGTGGCGCGGCGGCGGTTTCTCCCGAAGAGTATGGCCGCTTGGTCGACCAGGTGGTCCTTTTTCTCGAAGGAAGGCGCGATTTTCTGGAGCGACAGCTTGAAGAGAAGATGCACCGGGCAGCACGGGAGGAGCGTTTTGAAGAGGCGGCCCGGCTGCGAGATCAGCTGCAGGCGGTCCGCCGGGTCGCTGCGCAGGAGCAGAAGGTGCACTTTTTAAAGAAGGCTGTGGACCGGGATGTGCTGGCCCTGGTCCGCCATGAGACGGCCGTAGCAGTGCACCTTTTCATTATCAGAGAAGGAAAATTAATCCGCCGCGAGCATTTTCCCCTTGGTTCCGCCGCGGCAGAAGCTGATGACGGCGAGGCCCTAAGCGCATTCATTAAGTCTTATTATAGCCGGGGAGCACAACCCCCGAAAGAGATTATTCTCTCCGATTATCCCGATGATCGGAAGACACTTGAAGATTGGTTAAGAGAATTGGCCGGGGCGAAAGTAACCCTGGCGGTACCCCGGCGTGGCTCTCACCGTGAACTGGTCGAGATGGCCCTGCGTAACGGTAGGCTCAAGCTGCAGGATGAGCAGGAGCGGACGGAGCAGCGGGTACTGCTGCCCCTGGAAGAGCTGGCCCGTTTGGCTGGGCTGGAAGCGGCGCCCCGTCGCATTGAGGGGTACGATATCTCTCATCTGTACGGAGGCGACGCGGTCGGGGCCATGGTGGTTTTTGAGCAAGGCCGCCCTTTTAAAGACGGCTATCGCCGTTTTTACCTCCGCCGGACCCCCCCGGGAGATGACTGCGCCGCCCTGCAAGAGGTTTTGCAGCGACGGGTTGCACGCCGCGAATGGCCCCGGCCTGAACTGATGCTGATCGATGGGGGCAGGGCGCAGCTGAATGCGGCCCGGGAGGCTCTGCAACAGGCTGGCTTCACTGAAGTGACACTGCTGGCGCTGGCGGAGAACCCGGACCGGATCTTTCTGGAGAATGAGAAAACACCGGTGCTTTTACCGGCAAACAGCACCCTGCTGCAGCTCCTACAGCGCATCCGTGACGAAGCACACCGCTTTGCCGTCGACTATCACCGCCGCTTGCGCAGGCAAAGTGCCACCCACTCCCGCCTGGAGGAGGTCCCCGGGATCGGCCCGCAACGCCGCGCCGCCCTGTTAAAGCATTTCGGCAGCCTGGAGCAGCTCTACCGCGCCTCTGAAGAAGAGCTGGCCGCTGTCCCCGGCATCAGCCGGGTTCTGGCCGAACGCATCTACCGGAAGCTGCACTTGTGAAGGTGACAAGGGGACGGTTCTCCTGTCACCTCAAAAATCCCCCTCCCCTTCTGTGAGGCCGGCTTTTTCCAGGTAGTTTTAATCTGCCTCCATCGGAGTTGTGCTATAATAGGATCAAAGTATTATGAAGGAGGTTTCCATGCGTTACCGGTTGCTGGCCATAGATCTTGACGAAACTCTTCTTAATGCCGAATCTAAGATATCGCCGCGCAACAAGCAGGCGATCAGAGAAGCGGTCAAGCGAGATGTAATCATTACCATCTCAACCGGGCGGATGTATCTTACAAGCATCCCCTATGTTAAAGAGCTTGCTTTGAATACTGACTGGCCGATGATCAATTACCAGGGTGCATTAATCAAAACTACCGAGAACGGGAGAGTTCTTTACCACCGGCCTCTGACACATGAGCTGGCGGTAGCCATAGCTGCTGTTGCCGAAGAGGAGGGTGAGGAGATCTGCGCCTATATTGATGAGCGTTTCTATATCAATAGAGAAAATCGTTATTCTATATATTACCGGAACAAGTATGATATCCCTGTTGAAATAGTCGGGCGGATGGATCTGTTTTTAGAAAAAGAGGGTCGGTGCCCGACGAAGATGACCATATTTAACTGGGATGGAAATTTCACAGAAGTTAAAAAGGTTTTAAAAGACGGTTATCCGGGCAAATTCACCATGCTCAAACCGCATCCATTTTTCCTTGAATTTACCCATCGTCAGGCGACGAAGGGGCAGGCTTTGTGCAGGTTGGCTGAGGAGCTCGACATCCGTCGTGAAGAGATTATCTCTTTCGGAGACAGCCACAATGATCTGGATATGATCCAATATGCCGGCCTGGGGGTGGCGGTGGCCAATGCCTGCCCGGAAGTATTGGCGGCGGCCGACCTGGTCACTGCCGCCAACACTGAAGACGGGGTAGCCCGGGTTATTGAAGACTATATCTCTGCCGGACTCCTCTAAATGCCGGTAACACCACCGGCCTGGTTTTCCCCGGTGCGCTGAAGGACGACACGGCTCAGGCTGCAGCGTTTAATCGATCTCTAGAGAGATGGGTGAATGACCATGGTTCAAAAAGATGCCCTCCAGATTGTTCTGATCACCGGGCTTTCCGGAGCAGGTAAGAGTCATGCCATTAATTGTTTTGAGGACCTAGGTTTTTTCTGTGTGGACAACTTACCGCCTACTTTTATCCTCAAGTTTGCTGAACTTTGTCTCCAGTCCGAGGGTAAAATCAGCAAAATAGCTCTGGTTTGCGATATGCGGGGGGGCGCTTTTTTCAATCATCTCTTTGAAGCGCTCCACGAGCTGGAAGAAAATGAGATCAACCATGAAATTCTTTTTCTTGAAGCCAGTGACGAAGTTCTGCTGCGTCGCTATAAAGAGACCAGGCGGCGCCATCCTCTGTCCGATATGGGGCTGCTTGAAGCAATTCAGGCCGAGAGGCTGGCTTTAGGCGAATTAAGAGGCAAAGCCGATAAGATCATTGATACCTCTCTCCTGGCACCGCGGGATCTAAAAAAGAAAATTTTCGAAATTTATGAGCCGGGACAACGAGAAAGAGGTATGCCGGTCTTGCTGGTCAGCTTCGGGTTTAAATACGGGATGCCGCTCGATGCCGACCTGGTTTTTGATGTGCGCTTTCTGCCGAATCCGCATTATGTAGAGCACCTCCGTTCCTTAACTGGGAAAGATGCCCGGGTCAAGGATTATCTCTGGCGGTGGATGGTTACCCACAAGTATTTTCAGAAGCTACAGGATCTCCTTGAATTTTCAATACCTTACTACATCCGCGAAGGAAAGGTCCAACTGGTGGTCTCTATCGGTTGTACCGGGGGCAAGCATCGCTCTGTCGCTCTGGCCGATGAGCTGGGCCGGGTTCTCTCCAATCGCTACCGGGTTCATATCGAGCACAGAGATATCGACAAGGCTTAACTGCAACCCCAATCTTCTGAAGGGGTGAGTAAAATCTAACGGGGTCTCCTCATAAAGTCGGGGTGCTTTACGGGCTCTGCCCGGACTTCGAAATTATACGCTCGCTGCTGACTTTTATGCCCCGGTTACTGCTTATCTCTAAAATGTTCCTCAAACAGGTTCGGGATGAATAGTTAACCGAAAGGAGAGGCTGTTTCCATGTCGTTTTCCCGGGAGGTTAAACTGGAGTTGGTCCGCCATGAGCAGAAGGCACCCTGCTGTAATCGTGCGGAGCTAACCGCTCTGCTGCTGCTGCGTGGCTATTTAACCATCCGGAGCCACGAGCACATTTTAAGTATTGAGGTTGAGCATGTGTCTCTGGCCCGTCACCTGTTCAGCCTGTTAAAGGCAGCCGGCGCCGGTTCGCCAGAAGTATTAAGAAAACAGGTGCGGCGTTTGGGAATACAGCGCTACCAGGTACAGGTAACCGGGCAAGAGAATATTGCTGTCCTCTTGCAGTCACTTGGTTTAAAAAGGAGTGATTTGCCGCGGTGCCTGGTCAGAGAACCTTCCCTGGTGCCGTCGCAGCGCTGCTGCCGCCGTGCTTTTATCAGGGGGGCATTTCTGGCCGGGGGTTCGCTAAACACTCCTACCGGCGCGGGCTATCATCTAGAGATAAACTGCGGCTCGCGGGAGGATGCCGACCTGGTTCAGAGCTGTCTGGAGGAGTTTTCAATCAGCGCTGCTCTGAGGCACCGCCGGGGAAACTACTATCTTTACCTGAAAAAAGCGGAAGCAATTGCCGACTTCCTAAGAATTATTGAAGCAGACAGCGCTGTTTTACAGCTGGAAAGCGCCCGGGTGATCAAGAGCATGCGCAGTCAGGTCAACCGCCTGGTTAATTGCGATACGGCCAACCTGGAAAAGGTAGTCACATCAGCCCAGCAGCAGCTGATGTTGATTGACCGCCTGGAGCAGCGGGTGGGGCTGGAGAATCTTTCGCCGCCCCTCCGAGAGATAGCGATCTTGCGGCGCCGCTACCCGGAGGTTTCGATGAAAGAGTTGGGACGGATGTGCGAGCCGCCTTTGAGCAAGTCGGCGGTAAACCATCGTTTCAGGAAGCTGGCCGCAATAGAGCGGGAAGGCAGCCGGGAATAAGTTAATATTCATCAGAAAACTGCATAAAATAATTTTATCACACCTCGATAACCTTCACTCTCCTTTTGCCTGTAGCCCCCTCCATGTTCATATGGCGAGCAGCGAAAAATCTTCGTTTTACCTGAAGGGCCGCTTTAATGTTTCACTTTATCGCGTTTAAAAATTACTTTTGTGGTAGAATAATGATTACCGATGAAATTTAGCCCAAGGATGGTGAGCGGCGGATGAAGCTCAGTGTCTCCGATGTAGAAGTAAAGGGGAAGAAGGTGCTCCTGCGGGTTGATTTTAATGTCCCTCTTTCCGGGGGCCAGGTGGTGGATGATACCCGGATCCGGGCGGTGCTGCCGACCATTACCGATTTGCTGGAAAGGGGGGCCCGCTTGATTTTAGTATCCCACCTGGGGCGTCCCCGGGGGGAGGTCCAGCCGGAGCTGCGTCTCGACCCCGTGGCCGACCGCCTTAGCGAACTGTTGGGGCAGCCCGTTCCCAAGCTTGACCAGGTGGTTGGCCCGGAGGTGCAAGAGGCTGTAAACAATCTTGCCAACGGTGAGGCCCTGATGTTGGAGAATGTCCGCTTCGAGAAGGGTGAAGAAGAAAACGATCCGGACTTTGCCCGGCAATTGGCGCAGACGGCTGACCTTTTTGTAAACGATGCTTTTGGGACGGCTCACCGGGCACATGCTTCCACCGCTGGAGTAGCCGCCTATATTCCCGCCGTGGCCGGCCTGCTGATGATCAAAGAGATAGAGACTCTATCACGCTGCCTCGAACAGCCTGCCCGTCCCCTGGTGGCTATTTTAGGGGGGGCCAAGGTTTCGGATAAGCTAAAAGTGATCCACCGCTTCTTAAAGCTGGCCGATACGCTTCTTATCGGCGGGGGCATGGCCAACACTTTTCTTGCGGCCCTCGATTATCCCCTGGGTGATTCATTCTATGAACAAGACCTTCTTATCGATGCTAAAAATATTCTGGAGGCCAGTGATAGAAGCAATTGCTGTTTGCAGCTACCCGTGGATTTAGCGGTTACCCGGGAGTTAAAACCGCAAAGTTCGTTTAAAATAGTGCCGGTCGGGGAGGTGGCTGAAGGCTGGAAGGCGGTCGATATCGGTCCTGAAACCGCTGCTATTTACGGCAAAGTTGCTGCTGAAGCGGGAACAATTCTCTGGAACGGCCCGCTGGGGGTCTTTGAAACCGCTCCCTTCCACCGGGGCACTGAGGCAGTAGCCCGTGCCGTCGCCAAAAGCGAAGGCTTCTCTATTGTCGGCGGTGGCGATATCGTGGCAGCTCTGGAAAGCTTTGGCCTGGCCGGGCAGATCAGTTTTATCTCCACTGGCGGTGGCGCAACGCTGAAGTTTTGGGAAGGGGAAACTCTTCCCGGGATAGCTGTTCTCCAGGACAAACAGATTAAAGAGGAGTGAAAAGATTACAAAATGGGATTGATTATTGCTGCTAACTGGAAGATGCATAAAACAGCTGCGGAAACTGTCTCCTTCTGCAATCGATTACTGCCTCAAGAAAAATATTTTCAAGGGATAGAGGTGCTCATTTGCCCTCCCTTTACTGCCCTGGCGGCAGCCGCAGCTGCACTGGAGGGAAGCTCGATCAAACTGGGCGCCCAGAACATGTCCTGGGAGGAAGAGGGCGCCTATACCGGTGAAATTGCTCCGCAGATGTTAAAGGAATTCAGGGTCAGCCATGTTATCCTGGGCCATTCTGAGCGGCGCCATATCTTTGGTGAAGATGATGCCACCATCCGGAAGAAATTCCAGAGAGCATTGTACGATGAGCTGGTGCCGATTCTCTGTATCGGTGAAACCGAAGATCAGCGCAATCGCGGTGAAACCGAAGCCGTTTTGGAGCGGCAGCTGCGGGCGGTCCTGGAAGGCCTTGAGCCGGGAAGCATAAAAGAGCTCGTAGTTGCTTATGAACCGGTTTGGGCCATCGGGACGGGACGGGCGGCTTCTCCGAGCGATGCTGCCGCTGCTGCCTCCCTGGTACGTGCTGTCGTGGAGAAGATTTTCAGCAGTGAAACGGGGCCCACCCTGCGGGTGCAATACGGCGGCAGTGTCAACGCTAACAATATCGGCAGCTTTGTCGCTCTCTCTCCGGTTAATGGAGCCCTTGTTGGCGGAGCAAGCCTGGAGGTGGATTCTTTTGCTGCTCTCATTACGGCGGCCAAGGAGGCAGCTGGGTGTTGAACCCAGTGGCGCTAGTAATACTCGACGGCTGGGGTTACCGTAACGAATCTTTCGGCAATGCCATCCTGCAAGCCTGCACTCCGCAGATGGATGCTCTGTCCAGGGATTTTAACTGTTGCCTAATCGAAGCCGCCGGAGAGGCGGTGGGGCTGCCGCCCGGGCAGATGGGCAACTCCGAGGTCGGGCACCTCAACTTAGGAGCCGGGCGGATAGTCTTCCAGGATTTTAGCCGTATCTCTCGGGCCATCGAAGACGGCACGTTTTTTGAAAACCCGGTTTTGCGGGAGGCGATGCACCGGGTTCACCGGTCCGGCGGCAACATTCACCTGATCGGCCTCCTCTCCGACGGGGGGGTCCACAGCCATACCGATCACCTGGCGGCCTTGCTGGAGATGGCCGAGCAGCAGCAGGCGGGGCCCGTTTTTATCCACGCCATTCTCGATGGGAGGGATACGCCGCCAGCCAGCGCTCGCCCCTACCTGGAGCGCTTCCATCAGCGCAGCCTGCAGCGCCAGAACGGTTTTATCGCCACCATCTGCGGGCGCTACTACGCCATGGATCGGGACAGGCGCTGGGATCGCACAGAGAAAGCTTATCGTGCTTATGTTTACGGTGAAGGAAACTATTCGTCCGATCCCCGGCAGGCCTTGGAAGAGGCCTATAGCCGCGGTGAGACCGACGAGTTTGTCCAGCCGGTGGTAATTACCGGTCAGGATGGGACTCGGCTGACTACCATTCGGGAAAACGACAGCGTCATTTTCTTTAACTTCCGTCCGGACCGGGTCCGCCAGATTAGCCGTGCCCTGACCGACGAACAGTTTGCCTATTTTCAGCGCGGCCCGGCGCCGCCGCGGCCCCATGTGGTCACCATGACCGAATATGAGCGCAGCCATCCTCTGCCGGTAGCTTTTCCTCCGGATTATCTTGGGAATACCCTCGGGGAGCTATACAGCGACTCTGGCCGGTCCCAGCTGCGCATTGCCGAGACCGAAAAGTACGCCCATGTTACCTTTTTCTTTAACGGCGGGTGCGAAAAAGCTTTTCCGGGCGAAGAGCGACTGCTAATCCCCTCCCCAAAGGTGGCCACCTATGATCTGCAGCCGGAGATGAGCGCTGCCGAAGTGGGCGAGGCGGCGGTGCGGGCGATTGTTGAAGGGCGGCACCATTTGCTGGTGGTTAATTTTGCCAATGCAGACATGGTTGGGCATACCGGTGTTTTTGAAGCGGCGGTAAAAGCGATTGAAGCGGTGGACCGGCAGCTGGGGTTGATTGCGAAGGCTGCTTTAAAACAAGGCTGGCGAGTGATTATCTGCGGCGATCACGGCAATGCCGAAATGATGATTGACGAAAACGGTGGTAGGTATACCGCCCACACGATCAATCCGGTCCCCTGCATCTTGTTGGGTTGCGGCCCGGTGCAGTTGCGGCCGGATGGCTGCCTGGCGGATATTGCCCCGACCATTCTAGAGCTAGCCGGCCTGCCGCAGCCGTCACAGATGACCGGGCGAAGCCTGATTCGGTTTTAATAATTTTCCATAAGTAAAAGGAGAGTATCGTAATGGAAGATCGAATTAGAGAGGTTAAAGCACGGGAGATTCTCGATTCTCGTGGCAATCCCACCCTTGAGGCGGAAGTTTTGCTGCAGGGCGGATGGTGCGGACGGGCGGCAGTTCCTTCAGGCGCCTCTACCGGTGCTTTTGAGGCGGTAGAACTGAGGGATGGCGAGAAGGAGCGCTATCTGGGCAAAGGTGTGCTCCGGGCGGTGGCCCATGTCAATGAGCAGATTGCACCGGTTCTATGCGGATTGAGCGTTCTGGATCAGCAGCATCTCGACCGGGTCATGATCGAGCTTGACGGGACTGCCAATAAAGAGAAACTCGGCGCCAACGCCATTCTCGGTGTCTCCATGGCGGCGGCCCGGGCGGCGGCGGCGATGCTCGGCCTGCCCCTTTACCGCTACCTGGGCGGCCTTCAGGGAAACTTGCTGCCGGTGCCTTTCATGAACATTCTTAACGGGGGTGAGCATGCCGATAACAACGTAGATATCCAGGAGTTCATGATCGTCCCCGCCGGAGCAGACAGCTTTACCTGTTCTCTGCAGATGGGAACAGAGGTGTTCCACCATCTGAAAAAGATACTCTCTTCCCGCGGTCTTAGTACAGCGGTCGGCGATGAGGGTGGTTTTGCACCAAATCTTGAGTCGAACGCCGCCGCCCTGGAGGTGATCACCGAAGCGATTGATGCCGCCGGCTACCTTCCCGGAGAGGATATCTACCTGGCACTCGACGTGGCCGCCACGGAGCTGCTTGAGAACGGCCGTTACAAGCTCGAAGGGAAGGCCTATAGCAGCGAAGAGCTGATCGAATACTACCGCAGCCTTGGGCAGCGTTACCCGATCATCAGCATTGAAGACGGCCTTGGCGAAGAAGACTGGGCCGGCTGGGACGCTTTGACCAGGGCCCTGGGAAAGAAGATGAAGCTTGTCGGCGACGATCTCTTTGTAACCAACCCGTGCCGCTTGACCACCGGAATTGAAAGAAGAGTCGGTAATGCCATCTTGATCAAGCTGAACCAGGTGGGCACCCTGAGCGAAACTCTGGAAGCAGTAGACCTGGCGCATCGCTCCGGCTACAGCGCAATTATTTCGCACCGTTCTGGTGAAACCGATGACAGTTTTATCGCTGACCTGGCGGTAGCGGTTGGAGCGGGGATGATTAAGGCCGGGGCTCCCTCCCGGGTAGATCGCGTAGCCAAGTATAATCAGCTTCTGCGTATCGAAGAATTACTCGGTGAAGGCGGCCGTTTTGCCGGCCGGGCGATCTTATAAGCAGGCTGA
>JAAZPQ010000173.1 GCA_012797175.1 Bacillota bacterium
TGTTGTTCAGTAAATGGGGTTTGTTTTTAGGCTAGAACAACTTTTTATATAGCTTAAGGGCACTTTGCGTTAAATCAGACTGTTTGCCCCTTTAAAATCATCGATTTTCTTGCAAATAACGGAGGCAACGCAAATGCCTCATTGACAGGTAACTAGAGCCATGTTAGCCTTGTAACCAAGGCAGTTACATCTTTCCCTGTAAAAAGGGGCAGCATAACCACAAAAGGAGTGAAACGGGTGGGAGAATGGAAAAAAAGTAGCTGTGTACTCTGTGCCCAGAACTGTGGTCTAGAAATGAAGGTAGAGAACAACCGTATTGTAAAGGTGCGCGGTGATCAGGATAATCCGCGCAGCCGGGGCTACTGCTGCCGTAAGGGCTTGAACATGGCCCATTATGCACATAATGCCGATCGTGTTTTTTATCCGATGAAAAAAGTTGGCGACGGTCATGAAAGGATCAGCTGGGAACAGGCCATTAGTGAAATTTCCGAAAAAATGCTAGATATTAGAGAGCAGCACGGTCCGAAAGCCTTTGCTTACATGGGCGGCGGGGGAACCGGCGGGCAGATGGAAGTCGGTATCGGCCTGCGCTTGCTAAGGCTTCTCGGCTCCCGTTATTATTATTCCTCCCTGGCCCAGGAATTCTCCAATGTTTTCTGGGTAGACGGCCGCGTTGCCGGTCGGCAGGGATTGATCACCTTGCCGGATCCGCACCGTGCCGATACGGTGGTGGCCTGGGGCTGGAACGGGTGGATGAGTCACCAAGAGCCGCGCACCCGGGAGCTAATCAAAGAGATTAAAGCAGATCCCCAGCGTAGGCTTATCGTTATCGATCCGCGTCGCTCAGAAACAGCCGAGCGTGCCGATATCCACCTGGCATTGCGCCCGGGGACGGACACCATGCTTCTCAAGGCCATGATCCGCCTTATCCTGGACCACGGCTGGGAGGACCGTAATTTCATCGAAGCACATATCAACGGATGGGATGAACTAGAGCCTCTTTTTGAGGGCTTTGAGGCCCGCCGTGCCGTGGAAGAAGTCTGCGACCTCGATTATGACCAGGTTTTCGAGGCAACCCGCCTCATTGCGCAAACCAAATCCTGTATCCATGAGGATCTGGGCATCTATATGAACCGTAACTCCACCATTAACTGCTACATGCTGCACATTCTGCGGGCGATAACGGGCCGGTTTTGCGTGGAAGGCGGGCAGCTCTATCCGGCTTTTCTTTATCCGATGGGTAGTAACAGCGATGAGCGAAATCCAAAGACATGGCGTACTGTCAAACACAATATGTTTCCGGTCATGGGCTCCTTTCCGCCTGCTATTCTCCCTGATGAAATCTTAAATGACCATCCTGAACGTATCAGAGCGTTAATTGTCAGCGCCTGCAACCCGCTGCGTTCGTACCCGGATACACTGGCTTATGAGAAGGCTTTCGCAGCACTGGAGCTTTCAGTCTGTATTGAAGTGGCCTACAGTGAAACGGCCCGGCTCTGTGATTATATCCTACCGTGCCGCAGCTACATGGAAACCTATGATACTACCTGCTTTAACTATAGCTATCCCGATCTTTTCTTCCAGATGCGCCAGCCGGTGCTGGAGCCGCTCAGCGAAGAGAGCAAGGAAGGTTCAGCGATCATCCTTGAGCTGGCAAAGGCGATGGGATTCTTGCCAGAGTTGCCTGAATCTCTCTATGAAGCAGGCACAAAGGGCATCACCGCCCATTTAAGTGTTATCAGCGCTTTCATGCAAGAAAATCCTCAGCATGCCCGTATAATGCCCTTGATCTTGGCAGAGACCTTGGGACGCACCCTTGGCTCGGTTAATCAGGCGCTGATTGTAGGCCTTCTTGTCAGCAGCAGCCAGGCGTTTAAAGCAGGTGCTGCGGCGATGGGCTATCCGACCGACTTTACCATGATTGAAACCATGTTTGATGATATCCTGGCTCATCCGCAGGGTTTATACCTGTCTAAATTCCAAGAGGATAATTTTAGCATGCTGCGCACCGATGACAAAAAGCTTGCTTTAAAGATTGAAGAACTATTTACGCCGGTTAAAAGAGCAACCATTGAAAGTGAGCTCAAAGAACTGGAAATGCCCGAAGAATATCCACTGATCCTTCATGCGGGATTACATGTGGATACAGTGGCAAATACCTACCTGCGCAACCCGGCCTGGAACAGGTCACGCCGCTGGGCGACCATGCTGGTCAGCGAAGCGGATGCAGCTCGTCTTGGCCTGGCCGACGGGGAAAAGGCGCGAATTACCACCCGGGCCTCTTCAGCGGAGATCGAAGTGGAAATAACTCCACGTGCAGCAGAAGGCTGCGTCTATATCCGTCATGGCGGCGGTCTAATCTATGACGGTAAGAAATATGGTGTCAACGTCAATGAGCTGGTGCATAGGACAGACCGTGACGAGATGTGTACTCCCATGCATCGCCGTATCCCATGCCGAGTAGAGAAAATATAATGAGCCCCGGTATTGAGATGAGACAATGAAGCTAAGTAGCAGGTTTCCGGTTGCGGTGCAGCTGCTCATTATCCTGGCCTGGTGCCCGGAAGATCTGAAGGTAACAAGCGATGCGATAGCCTTCAGCGTCAACACAAATCCGGTGCTGATTCGTAGAATCATGGGCTATCTGAAGAAGGCAGATCTAATTTCCGTTGCGCCCGGTACCGGCGGGATGAAGCTGGCGCGGGATATTGATCAGATCACCCTGCTTGATGTCTACCGGGCGATGGAGCTGACCGATGAGGATCGGCTGTTTGGTCTGCATGAGGCTCAAAATCCCCGTTGTCCCATCGGGAGCAGGATTAATCAGGTTCTTCTACCGCACCTGGAACAGGCGCGAGAGGCGTTGGAAAGATCCCTTGCTAAGGTAACCATCGAGCAACTGCTGGAGGAATTTCCGCCCTTCGGTGACTGGCGCTGATAGAGGGAGAGGTAACTTTCCAATAATATACCATATCGCCTCTTTTTTCCCAGATTCAATCTCTTTGTATACTAAATCTCTCAGATGGGGAACATGGGCTGTGGTAATGAGTATATATTTGGCTGGGTGAAACCGTTCCAAGATAAATATGGTGTTGGGAAACCTCTCCAGGCCTTGGCACTTTTAGCCTGCTTTTAAAAATATAGAAAAAAGATACCATTGACAGACATAGAAATTATTGCTATAATTCGACAGACTAAGCAATATTTTAAATATTCTTTCATTCTCAAGTGGCCTTGCGGAGGAGATAAAAATGCCGAAGCCTGATTTTCGTGTGAAGGATGAGAGCGGTTTCACTTTGGCCGAGGTATTGGTGTCAGCCGCGTTAATCTTGTTAATTACCCTGACTTTTTCTCCCTTTCTTCTGTTTGTTTTGGAAACATCAGAGAAAAACCGTATTCGGGCAGTAGCGACAAGCTTAGCCAATGAGGTCATTGAAGAGCTGCGCACGATGCCTTTCGATGATATCGGCTTAGAAGAAGGAAGTCCCGGGGGAACACTCGCTCTGGAAGAGGAGAGAACTGTCGATGGGCGCAAATACAAGATAAAGACGATTATCAACTGGCTAGAGTTGGATGAAAGCGGTTATCCCAGCTGGGATTACAAGGGGATTAGAGTAACAGTATCTCCCAAGGGTCTATTTGCCAGCAAGGGCACAACGGTTATCGCTGAGACTGCCGTATCCAGAGATTATGCGCTTCCTCCTCTCAAAGGGGCGAACATTAGGATTTATGCTTACCGGGGTTGGCTGGAAGAAGGGCGCCGGCTGCCGGTTCGTAATTTAAGGATCTATGCGATTAAAAATAAGAAAAGAGTCAGTGCCTGGACCAATGCCTTGGGAAAGGCCCTTTTTTTGGAGCTTGACGAAGGGACATACACGGTGGAACCGGTTCTTGACAGTGTGAACCCCCCGATGATCATGATGCCCGGCACCAGTTCTTTTGAGGTGGCGGTTGCCGAAGGCAGCATTACTGAGGATATTATTATCGAACTTGAAATCCCTTGCAGCCTGAAGGTTAAATTTACCGACCCCGAAGGAAATGCCCTCCCAGTAAGCGGGAAGGTCACCCTGTGTATGCCTTTTATGGACGAAAATGGCGAAGCGCTTTACAAGGAAAAAAAGATTACCGGTAGTTCATCGGTTAGCTTCACCGATCTCTGGCCGGTAGGAGACGGTTTTGGCGGTGCTTACTACTTAACACTAACCGGGGAAGCTCTCTCTTACGATATGTCAATAGATGATAATAAGCCCCTGCGGGCAAACGGTTCGCCCTGGGACGGGACATTTGAAGCACCGGGGACAAGCCTTACGGTAACCCTGGCTCTTAATGTAAATGATGAAGACTAATATCAATAACATTGTACTGATAAAGAATCATTAGATCTACCTTAAGCAATCGCCTGTTTTGGCGGTCATTTTTAAGGTAATAGCTGCTGGTGGCTGGTGATGGTAAGAAGGTGAAATGCTTTGTTTGAAAGAGTAAAGATCACAATAAAGGATTGCCGGGGGATGACCCTTACGGAGCTGCTGGTAGCTTTAAGCTTGCTCACGATTGTTGCAGTAGCCATATTTAATTTTTTAGGTTTTTCACAAAGAAGCTGGCATATGGCCAATACCGAAGCTGCCGTAACCTCGGAGGCACAGCTCTTATTAATGCAAGTTGAACGCGATATCCGCTCGGCAAGAAGAGGAAGCCAGGGCCAGCCGGGGGTTAAGATTCTAAGCAATGGTCGTGGGTTAAGAATACATAATTTCATGGATGGAGAAGAGAAGATTATCGAGTATGTTCTTCAAAGTGACAATGTCCTGCGAAGAAAAGTCTCCACCCCTGCTGGAGAAACTGTCATGGAAACGAAGCATGAAAATATCTATCAGGATGTAGACGAATATGGTCAGGCGGTACAAGTATTCTCTATTTCTGGCAATAAGGTCGAGCTAAAATTACTTATCGGGACTTCTCAGGGTGATTTTTCCAGAAAGCTGGAGGTAGATACCACCTTCACCATTCGCAGTAAGGAGGTTCTCTAGATGGTTAAGCGGTTATGGACCAGTGAGAAAGGGGTACTGTTGGCCTGGGTTTTGATTCTGCTGGGCATTCTTTCCATAATCGTCGTTGCCACTTTAACCCTGGTGACGAACCAGTTCGTGATGGGCTCGCGGTTTTCGTCATCGGTAAAAGCTTTTCATTATGCCGAGGCCGGAATTCATCATTACCTGGCCTACATTAACAGCGAAGATAGCTCCAGCCAGGGTCCTCCGCTGTTAAATGAAGATATCGCTTATGAAGACGGCTACTATCGCTTGGAGGTAATCAATGATGACAAGAGCAACGAGGTGACTATCCGTTCCACCGGGTGGCCGAAGGACCCGGTAAACGAAAAAAGTGATCTCAGGACGGTAGACGTAGTCTTAAAAAAACGCTCTTTCACCGAACATGTCTATTTCTCGGATAATGATGGCGACGATATTTGGTGGACGGACGGTGAAAAATGCTTTGGCCCTTATCATACCAACACTACCCTTCGGGTCATGGGGAGGCCTGTATTTTATGGGCCGGTAAGTTACGTTAAAAATATAGTTTATCATTCATCCGGCAGTAATCCTGATTTTCGGAAAGGAGCTAGCCGGGTTGCGCCGATAAATTTTCCGACCACAAACACAAAGCTGAAAATTCTGGCCCAATCTGATGGCTATCTCTTTGAAGGAAGAACCAGTATCATGTTAAATGCAGATGGGACCATCACTATTAGAAATAAGAACATCAATAACTGGGCACCGAAGAAGATGGCGCTTCCTAACAATGGCGTTATCTACGTAAACGGTACCACATCTGACTATGATAAGAGGTTTAATTCGGGCAGCGGCAACGCCTTTGTTTCCGGAACGCTGAAAGGGCGCTTAACCATCGCCGCGTCAAATGATATCTACATTACCGGCAAAGATCCTACTAAGTGGATCCCGGATAAAGAAAAAAACCAGCAAGGTTATTTTGATTCAAATCAGGTAACCCCTACCGGGGGTATTACACTTGCGGCGACAACTTTTAGCCCGGTTTATGAGCGAAATGAGCTCACGGGCTATAAAGCTGTCGGCAACGATATCCTGGGCCTGGTGGCGAACAATTATATCCGGATTTTAACCAGGGGCTGGTTTAAAGAAAGCGGGAGCGAAAATACGGGCATACTTTCCTATCCACAGAATTTAACCATCCATGCGGCCCTTTTTGCTATTAGCAAAAGTTTTGAAAACAAAGATTACCAATATTATCCCCCAAGTTCAGGAAAGTTGACCCTGCGAGGAGCTCTCATTCAAAAGACTCGAGGACCGGTAGGGCTAACATCAGGAAAAGGCTATGTCAAAGATTATGCGCACGACAGCAGGATGCTCTATGATGCCCCGCCACATTTTTTGGAACCTGAAAAATCAGGGTGGGAGGTATTCGAATGGAGCGAGTCAAGAACACATTTAAACGACAGTGAAGACAATTAATTTTAACCGAGAATATTTTAACCCCGGTGGGTTAAGGGCGGTTTATTTTTTAAACAGCTTCCTGGCCTCTCTCTTTAACCACTTGAATATAAAGATAAAGTTTCTTCTGCGCGGTGGCCTGATAATGATTCCTTCTGTCAATCGAGAGAGGATTTATCATCTGTCTGCAGAAATTAGAATAGAAATATGATCAATAAATTCATTGCGCGGGGGGAAGATCTATGTTTGTCCGAGATTACATGACAACAAGTCCGGTGACCGTAACTCCCGAAGATTCCTTGGGGGAAGCTCTCAGGTTGATGAAGGAGCATTCTATCAGGCGGCTTCCGGTGATGGCAAAGGGGAAGATTGCCGGCCTGGTCACGGAACAGGATCTGATGAAGGCCTCTCCTTCCTCCGCTACGAGTTTATCGATATGGGAGATCAATTATCTTTTTCCCAAAATCAAGATCAAAGATATTATGACCAAGGAGATATTTACAGTTACTCCTGAGACTATCCTCGAGGAAGCGGCCTTGCTTATGCAGGAAAA
>JAAZPQ010000174.1 GCA_012797175.1 Bacillota bacterium
CAGTTAGGTGACAGAAGAAACGTCCCCCTGTCACCTTTTTGTCCCGAGGTCCCGGGTGGCGATGAGATCGGCGTCGCTGCCGGCAAAGTTGGCGACGATCAGCTCTCCGCAGCGCAGTGGTGCGGAGAGCTTGATGGAGTTCAGCAGGCGGGCGGCTTTCAAGATGTTCTCCTTGGGAATCGGCTGCGTGGTTTTTACCGGAAGGCGGGGTAAAAACCCGCCGCTTACTTTGACAGTTCCGGTTAAGACCCGGCGGGGATCGGTAGCCTCTTGAAGGGCATACTTTTCGCCGCGCCGGCATTCATGCCCGCTTACTTTAAGGCCGCCCCGTTCTTTAGCGACTGTAATGGTGCAGCCCAGTGGACAGACGATGCAGGTAATTTGCTGCTCCCCGTTCAATTCTGGTTCACCTCTTGTGCCGTTACCCGGCAGGTAATCTCTTCACCGTCATGTAAATCCTCAAAAAGAGAACTTTCGATCTGTAGATGGACCATCTCTGGAGGACGAACAATGCGCAGCTTCTTCTGGAAAATAACCTTACCTTGCCGGAGCAGGGTTACCACGGCGTCGCGTATTTCAGAGCTGACGCGCAGGTAGAGATTAATTTTTTCACCTGCTTTTAAAGGCAGGCTGAGCTGCTGCGGCACCAGCGCAGCCACATTTTCACCGGGCTGCAAGATCAGACGGCCGGCGGTGCGTTTCACGCCGGAAACGTAATGGGCGGCAGCACGCCCAGCAATCCGGGCCGCCCGGGTCACCTCGTCAACCAGGTCGTAGACCAGGACTACGTTACCACCAGCAAAGATACCCTCGACGCTGGTGGCCATATCCTGATCCACCCGCGGCCCCCCGGTAGACGGGTCGATGATCATGCCGGCGCTGCGCGAAAGCTCGTTTTCCGGGATTAGGCCCACGGAAAGAATCAGGGTGTCGCAGGGGATGAAGCGTTCCTGCTCCTGGAGCGGTTTTCCCAGGTGGTCGACCGGGGCTACCGAAACCCCCTGGAGTCTTTTTTTGCCATGAATGAAGGTCACCGTGTGGGACAGGTAGAGCGGAATTTCAAAATCATGGAGACACTGGACGACGTTGCGGGTAAGCCCGCCGGGGCGGGGAAGAATCTCAAAAACTCCGAGGACCTTTGCACCTTCAAGAGTGAGGCGGCGGGCCATGATCAGCCCGATATCACCGGAGCCGAGAATGACCACCCGCTCACCGGGCATAAGCCCTTCCATATTGATCAGCCGCTGCACCGCCCCGGCGGTATAGACCCCGGCCGGACGGTAGCCGGGGATCATCACCTGGAAACGGCTGCGCTCCCGGCAGCCCATCGCCAGGATTACGGCTCCCGGTTTCATCTCAAAGGCTCCTTCTCTGTTCACCGCTTTCAGGCGGCGGTCCTGCTTTAGCTGTAAGACCATCGTGTCGGTGAGCACTTTAATCGGGGGGTGCTGCGGCAGCTGATCGACAAAGCGATGCGCATATTCCGGTCCGGTCAGGCTGCAGCCAAAAATCAAATTGCCGAAGCCGTCATGAACGCACTGGTTAAGGATGCCGCCCAGCTCCCGATCACGCTCGATTAAAACAATTTCGTCGGCCCCTGCTTCAGATGCGGCCAGTGCGGCAGCTAAACCCGCCGGGCCGCCGCCGATAACTGCAATTTGTTCGTGGTTCACCGGCTGATCGCCTCCTTCCGGGGGAGAGGCTCCTTGGTCCGCCGGCTGAAAAGAGGGGAACCGGGGCCACTTTTGGTTACCTTCTCCAGGGGGAGGCCTAGCTCCCGAGAGATGATCAGGAGCACCCGCGGCAGGCAAAAGCCGCCCTGGCAGCGTCCCATTCCGACCCGGGTCCGGCGCTTCACCGCATCGAGGGTCAGGGTTGGAAGAGGGCGGTGAAGGGCATCGACAATCTCTTTCTCGCTGATCTGCTCACAGCGGCAGACAATATGCCCGTAACGTGGATCTTCGCGGATGAGCCGGTTTTGTTCGGCTAACGGAAGTTCGCTAAACGGCGGCGGCTCCCGGCGGCACGGGTTAAAGCTTTCTTTTTCTAGCAGTACCATTCCTTCTTCCTGCAAGATCTCTAAGACCAGCTCAGCGATGGCCGGGGCTGCAGCAAGACCCGGGGATTGGATTCCGGCCACGTGAATGAGCCCCTGCAGATAGTTCGACGGAGCGATATGAAAATCTTCGATATAAGTGGCGGCCCTGACACCAGCAAAATAGGTAATGATTGCCGGACGGGCCTCGTAGCCGGGCAGAAGCGGGCTGAACTTCTCCAGAAGCCGGTTTAATCCCTCCGCCGTGACCGAAGTATCTTCACGGTCGCAGACCTCTACGGCGGTCGGGCCCCATTCGGGGTTGCCGTCTACGGTCAGCATCGTGCCGCCCCCCTTGGTGTAGGGATCACGGGCCAGCTCAAGGATCCCGGTGGCTATGGCGGCATGTTCTACCGCCGATTCACGGTCAAAAATGATAAATTCACCTTTACGAGGATGGATTGTAAATTCAGGAGGCCCGGCCATCGCCGCAATCCGGTCGGCATAGACCCCGGCAGCGTTGATACAGCAGCGGGTCCGAAAGCTCCCCCTGGTCGTAATGACACCGGTGAGAGCGCCCTCTTTCTGCTCGAGGGCGGTAACCTCGGTATTTAAGTAAAAGCGCGCTCCGTTGGTGATGGCATTTTCGGCATAGGCGATGGTCAGCTGGTAGGGGGAGGTCATGGCGGTGGTGGGAGCGAGAAGGGCTCCCTTGATCTCGGGGCTGAGGGCAGGCTCGAGAGCGGTTAGCTCCGTCGGATCGACTAGCTGTACGGGGATTCCGCTCATCTCTCCCCGCGCCTTCAGCAGCTCGAGAAGAAAAAGCTCCTCTTCCTTAAACACATTCACGGCCAGGTTACAGCGCTGGAAGGGGACATCAAGTTCGCGGCAGACCTCCTCGAAAAGGGCATTGCCGCGCAAGTTCAGCCGGCTGCGCAGACTGTCCGGTTCCTGGACAATGCCGGAATGGACCATCCCGTTGTTCGCCTTACTTGCCCCGCAGGCTACATCGGCCTCCTTTTCCAGGACAATAACACTTAGTTGATAACGGGAGAGCTCCCGGGCGATCGCCGCTCCGACGATGCCGGCGCCAATAATGACCACATCGGCTTCACCGATGACCGTGGGATTCCCAACCGGGGCCCGGTAAGGCGGCGGCGGCTCCAAAGCAGCGGTAATCTCGTTGACTACGCTGCGCACTCCCCGGATTCCTCCGGCCAGGTGTCCCGCCGTCACCACCTGCTCCCAGTAATCCACGGAACCCGACAAGCGAATCCGGCCTTCCTGCTCCTCAATCTGTAGAGCAAATTTTTCCAATTCGTGCTCGGCAAAAAGCTCCCTCAATAGCGTGGTGACATTCTTACTCATAATCTACCACCTTATTAATTGGACATCACAATAAAATTCTCGATATTCGAGCGAAATTCCTTTATAGAAAAAGATAACGGAACGCTTAAATACTGTTGAAGATTAATAAAATTTAATGTGCTACTTTATTTTAAGAAGGATCTTCTTATAGGTCAGTTGAATTAATATATTATAGTAGCATAATCGAGAGGAAGCAGCCATTTTATGCTTGCATCACCGAAAAAATTTAGATGAATTATTAAGGAGGAACTGCTTTGAAGATTACACTAAGTGTGATCAAGGCTGATATCGGCAGTATTGGCGGCCATCTCAGGCCGAGCAAAACACTTATGAAGACGGTTGAAGAGCATATTGAACGTGAAAAAGGGAGTCTAATCATCGACTACCGGATTAGCAGCACCGGTGACGATATCGCCATTCTCTTTTCCCACCGGGAAGGAACTGGCAACAGTGCTATTCACGAACTGGCCTGGAATGCGTTTGTAGCAGGGACGGCAAAGGCCAAGGACGAGGGGCTCTATGGCGCCGGCCAGGATCTACTGAAAGACTCTTTTTCCGGCAACATTAAGGGCCTGGGACCGGCCGTGGCTGAGATGGAATTCGAAGAGCGGGAGAATGAACCGTTTATCTTCTTCGCCGCGGATAAGACCGATCCCGGTGCTTACAACCTGCCGCTTTACTTAAGTTTTGCCGACCCCATGCACTGCTCCGGCCTAATTCTTTCGCCGAAGATGAGTAAAGGCTTTAAGTATGTGATTCTGGATGTAGAACATACTGAAAAAGATCGCTCTATCGAGCTGAATGCTCCGGAAGATCTCTACGATATTGCCGCTCTGCTGCGTGATAACGAGCGTTTTGTTGTCTCGAAGATCTATTCGCGGGAGACTGGGGAACAGGCGGTAGCGGCCAGCACCACCCGGCTGCACAACATTGCCGGAAAATATATCGGAAAAGACGACCCGGTTATGCTGATCCGGGTTCAGGGTTCGTTTCCTGCGGCTGGTGAAATCCTCTCACCTTACAGTATCGGCCACTATGTTGCCGGTTTTATGCGCGGCAGCCATACCGGCCCGCTGATGCCGGTCCAGGCGGGTTGCGGCACCTCTTTCTTTGACGGTCCGCCCATCGTCACCGCGACGGCTTTCTGTGTAAAAAACGGTAAGTTTACTGAGCCGGTGGACTGCTTTGAACATCCCTACTGGGATTATGTTAGAAAAAAGGTTGCCCGCAAGGCCACCGAACTACGCCGGCAGGGTTTCTCGGGTGCAGCCATGCTCCCTTATTCAGAGCTGGAATACGGCGGCATTGTCGAGAAGATGAAACAACTTGAGCGCAGGTTTAAATCTGAGAAGTAAACCGGATGGTTTAAACCGCCCTGGCAGGGCGGTTTTTTTATGCAAAGTTAAGATGATTTGGGCGAAAAATAGGGCGAAATTTAAAAACTTTAGCGCAGGAAAATAAATAAATAACAGCGAATTATTTTAAAGCAGCAGGCCGGGTGGAGATGGCATAAATTAGATTGCCACTTTATTTCAGCGTCAGGCCGGCGAAAACCCTTCAGAAGATGGTCCAAAGTTTCTTTTCGATTTAGGAAGCTGCTTTCCCGTATTCGAAGTTTACATAAGACTTCGATATAGTAGTTTCATGTCAGTCCATTAAAAAAGCGCATTCAAGGGAGGTAATTGCACTGAAACAGCTACCGAAATACCGTCTCTCGATCTTACTTGTAATTTTAATTGCTCTCCTGACCACTCTCTCCGGATGTCTTTGGGTCGGCTCGGAGACTGCGCCGCCGGATAATCCCGGGCAGGATGAACCTGATCCTGAAGAAGAGGCCAGGCAGCGCCAGGAAGAGTGGCAGAGCCGCAATGAGGAGCTTAAAGAAAAACAGGGATCTTTCTACGTGCCGCTGCCTCCTTTAGATCTGCCGGATAACCCGCCGGTAAAAGTACGGGGGCTCTACCTCACCGGCCATACGGTAGGCTATCCGGCTAGATATGAACAGATACTTAAGTTGATTGAAGAGACCGAGCTCAACGCTGTGGTCATCGATATCAAGGATGATCACGGGAAACTCTCCTACCAGAGCGATCTCCCCATCGTGAACGAACTGGAAGCATACTATGATCCGCACCTGATCCCTGATATCAGGGCTACCTTAGAGGATCTGCACGAGCGGGGAATCTATACCATTGCCCGGATTGTTGCTTTCCGGGACAGCAAAACCCTTCCCGCCAAAAAACCGGAATGGTGTATTCCGTTAAAGAGCGGCGGCCTCTACCGGGATAGCCGGGGCTTTGCCTGGGGCAATCCCTATATCGAGGAGCTTTGGGATTACAATATCGCTATCGCCAAGGAGGCGGCCTTGCTCGGCTTCCGCGAGATCCAGTTCGACTATATCCGCTTTCCTGACAGCGCCGCCTCTGTAGAGCAGGTGGCCGGCTTCCCGGGCAGCAACGGACGGACTAAGGCAGAGGCGATTCGCGGCTTTATGGAGAAAGCCCGCCGGGAGCTGGCTCCTTACCAGGTTCACGTGGCTTACGATGTCTTCGGCGTAATCGCCAGCTCCTGGGGTGACGTCGACGATATCGGCCAGATCTGGGAAGATTTCGCCACTGCTAGCGACTATATCTGCCCGATGATCTATCCGAGCCACTACTATCCTAATCAGAACTGGTTTGGCCTGCGTTTTCCCGATACCAACCCCATCGTTACCGTTACCGGCGCTTTAAGCGACGCGCTCAAGCGCAATGCAACGCTCGAGAAACCAGCGATCATCCGCCCCTGGCTGCAGGCATTTACCGCCAGGTGGCTTGGCAGTGGACGGTACATCCACTATGGCCCTGCCCAGATCAGGGCGCAGATCGATGCCGCCCAGGCGCTGGGAATCGAAGAGTATATGCTCTGGGATCCCCAAAATAAAAACTATCCCCGGGAGGCTTTTTATACTGCAGCGGAAGCAGAGCGCCGGGTTGCACAGTTGCGCCAGGAACGTGAAGCAAAGGAAGAAGATTTTCTCGGGCGCAATCCGCGC
>JAAZPQ010000175.1 GCA_012797175.1 Bacillota bacterium
CGGTCCTGCCCACCACCTGAAGAAAGCGGGGACGCCGACGGCAGGCGGGGTCATTTTTTTAATCGCTGCCGGGGTTGCCCTTCTGATCCAGGGCTATTTTACACCGCTCCTCGGGATGGCAGCGCTACTGACCATGGGCAGTGCCCTGATCGGCTGGCTCGATGATTATGCCAAGATCTCTCGCGGGCGTTCGCTGGGTCTGAAAGCACGGGACAAGATCGCCGGGCAGGCCCTGCTCACGGCCCTCTTTACCGGGCTGCTCTACCTGTCCGGGTATTATAACCCGGCAGTAGCGCTGCCCTTTAGCAGCTTAACGCTCAACCTGGGCTGGTTTTATCCTTTTTTTATTTTTATAATAATAATAGCGACGACCAATGCAGTCAATCTCAGCGACGGTATCGACGGGCTGGCCGCGGGGACGGCGATCATCGCCCTGCTGGCTTTTCTCTATATTGCCCTGGAAAGCGACTGCTATGACCTGGCCCTCTTCTGCGGCGCCCTGGTCGGCGGCACTTTCGGCTTTCTGATCTATAACCTGCACCCGGCCCGTATCTTTATGGGCGATGTTGGCTCGCTGGGCCTGGGCGGTGCCCTGGCTGCCGCGGCCATCCTGACCAAGGCGGAGCTTTCGCTGGTGGTAATCGGAGGGATCTATGTTCTCGAAGCCCTTTCGGTGATCTTACAGGTCTTTAGTTTTCAGCTGACCGGACGGCGGCTTCTCCTGATGGCTCCGCTGCACCACCATTTCGAGCTGAAAGGATGGGGTGAATGGCAGGTGGTCACGGCGTTCTGGGGGTTGACCTTTATCTTTGCCCTGGTTGGGCTTCTGGAGTGGTGGTTGTAGAGCTCTCTTTTCGACATAGGGACGTAGACAGGAGGCCTGGTCTGCTTGATTGATCTGATTCGTCATCAGCCGGTTATCGTTGCCGGTCTGGCCCGCAGCGGAGCCGCTGCCGCGGCGCTGCTGGCCGAAAAAGGAGCGTGTGAGGTGATTGTTACCGACCTCCGGCCGGCCGCCGCGCTGCAGCAGGAGCTGGCCGCCTTAAAAAAATATAAACAGCTCCGGGTAGTGACCGGGGAAAACCCCCCGGAGCTGGTTACACCTGCGGTCGGGCTGGTGATCAAGAGCCCCGGTATTCCGCCGTCACTGGAGCTCTTTCAGAGAGCGAAGGCGCTGCAAATACCGGTTTTATCGGAGATTGAACTGGCATATGCTTTTATGAGGGCTCCCCTGATCGGGATTACCGGGACCAACGGTAAAACCACCACCACTGCGCTGGTGGCGGAGATGCTTGCTGAAGCGCGGTTTAACGGAGCCATGGCCGCCGGAAATATCGGCATGCCGCTCTGTGCCGCGGCTGGCCGGGTCGGTACAGGCGGGGCGGTAGCCGCCGAGCTGAGCAGTTTTCAGCTTGCCGATATCCTGAAATTTCGCCCGGCGGTGGCGCTGTTTTTAAATTTTGCGGAGGATCATCTTGACTATCACGGCAGCGTGGAAAACTATTACCGGGCCAAGGTACGTCTCTTCGAAAATCAGGCGGAGGGAGACTTTGCCGTGCTCAATGCTTCCGATCCTGCCGTGGCCCGGCTACAGGAGAAGGTCCCCGGGACGCTACTCTGGTTTGCCCGGGGCCCGGTGGAGGACGGTGCTGGTCTTGAGCGCGGCCAGGTGGCCCTCTTTAACCGGGGCCGGGCCGTGGCCCACCTCTGCCCGGTTAAGGAGGTGGCCCTACCGGGTGAGCACAACCTGGAAAATGCCCTTGCGGCTTCGGCGGCGGCCTGGGCGGCGGGGGCGGCACCGGAGGCAATTGGCCGGGTGCTGCGCCGTTTTCGGGCGCTAGCCCATCGTCTCGAGCCCGTAGCCGAGATCGGCGGAGTGCAGTTTATCAACGACTCCAAGGGGACCAATCCCGGGGCGGTGATCCGGGCGCTGCGTTCATTTCCCGGGAAAAAGAAGATCCTCATCGCCGGGGGCCGGGATAAAGGGAGTGATTTTACGGAACTGGCTGCTGTGATTAAGGAAGAGGTCCGCTACCTGCTTCTTTTTGGAGAGTCCAGGGCGAAGCTGGCCCGGGCGGTCGACCGGGCCAGCTTCGCCGCCTACGAACAGGTTGGCAGCCTGGAGGAGGCGGTAGCCGGGGCCTGGGCGGCGGCACGGCCAGGCGAGATTGTCTTGCTTTCACCGGCCTGTACCAGCTGGGATCAATTTACCGATTACGAGGCCAGGGGAAATTATTTTAAAGAGCTGGTCTATAATTTATCTAAAAAAGAGGATGGAGTATGAAAA
>JAAZPQ010000176.1 GCA_012797175.1 Bacillota bacterium
AACGGGGAGGGGCTGCGCTTGGTCTACTCAACAAGCAGTCACCAGGAGCTCTATGATTATACAATCAAGGCCTTCCATAATGCTTGGCGCTACCGTTTTCCCACTTTTATCCTCGGCGATGGCTACCAGGCTAAGATGAGGGAGGCGCTGCAGCTTTATGACCCCGCAGAGCGTGGGATCGGCCCTATCCCCAAGGAATCTATCCTAGGCTCAAAAAGAGCGGGTCAAGATGAACCCTTGCTGCACCTGCGCAACTCTTTCAGCGTGGAGGAGGAGTTAAGCGAGGTGCTTGGCAGACATCTCGATGATTATGCCCGGGCGGCGCCGGAACTGGTAGAACATGAATTTATCGGGGAACCGGGCGGAGAGCTGCTCGTTGCCGCGCACGGCATAGTCGGCCGGGCTGCGCGCCAGGCGGTGCAGGAGCTGCGCCGGGAAGGACGGCCGGTCAACTTCTTCCGCCCGATTACCCTGCGCCCCTTTCCAGAGGAGCCCTTTCGTGAGGCGTTGCAGCTGAGCGGTGGGGCGGTACTCGTGGTCGAGTCGGCAGAGGGGCAGCTCGGGAATCTAATCCGCCTCGCCGCTGCTCAGGAGGGGCTGCCGGATTACCGGAGTTACTACCGCCCCGGGGTGGGGATTACTGCCGAAGAGATCAAGGAGGCGACTTTTAGATGAGTGAACTGTCGATGCCGCGCTGCTGGAACCGCGAAAGTAAGCCGCACCGCTTCTGCCCGGGGTGCGGCCACGGCTTGGTTCTCAAAGCCCTGGGGATGGCCATTGATGAATTGGGGCTAGGGGAGCGGCTTTTTTTTGCCTGCGACATCGGCTGTTCTCTCTTGGCCTGGGATTTCTTTACTTTCCCTTGCCTGCAGACCCATCACGGGCGGACTATCCCAGTGATGGTCGGGTTGAAAAGAGCCAGCCCTGATCTGGTCGCCGTGGCCTATATGGGCGACGGGGGCGGCTACGCCATTGGGCTACAGCATTTGGTCAGCACGGCGCTGCGTGATGATCCGATTACCGCCATCCTGGTAAATAATACGGTTTATGCCATGACCGGAGGGCAGATGGCCCCGACCACCCTGCCGGGGCAGAAAACGGAGACGACACCCTTCGGGCGCGATCAGGCTGAAACAGGCAGACCGTTTAAGGGCCCGGAGGCGCTGGCAGTAGTGGCCCACCCGAAGGCCTATCTGGCCCGGGGAACGGTAGCCCGGGTGCTTCGCCTGAAAAAGAAGATTAAGCAGGGGCTTGAGCGACAACTGCAGGGCCATTTTTCTTTTATCGAGGCGCTCTCAACCTGCCCGACCAACTGGCGGACTAATGCCGCCGCTACCTGGTCATTTCTGGAGCAGGAGATGAGCGATTATTACCACCCCGGTGAGATAGCCGTTCTATCTCAGGAGGAGGATTGAAGAATGCGAACTTGGAAGATTACCGCTGCCGGGGAGGGTGGGCAGGGGGTCCAGGCGCTTGCAGAGACGCTGGCGCTAGCTGCTTACCGGGCCGGCCTGAACGCTCTTTATATTCCCAACTTCGGAATTGAGCAGCGCGGCGGGGTCTCCCTGGCCTTTGTCCAGATTTCTCAGGAGCCGATCGGCGCGCCCAAATTTCTGCGGGCTGATCTGGC
>JAAZPQ010000177.1 GCA_012797175.1 Bacillota bacterium
CCCAGGGTCTCCCGGTGAAACAGCGGATCGACATAATCCGGACCGCACTTAAAGGCTACAGGTGATGCGCCGCGCTTCATTAACGCTGACAGTAATGCCAGCATGACGGTAGTCTTGCCTGTTTCGCTGCCGGGAGCTGCAATCATTAATCTTGGTATCTCAGTCATTTTCACCCTCCCCGCTGATCACAAACACGGGATTTTGCGCCATTACCAGATGATACCCGCCTAACGGCTTGACGCGGTTAACAGCGATCTGAACGATATCCACATTCTGTAGAGAGAGGCGAGAAAAGGCCAAAGTTGCCTCAGCAAGCGTTTCCAACGTAACCGCACTAATGACAAGACGTACCGCAGGGTTCATCCGAAGGAGCTCTTCCAGTATTTCAGAGAGCTTTCCCCCGCTGCCGCCGATAAAAACCGCATCCGGAGCGGGCAACCCCGCAAAGGCACCGGGAGCCTCTCCCTCAATGGAGTAAAGATTGAACGCCCCAAGCTTTTTCGCATTCTCTACTACGAGGCGGCAACCCTCGGGGTTGCGCTCAATAGCATAAACCCGCCCTGATCTTGCCAACAACGCCGCTTCAACAGAGACAGAGCCCGTGCCAGCACCGAGATCGTAGACAATATCGTCTTCGCAGAGCCGCAGCTTGGAGAGGATCACACTGCGTACCTCACTCTTGGTCATCGGAATATCTCCCCGCAGAAAGATATCATCGGGCTGGCCGCAGGAGACCGTCTTACGCGGGGTGGGGTTATCGACGAGCATAACGGCAAGTAGATGACCATCCAGCCGGGCCAGCTCGGCGGCCGTGCCTACCACGATGCGCTCACGGGCAGAGCCGAGGTTTTCGCCTATCGTTACCTGGCAATCTCCCAACCCCGCATCACGGAGTTGTGCACACAGCACCTGCACCGTTAGCAGGCCACCCGTTAAAAAAAAGGTTTCGGCATTGTCGCGTACCAGGCTCGCCGCATCGCAGCTTTTGCCATGAGCGCTGACCAGCTTCCAATCCTGCCACGGCCGCCGTAACCTGGATGCAAAATACTGCACGCTGGATATTCCGGGGATAAGATCAACTTCATATCCCTCGAGCAGGGGAAGCAGGTTTCTGGCGCCGCTGTAAAAGCCGGTATCACCGCTCATCAAAACAGATATCGATTCTACCTGTGAATTCGCCTCAATCAATTGCTTGGTTTTACCAGGTTCGATTACGGCGTAGCGGGCAGCACGGCAATCCCCGGGCAATGCCTGAAGCAGACGCTCCGCACCGATGATCACCTCTGCTGCATCGATAGTCTCTTTTGCCTGGACGGTCAACATCCCGGTGCTACCCGGCCCCATGCCGATAATGCTTATTTTCATTATCCGCCCTCCAAGAGTTTTGACAGTTTTTGAATAAGCTCACCCTGGGTCAAGCCCTGTTCCTCCGGGCGGCGAACAACGATTAGGGCCGCGCCAAGCTGCTCTGCCGCCGCAAGTTTCTCCGGAAAACCACCGTATTTACCGCCATCTTTTGTCACCATAGTTTTGATCTCAAATTGCCGCATCAAGGCAATGTTTAACTCTTTTGAAAAGGGGCCCTGCATGGCGATAATATGGCCCGGTGGAAATTCGAGTTCCAGGCAGCGCTCAATCGATTCCACAGTTGGGAGCACCCGCGGATAGAGCCGCTTCTTGAAATCAGGAACTGCTGTAAAAGCGGCGAGCTCTTTGCTTCCGGTCGTGATAAGAGCGGCGCCTTTCAGCTCCCCGA
>JAAZPQ010000178.1 GCA_012797175.1 Bacillota bacterium
CACTGCGGCCATCTTTTAGCGGTAAAGTTCGGGCAGCCGCCCCCGGTAAGCCCTTGGATTTAGCAGCTCCAGCAGGGGATAATCGCTCTTTATTCTCAAGCGTTCGGGTTCGGACAGCTCCGCTGCGGCGAAGGGGGTCTTGGCGGTTTCGCAGGCCAGGTAGCCGGTGAAACCAGGAGTGATCTCACAAGGACCGATTACGGTACACTGCGCTCCAAAAGAGCGGCCGCCCAGGGTTCTTTTTAGCTGTGCCTCGACGGCCCAAAACTGGTTTTGCTGCACCTGGGCCCAGATCCCGGCTGGCTGGGTCTTACATGCAGGCCCGGCGATAATGGCGCCGGCATGAGCAACCAGGCCGGCCCCTTGCAGGGCAAAAATGCGGCCTACCTCGGGATGGCGGGCATCGGTGCCCACAATGAGCCCTGTTTTCATCCCGGCCAGCTCGAAGAGGGGCAGCTCTTCTCCCCTGCTTAAACCGAAAGCACGCTCCTCGCGGCTGAGATGAGTCTGGCGCTGCCGGCCGCAGATCTCCCCGTCCGGTCCAAAGCAGTAAGCGGTATGGTAGAAGCGATCGGCTTCTTCTTCAACGGTTGTCCCCGCCACCAGGTAAAGTTCATTTGCCCGGGCCAGTTCACTGTGCAGCTGTAAAAATTCTCTGTTCCACTCTTTTGATTTTCGGATAAAGAGCTTGAAGCTGTCGCTAAAATCAAGAGCCTCACCCAGCCGCCCCGACGCCACACAGAGTAAAAAAGAGGTATGGGCCGGTAAAACAGCCAGATCAAGCTGCAGCTCTTTAAACAACGCGGTTAGGTCAGCGGCATAATCCCCGGGTTGCTCCATCCTAATCCCGGCAAGAGAAAAAGCAGCTACTTTAGTCATAGTTCAGCCTCCATAATTAAGGCAAATTAAAGAATAGCGGCTGCTATCTTTTCGGCAAATAAGCACCGGTATCTTAGTACTCTTTATTTCTTCACCCGGGTGGTGATTCCTCTTCGAAGACGGCGTTTTTAGTCGCCGCTGGCCCTGGCCGTGTACAAAGCAAAGCAATGAAAAGAAAAAGGCCCCTTCATTAAGGATAGAGGCCTCTTAGAGATAGGCGAACTAGCCAGTTTTAAGACTGGACCTCGACATGTTTTTGAGCAAAAAGATAATAAACGTTATAGCCGGCGACAATCAATCCCAATACAAGGTTATTCCAGGCCAGAGTAGTTGGTGTCAGGATATTGGTCACATTCACCAGGGCCAGCCAGAGCCCGACCAGGATATGGATAATGTGAAAAGTGGTCATCATCTTCTCTTTCCCCCCTTTCCGGCATTAATAGTAAGCGCTGTTCAAGCAGCGTCGCCATTGTGATCAAATTGCCCGGCTATTACCCAGGCAATGCCTTCTTTAAAAAAGAGATTGGATAAAAGGAAACAGGTAGCGGGATAAAAAAAATAGCACTATAATCAAGCCGATTAACCAGGCCCCATACTTGATCGCCGCATAGCCGAGGCTGATCATCCTGCTTTCATCTACTTCGTTCATCAACCCTCACCTCGTTTTTCTTTGCCTTTAGTTTGTAGAACGAAGGAGCCAATTATACCATTCGGGGATAAGAGAAGGGGTGAAAGCAAAAAATATGATTAAGAAGCCCGAAAGGGGGGAAAACAGTGGCTAAAAAATACAATCGGGGACGGCAGCAGAAACGAAATGTCGACCGCCGGAAGTTGGAAAAATATCGTGAAGAGGTGGCCCGGGAGCTGGGCGTAGAGCTGCCTGAAAAAAGAAAAAAGACGGCTCCCCGGGGGAATACCCCTACTTACAGGATAGACGACGATCAGTAGCGGTCTTAAGCTCCAGGTTCTATTTGAAAGCCAGTCTCCGGCAATCCCGGTGCCGGAGACTGGCTTTTTTAGCAGCCTACCGGTTGCTTCTTACTTTATCGGCGATAGCCCGGCCCATCGCGGCGGTCCCAGCGCTCCCTCCCAGGTCATAGGTGACCGTCTTCCCTTCACGAAGCACCTCTGCCACCGCCCTCTCGATACGGCTGGCAGCCTCTTCTTCTCCGAGATAACGCAGCATCAGCGCCGCAGTAAGGATCATCGCCGTAGGGTTAACCTTATCTTCTCCCCGGTATTTCGGGGCGCTGCCGTGAACCGGCTCAAACAAGGCCACCGTATCGCCGACATTGGCCGAAGGGGCCACCCCCAGGCCCCCGACAAGCCCGGCACAGAGATCCGAGAGAATATCTCCGTAGAGGTTTGGCATGACCATGACATCATAGAGATGCGGCTTCTGCACCAGCTGCATGGCCATGTTGTCCACGATCCTCTCTTCAAACTCGATCTCGGGATATTGCGCCGCCACGCTGCGGGCTGTCTCCAGGAAAAGCCCATCGCTTAGCTTTAAGATATTGGCCTTATGTACCGCAGTGACCTTGCGGCGATTGTGTTGGCGGGCGTACTCAAAGGCGTAGCGAACGATCCGCTCCGAGGCGCGGCGGGTAATGATCTTGATACTTTCGGCGGCATCGAGACCGACCATATGCTCCACCCCGGCGTAGAGGTCTTCGGTGTTTTCACGGACCACGACCAGGTCGATCTCCCGGTAAGGCGAGTTAACCCCGGGATAACTTTTGGCCGGGCGCAGGTTGGCGTAAAGATCCAGCGCTTTGCGCAGGGCCACATTAATACTACGATAGCCTGAACCGATCGGCGTGGTCAGCGGACCTTTCAAGCCGACCTTGTTTTTCTGCAGCGAGGCCAGGGTCTCCTCCGGCAGGGGGGTGCCGTATTTCTCAAGAGCTTCCTCGCCGGCGCTAGCCTCTTCCCAGGCGACCTTCACCCCGGTCGCCTCCACCACAGTTAAGGTAGCGGCAACAATTTCGGGGCCGATACCATCGCCCTGAATTAAAGTAACTTTATGCATTGTTTCTCCTCCTAGAACAGGTTGCTGATTAATTCTCCAGTCCGGCCGGGCGTCTGCTTAAGAAAGTGCAGCGCTGGCGCCGGGGTCGGTTTAATTTTCTTCTCCATATAAATCGCGATAGCTGCGGTAATTTTTCAGCGCACGCTGTACGAAAGTACGGGTCTCGCTAAAAGGAATCTGTGCCAGGCCGGCCTCACTGCCGTCCCAAACTCCTTCTTCAAGCCAGCGCTGGACATGGCCCCGCCCGCCATTATAGGCGGCCAGGGCGATGACCTCGTTACCGTTAAACTGCCGCAGCAGGTCGGCCAGGTACCAGCTGCCGACGGTGATATTATAGCCCGGCTCAAAGAGCTTATCCGGATGAAAATCGCTTTCCCCGGTTTTTGTAGCGATCCACTCTGCCGTAGAAGGCAGCAGCTGCATCAGCCCCCGGGCCCCCTCTGAAGAGACGGCATCTTCCCGGAAGCCGCTTTCAGTCTGAATCACGGCCGCAATTAAAAAGGGATCAATCTGCTGCTCGGCCGCAGCGGCGCTAATCTCTTCCTGGTAATAAAAGGGATAGAACTGCCGTCCCAGCCAGGGACTGCCCAGAAGATGGCAGGTCAACCCTAAAATAATGATAAAGGCAAGGAGATAGCCTAACCGGCGCAGCCTTCTCACCACCTGGATCTTTATTCTGTCGCTGTCTGCAGGCGATCCTGGAGCTCTCTCCAGAAACAATCGACCTGGCGCAAGGTCTCGCTACGGCTGCCGCTGTTATCAATAATGACGTCGGCATAAGCTCTCTTCTCTTCGAGGGAGATCTGCGCCCGCAACCTGGAGAGAGCCTCGGCTGGCGAAAGGTTGTCCCGGTTCTGCAGGCGCAACAGCTGGATCTCTGCGGGCACGTAGACCAGCACCACCAGGTCTACTAACCGATCCATCTTCGCCTCGATCAGAAGCGGCACATCGTAAACCAGCACCGCGTCAGGATGCTGACGGCGGATCTCTTCAGTGCGGCTCATGAGCTCTTCAAAAACCCGCGGATGGACAATCTCGTTCAGCCGCTGCCGCGCGGCGGGATCCGTAAAGACCAGCTTCCCCAGGCGATCGCGGTCGATAGTGCCGTCAGGGCAGGTGATCGCCGGCCCCAGCCAGTCTCTGATCTCTCGCCAGGCCTCTTTTCCGGGAAGAACGACCTCCCTGGCAATGCGGTCGGCATCAAGCAGAAGGGCGCCCTTCTCTTCAAGCATGCGGGAGACGGTGCTCTTTCCGGAGGCGATCCCCCCGGTCAAACCGATAATGAACATACTCTCACTTTTCTCGCTTATCTTTTACTTAGCTCTAGAATAGATTTATTATACCAATAATAATTAGGATTGCACCACCCCATATCGGAGTATGCGGTAGGGGCGTTCCCCGGACGGCCATCCGGCCGAGAGCGGCGCCCAGGGGCAGAAGAGCCAGTTTGGCTAATCCCACGGCAAGAACCGTCGGCAAAAACGACAATCCGATCAGGGCGGCGCCAAAACCAGCGGCCAGCGCATCTGCAGCCAGGGCCGAACCTAACAGAAGCGCCTCCCTTATGCTTAGCGTCCCCGAACGATCCAGGTCGGCCTCTTCGGGCCGGCGCAGCAAAGAGATAAACTTTTGTGGCCGCTCTCCCGGAGAGCCGGTTTCC
>JAAZPQ010000179.1 GCA_012797175.1 Bacillota bacterium
CCTGGCAAACAGGTGATGTGGAGGATGCCCCCCTGATGGTGGGACAGTCTATCGGACTTATAAAAGAGATTACTACCTGCGCAGAACTGCTTCAGTCTATGGTTAATGATGCTCGGGCTATTCTGGAAAAGAATCTATCACGATTTGAAAATTGATCCAAAAATGGATCTCCAGGAAAACCAAATAAATCAAAGGGGAGAGCTGTCAAGAAGAAGGTTCTTTTGCCCTGGCCCGTAGGGCTTCTTTAAAACCGCGGTAGGCGGCATATTTAAGCAGGAGCTGCAGGCATTCGCTCTTCGGCACGTTAAAATGCTCATTCTCCGTCGGTAGGCCGGCGTAGTAAGCTTTCGCCTGCGGGTGTTTCTTTAAAAAAACAGCCAACCAGTAAGCAAACTTTTTCTGACGCTCAAAGAGATCGTCAAAGTCCAGCTGATGCAGGTGATAGGCCAGTGCTTCGGGATCGTAGCGCATCGGCAAGCCGGACTTGTAAAGGCGGTAGCCGAGCTCGATATCCTCGCAGGAGGCCTCATGAAAATCTTCGTCGAACCCGCCCGCCTTGAGCAGCCAGGAGCGTGGCAAGGAGAGATTGCCGGTGATAAAGAAAGCAAAGCTGACATTTTCGTGATCGGAGATCTGTTCATACGGAAAATAATAGCGATCAATGAGCGCTCTGACTTCAGGCTGCAGCTCAATCCCCGGGGACCAGGCAATACGACCCAGGACCGTGCTTGGGCCGAACCGGCGATGCATTCTGCGGTGCCGAGCCAATAGATCCGGGGCGGCAAGGCAATCATCATTTAAAAAGAGGATAATCCGCCCTGCGGCCTTTCTTAAGGCAGCATTACGCGCCGCCGCCGGCCCACGCCGATCCTGCCGGAGATAATCGAAAGGATAGGAGAACGAGCTCCGGGCCAGAAGAGCCGGGGTGTCATCAGCCGAGCCGTCATCGGCCACAATGACCTCAAACGGCCACCCCTCACTTTCCTGCTCGTCGAGAGAGCACAGCACCTGCCGGAGCACCTCCCACCGGTTACAAGTAGGGATAATTACGCTGATTAAATCTTCTGCGCTGTGCATTTTCTACCTCCTATCTCTTCTATCACCAGCCCTCCTGCTGCCGGCGATGCCAGGCCAGGGTCCTCTTTAAACCTTCTTCCAGTGAAACCGCAGTCCGGTAGTTCAGAAGGTGCTTCGCCACGGATAGATCCGGAACTCTTCGGCAGATATCTTCGTAGGAGTAGCCGTAAAACTCTTCATAAGGCTGAAACAGAAGCCCCCCCTTGCTCCCGGAAAGGCGGATAACCATCTCGGCCAGCTCTAAAATGGAGCTCTCTCTCTCGCTACCGAGATTGATGATTCGGCCTACCGCCGCCGGAGCCTCTCCGGCCGCCATTGTCCCGGCCACAATATCATCGATATAGGTAAAACAGCGGGTTTGCCGGCCGTCGCCATGAACTGTCAACGGCCTTCCGGCGAAAGCTTGATTGATAAAGCAGTTGACCACTCCCCCGTACGGTGAGCTGTCCCCGTGGGGACCGTAGACGTTAAAATAGCGCAGGATAACCACCGGTAGCCCCTGTGCAGCGTAGCCCAAGCAGAGGTGTTCGGCGGCGCTCTTGGAGATAGCATAGCACCACCGGTTGGTCGAAGAAGGACCGTAAAGGCGATCCGCACTCTCACTAAAGGGAAGGGCGCTGCTTTTACCGTAAATCTCCGAGGTAGA
>JAAZPQ010000180.1 GCA_012797175.1 Bacillota bacterium
CGCCTTGCTACCTTTACTTTTCACGCTTACCTTTTTCTCCGTGGTATCACCCGGGTTCCAGTTTACAACGTCTGTAAAACCATGCTCATTAATCTCAATCTTTACCGTTCCAGCAGTAAACTGGTTGGTCACCGGATCCGCCGTGGCAGTAAACCAGGCCCAGGTCCCTACCGCTAAAAGCGCAGCCAGAGAAAAAACCAATACACCAATTAAAACATTCTTTTTCTTCTTCATGAATCTTCCTCCTTAACAATCGACTTAATAATCTTTGATGCCTTAACTAAAAGGAAAACCAACCTAGCTTTTTATATTAAGCCCCGGGACCATCGATAGCCGCCACCACCTCCTCGCTACCAGCCTGTTTGCACTGCTGCTTTTCAGCTTACCGCTTGCTACTGAATCCAAATCCCGACCTTAAAAGTATTGATTACTTCATCATCATCCTCGAACCAGTTATCTTTCACTTTGCGATTTGTGACTACCACCTCACCGGTAAGAGAGTCGGGGGCAATGGTTACAGTAGAAGGGTTGATGCTGACCAGCCGGTAATACATGGGCACTGTTTCCCGGATGGTATAGGTGCCCGGGATCAGGCCCGTGATAGTGGCCGACTCGCCATCTGCCAGCAGCATGCTCCAGGTACGGCCGCCACCTTCCACGTAAATGGGGAACTTCCTGGTGCTACTGCCCTTTTGCATTATCTTTTTAACAGTAATGGAACCTTTAAGAATAGTTACCTTTACCGTGTCAAACTTGATACAGCCCTGTGCATCGGTGACGGTAACGGTATACTCTGTCTCTTCAGCGGGCGACACCGTAGGATTTGCTTCAATGGAACTCCAGGTAGAATCGGTGTTAGATTCCCAAAAATAGGTGTAAGGTTCGGTGCCTCCAGAGGCCGTGGGACTGCCACCTAATTGGGTGCTGCTGCCCAGGGGCAGACCCCGGTCGTCCCCGGCATCCACCGTCAGCGGTGCCGGAACATCTACCTTGGGGATAGGGAACGCCTTGGTTTTATTGGGATTCTCATTGATATCGGTATAGGTTAAGGTGGCGTAATCATTGGTGGGGACCTGGTCCCCACCCTCAAAGCCGGCCCTGGCGCGAATTTTATAGCGCATGCTGGCGCTAGTGCCGACGGTACCTGCCGTCCAGGTGATAACTTTTGTGGCCTCGTCATAGACTACAGGCGCCGAGGAGCTGCTTTGGAAACTCCCGGGTACCAGTTCAAAGTTTGCCGGTATCTTGTCGATTACCACGGCATCGGTGCCCGAGTAATTGAGCTGCTGCGAAACATCGCTGTAGATATCGGACAGGTCTGCGGCCGCGAAGGTCTCGTAGTAGCCAGCGTTCTGGGCTTTCTGCATGGTATCCCGGGCTACCCATAAACATTTATCGGGAACAGCAGTGAGCAGGTTAACCGTAAACAGGTGAGCCTGATCGTGGCAGCTTATACCGGCATTGTAAGCAGCGATGGTATGATTGTTATGATTGGTCGGTTCGGTTGGCCCGTAAGCCCGACCGATGCTGACCGTCGGTAGGCCGTCGGTCAAAAAGACGATAGCCTTGTTAGCAGCCTTCCGTCCACTGGCTGTCATCAGGTTTTTCGCCCGGATAAACCCGGCTTCGGTGTTCGTACCCCCATCGGCAACAAGGCCATCAATTGCATTCGTCACCGCGGTTAAGTCGCTGGAAAAGCCGATATCAATACTTGTATCAGCATCAAGATCGCCAACATAACCCGGGGGCCACCATTTCCATACCCCGGTATAAGCAAAGCTGACTACCGCCACCCTGTTACCGGACTTTTGCAGCACCTGGGCAGCAAACTCTTTAGCCGCTTTTTGGGCATAGTACATTGCTGGAGGGCTACCGTCGGCCATGCTGCCAGAGCGGTCTATCACCAAGATCACATCTACCGGTACTTCCGGCGGTGTCCCGCTGATCTCTAGAGTGACCTGGTAAGCACGGCACCCTTCTGTGGCCTGCGCGCTCTTGTCAACCGCAATGGTGTCGGGATAACCGTTACCTGAAGATCTACTTGCTGCAGGAACCATGCTCAGGCCGGCTCCAGGTATCACCCCCGGTTTTGCCTGGGGATCACCGGCCGGGACCGGGATCTGATCGAGAGGCACCACTGATTCCCAATTGTCCGGCAGAGGCGGTAATGCGCACTCTTTGTTGCTGACCGCTTCATCAACTACTACTAGGGCTTTACCCTGGCCGCTTACAATATCCCCCGCGCATTGAGCATAGGCCCCTACGCCAATATAGCCCATGTAAAAATTGCCGGGGATATTAAACATGGCCTCTAGCGTCACTTTTTCTCCGCCAGCAAGGTGCGCAACCTTATCGTTCAGGTCGGCCAGGGGCACCCGGAGGTTAATCTCCGACAGGTCAGCTTGCCCCCGGTTAGAGAGAGTTATGGCTAGGCGCACCGTATCGCCAGCTTGATATCGGGCTTTGTCCGTTTGAATCTCCACCGCGAGGGGGGTTCCTTCAGCTAAGCCGGTGCCCTGCAAGCCGGCCCCCAGAACCAGCAAGAGGGCAATGCCGATTAAAATCAAGCTGGATATCCTCTTCCTCAATCTCCGTTCACCTCCGTTCCTCGCAAAACTGACTTTCTTACACGCCTCCTGGAAAATGAATTAATCCATTGAGCGGCAAAAGGATAATGCTTTTTTAGGTCTCTCCATTTGTATGATTTTTTTTATGCCAATATGCGGCTTTAAGAGCCACGAGCACCAAATCAAGATCACCGGAGGGAGCAGTAGCTACGAAGTTGCTTGTTTACTGCTTTGAAATTTCGAGCAGGCTGGCCTTATTTCGCCTGCTCGAGCTGATCTGGTAACTTAATTTATGGCGATAGTGTGTCATTTATTGTTACCTGTAGAACATTTTTGATTTGACACTTATGACAGAATATTGATATGCTTGACGGGAAAAGAAGCCGCTCTGAACTTAGAAGTAGTTTAAATTTTAAAGAGAGGGATAGCACAATATGTCTTCACGATTAGATGAGACTGCTTCCCTAACCGAGCAACGCTACAAGGTGCTGGCCGTCGTCATGTTAGGCGGGATTATGGGGCCCATCGACGCCAGCATTGTCAATGTTATTCTACCGACCATTTCCGGATTTTTTGGCGCGCCCATCGCTACTGCACAATGGGTTCCGCAGATCTACCTTCTTACTATCAGCAGCCTTCTTCTCTTTTATGGCCGCCTGGGAGATATCCTGGGATATAAACGGATCTATCTCACGGGGCTGTTATGCTTCGTTGCAACTTCCGGTCTTTGCGGCCTGGCACCAACGATCTACTGGCTAATAGTCTTCCGCGCTATCCAGGGAATAGGCGCCGGCATGATGATGTCTGTACCTTTCGCCATCCTCACCGCTGTTTTCCCACCGCAGGAGCGGGGCCGGGCCCTGGGCATTAACGCGATCAGCGTTTCGGCCGGGCTAGCCCTCGGTCCTACTCTGGGCGGGTTGCTTACCTCCCTGTGGTCGTGGCGACTTGTCTTTCTGATCAATATTCCCATAGGTCTAGCCGCACTACTGTTGGCCATAAAGATTGTTCCCGATTTGAAAGGAAAACCGGGCCGGGTTGATATCGCCGGTGCTGTATCCGCCTTTATCTGCCTTTTTTCTTTTCTCTTCTTTATCAACCAGGTACAAAATACGGGAATGGGGCCGGTTACCGGTACAGCCATAACCGCGGCTGTCCTCGCGGGGATCTGTTTTTTCTATGTTGAAACTCATATACCACAACCAATGGTTAACCTGGCCCTCTTTAAGAACCGTACTTTCACACTGGGCATCGCCAGCGCCCTGCTTAATTTCGCCTCGCAGTACATCCTAGTCTTCCTGACACCTTTTTACCTCCAGCGGGCGATCCATTATTCCCCGGATAAAATAGGCTTGCTGATGACCTGTTTCCCCTTAACGGTGATGGCTGTCGCTCCGTTCAGCGGTAACTTATCCGACCGCCTGGGCACCAGGGAACTGGCCATTACCGGGGCGGCGATCTGCTCCGCAGCCCTGGTAGCGATGGCCTTTTTGCCCGTAGATGCTTCCGCTCTGGACGTGGGATGGCGCCTGGCCTTCTTTGGTTTGGGTACCGGAATGTTTCAATCACCGAACAACAACGCGGTCATGGGCAGTGCCCCCCGGCCCTACCTGGGGATAGCCTCCGGCATCCTGGGCACAGCACGAAATACAGGGATGGCCCTGGGAATTGCCGCGGCCGGGCTGATTCTTTACTCCCTGGTCCCTTCGGCCACCGTCGCTCAAGAACACCTGAGCGGAGCGGAAGCGGTTTATTTTCTTAGTGGTCTGAAATACGCTTTTCTTTTCGGGGCCGGGCTCTCCGCCCTGGCGGCCCTGTTTTCCCTTATGCAACCAAAAACACGCATGGGAACAGGTAATGGCTGATGCTCCTGTTCCCATGGCCTAGCAAACTGTTTTTTGGTTCAACCCGGATAAAAGTTAAACTACTAGCCGCAAACAAGCGGCGGCCCACGATTAAACAGTTACCTTCTTACTTACCCCCCGACCTACTGGATCATGGACCACCGGTTCCATCTCCCTGTAGTGCTTATTTAGCCAGCACTTTAAACTTGGCCAGGACGGCGCTATTGCCGGGGCAACACCTGGCGGCGTTTACGCCGTCGGGCTAGCTGCATCCCGGCTAGCAGGGCCAGAGATCCCAGCAGGGTGTAGAAATAGAGCGCCCCTTCACCAAAGGTCCGGGGCAGATCACCGGTTGGCTCCTCAGGCGATACACTTGGCTCCTCGGGTGATACACTTGGCTCCTCAGGTGATACACTTGGCTCCTCAGGTTCCACTACGATCTCCTCACTGGCCTGGGCCGTAAAGATCCACTTTACAGAGGCACTCTTCCCCTGGTATTCATTTCCCGTTTCCGGGCCGGGAAGATGTACCGCTACCTCCAGTTCCCCGCTTTCACCAGGGCGGAAACGGCCCAGGTAGATGGCCTCTCCGGCAAAACCGATTACCGGTCCCTGGTAAAGGACCTTACCGCGATAGAGAACCGTCAGCTCCATTATTTCAAGCAAACCGGTCTCCTGGTCCACCGGATTCCCGGCTTGCAAC
>JAAZPQ010000181.1 GCA_012797175.1 Bacillota bacterium
AGAGATGGTTATGCCCGGTGATGATATCAACATGAGCATTGAATTAATTACCCCGGTGGCCATTGAGACCGGTTTACGCTTCGCTATCCGTGAGGGCGGCCGCACCGTCGGTGCCGGTGTGGTTACCGAGGTGCTGGAGTAGGTTTCCGGGTTAATCCGCGGGGCGGGGGATAGCTCCCGCCCCTTTGTTATGTCAACTGTAGAGCTGACTTTATATTGACACACTTGTTCAATTTGTGGTAAGTTTAAATGCGTGGAGTCAAGCAGACAGGTGGGAGTAAAAATGCGTGTAACCATACATCTGGAGTGCACCCAATGCCAGGAACGAAATTACAGCAGCCGGAAAAATAAGAAAAATAATCCCGAAAGGCTAGAATTAAAGAAATACTGCCCGCGCTGCAAAGAGCATACGCTGCACAAAGAAACAAAATAGTGGTGCACGAGGGTCATCCTGATATTTTAATACCAGAAAGGCCATTAATTTTATGAAACTACTGAAACGACTGGGACAATACCTGCGCGAGGTGCGCATGGAGTTAAAAAGAGTGCAGTGGCCTAGCAGGCGAGAATTTGTTGTTTATACCGGCATGGTTATCTTTGCCGTGGTGGTATTCGGACTTCTTTTCTGGGGCCTGGATACCGCATTTTTAGCGCTTTTGCGTTTAGTTATCAGTAATTAACCGGGCCTGCTTAGCTGAAGGAGTGAGGTGTGGAGAGGGGCAAGCCCTCCGTTTTTCATGGATATGCAAACAGAAGCCGAAACCCAAAAAAAGTGGTATGTGATTCATACTTATTCCGGCTATGAAAACCGGGTGGAAACTAATTTGCTTCGACGTGTTGAATCGATGAATATGAAAGATCGTATTTTTCGAATCCTTGTTCCCACGGAGAAGGAGATCACCAGCAAAGGCGGCCAGAAGAAAACTGTGGAAAAAAAGGTTTTTCCCGGTTATGTCATGGTGGAGATGATTCTGGACGATGATTCGTGGTCCGTAGTCCGCAATACCCCTGGCGTAACTGGTTTTGTTGGCCCCGGTTCCAAGCCGGTCTCTTTAACTGAGCAAGAGATTAACCGGATCATGCGGCAGGTGGGGATGGCTGCGGAAGGAAAACCGCGCATCGATTTTGAAACAGGCCAGGTAGTTCGCGTGATCAGCGGGCCATTTAAAAATTTTGAAGGCACTGTTGAAGAGATTAACCAGGAGAAAGGGACGGTTAAGGTTTTGGTCTCCATGTTTGGCCGGGAAACACCGGTTGAACTTGGATTTCACCAGGTGGAAAAGTACTAGATAGCAGTAGCGGTTGCGCAAGGAGGGTTGGTTTATGGCGAAAAAGAAAAAAATCATGGGCATGATCAAACTGCAGATACCGGCAGGGAAGGCTACTCCGGCTCCTCCGGTTGGTCCGGCTTTGGGCCAGCATGCGGTTAATATCATGGCTTTCTGCAAAGAGTTTAACGAGAGGACGGCAGCTGATGCCGGGTTGATCATCCCGGTTGAAATTACCGTTTATGAAGACCGGTCCTTTAGCTTTGTTACTAAAACACCACCCGCCTCGGTGCTGTTGAAAAGAGCGGCTGGATTGGAGAAGGCTTCAGGTGAACCGAACCGGGTGAAGGTGGCTACGGTGCCGCGCGCTAAAGTGACCGAGATTGCCAGGTCGAAGATGGAGGATTTAAACACCGACGATCTTGAAGCAGCCACCCGGATTATTGAGGGGACGGCACGCAGCATGGGCATTATTGTTTCGCCCTAGGCTGTTTTTCAGACTGAAATATCTGTGGGAGGGCCGGAGGCCCGCTAAGACCACAAGGAGGAACTAGGTATGGCTATTCATGGGAAAAATTATCGTGAGGCAAGGCAACAGTTCAACCGCGAAGAGTACTATGCTCCGGAAGAGGCGTTGGAGCTAGTAAAAAAGATCAGCCGGGCTACTTTTGATGAGACCGTTGAACTGGCCGTCAGGCTTGGTGTAAATCCGAAACACGCCGATCAGCAGGTTCGGGGAACGGTAGTCTTGCCCCACGGTACCGGTAAGAGCGTCAGGGTACTGGTTTTTGCCAAGGGGGAGAAAGCGAAAGAGGCTGAATCGGCCGGTGCCGATATTGTTGGCGGTGACGAGCTGGCCGAAAAGATCCAGGGCGGCTGGCTGGACTTTGATGTGGCCGTGGCTACTCCCGATATGATGGGGACGGTAGGCAAGCTGGGGAAAATTCTGGGCCCGCGCGGTTTGATGCCCAATCCCAAGAGCGGAACGGTCACATTCGATCTGCAAAGGGCGATCGAAGAGATCAAGGCGGGTAAGGTGGAATTTCGCACTGATAAGGCGGGGAATATTCACCTGCCTATTGGCAAGGTTTCCTTTACCCTGGAGCAGCTCCGGCAAAATTTTTATACAGTAATCGAAACCTTGATTAAAGCGAGGCCACCGGCGGCCAAGGGGCAGTACATCAGGTCTATCACCGTTAGTTCAACAATGGGCCCCGGGATTAAGATTAGCCCGCAAAAAGCCGCCGCTCTTGGTAAGTAGAAGGGCCGGTAAATTTAAAAATCGTTTAAAGATAATATTAAGTTCATCTGATTCCATAGACAGCAGGCACGAACTGTTTAATGGAGCCTTCAGGCTCTACCTGCCGAGGAAGAACGCCAGCACCTGCCGGATCAACCGGCGCGCGTAATGAGGCTTTCCATCTATGGAAAGCCTTTAGTTTTGCTGCTATTGAAACGGTGGCTAAGTATCCTTTTGGCCGGGAATAAGGGGGTGAACCAATTGATTAACAGAAAGGCTAAAGAAGAGTTTATCGAAGAGATGGCCCGTGAACTGGAGCAGGCCGAGTTGATTATTGCAGCCGACTACCGCGGTCTCAATGTGGCCAGTGTTACTGAATTGCGCCGGCGGCTAAAAGCGGAAGATTGCCGTTACCGCGTGGTAAAAAATACACTGACCAGGCTGGCCTGTCAGAAGATTGGTATGACTGGGTTGGAGACTTTTCTTGAAGGCCCCACCGCAGTAGCTTATACCAGTGCCGATCCGGTTGGCGCGGCCCGTGTGTTTTTAGATTTTGGCCGGGAGCACGAAGCGCTTGCCATTAAAGGAGGACTTTTATCCGGGCAGCCCCTGACGCCTGAAGAGATTAAGGCCTTAGGAGAGATTCCTCCCCGAGAAATTCTACTGGCCCAGGTCTGTGGTGCTTTTCGGGCTCCCCTGGCCGGGCTGGTTAATGTCCTGCAGGGCAATATCTGCCAGCTGGTCTATGCTCTGAATGCCGTTTGCCGCCTTAAAGAATCTGCCTCGCCGCAGATTCCCTAGGTTAATATGATGATTAAAGGAGAAGATAGCATGTCTAAAGTGAATGAGATTATGGAGATTGTCAAGGAGATGACCGTGCTTGAACTTTCCGAGCTGGTCAAAGCCCTCGAAGAGGAATTTGGAGTCAGCGCGGCCGCGCCGGTGGCCATGGCCGCTCCTAATGCCGGGCCTGCCGAGGCGGTAGAAGAAGAGAAAGACGAGTTTGATGTTATCCTTACCGGACCCGGTGAGAAGAAGATCCAGGTGATCAAGGTTGTTCGAGAGCTAACCGGTTTAGGGCTTAAAGAGGCCAAGGAGCTGGTTGACAGCGCTCCAAAAGCGGTTAAGGAGAAAATTGGCAAAGAAGAAGCAGAAGCGATTAAGGCTAAAATTGAAGAGGTCGGAGGTTCTGTTGAGCTAAAGTAGGTATACGCCCGCCCCTTTCCCGTGGGCGGGCTTTCCCCCTTTCCATTTTATTCTTTTTCACGAGGAGAAATCAGGCGATTAATACCAGATCAAATCTTCAAAGGTCATTTACGAAAGGCCTGAAACTAACTTATTTTAAAAAAATGTTTGACAGTCTTCTCTTCATGTGATAGTATCCTAAGATGTCTAGGACTACGGTAGACGCTATGCTTAAGTATAGTCTTCGAATAATTACATGCCCAAAAGGAAACAATAGTAAAATGCCTATCTGTTTTTAGACCCAGGCTGCTGATCAGGTTTTCAATTACCAACCAGGTCTAGGGGAGTGATTTCTATTCATGTCAATTAAAGTTGCCTCTGGTGGGAGAGAACGGCGGAGTTATGCCCAGTTCCAAGAGGTTCATGAACTTCCTGATTTAATTCAAGTACAGCGCAGTTCCTACAACTGGTTTATTGAAGAGGGTCTTCATGAAATTTTTAAGGACATTTCTCCGATCGAGGATTTTACCGGCAATCTGGTCTTAGAATTTTTTGACTTCACC
>JAAZPQ010000027.1 GCA_012797175.1 Bacillota bacterium
CTCCGCGTCGGCCGTGCATCGCTCAAATTCAGCAACATCCAGCCAGTAATCCACGTTTGCCGCCCACCGGTAACAGCCGTGCGCAAAGACAACATTTTCAGCCAGCTCCGGGGCGTCAAGTTCATCGGTAAAAAGACGGCGCAACCGGTGGATCAAAGAACGCACCGCCTGGTTGGGATCTTTATATTCCTGGGCGGGCCATAATGCGGTCAGGATCTCTTCCGGAGTGAGCGCCTTTTCACGATGGGTAAGCAGGTATTTAAATAGCAACCACACCTTTACGGCGCGAACGGAGCCTTCGGAAAGCACCTTCTCGCCCCGCCGGACTAAAAACCTGCCGAGGGTGAATATCTTAACAGTCCCCAACTCTTTTTCAGTATGGTTATTTTTATATTTACTCATAGAGAGACATTAAACATAAAGCACAATTTATCCTGCAAGTTGAAAGCCTACCCTAGGTCAAAAGCAATTACCTCGTGCTACTACAGTAGCTTTTGACCGGTGCAATCACGGGGTTTTATTTTGCCGTTTCTCACCGCTCCGCTCAGGTATGCTTAGGACTCCGGGCGATTAGCGGCTTTTTCAGCCTCTCTTTTTCTTTTAGTTTTCCTGGCTAGCTCTTTATAGCGTTCATGCTCCGAATTTGTCCGGCTGAAGTAGTGCTCGCCGGTGCCATCTTCTTTAGAAACAAAGAATAAATAGTCGGTATTTTCAGGATAGAGCGCTGCCAGAATGGAGGCCTCGCCTGGAGCGCCAATCGGTCCCGGCGGCAGGCCCGGATTCTGGTAAGTGTTGTAAGACGAAGGCAGCTTCGTATCGGCATTGGAAAGAACTTCTTTAACTTCGCCTAAAATATACTGAACGGTAGCACATGATTCTAAGGGGTAATTACGTTCCAGGCGGTTATAAAAGACCCCGGCAATCAGCTTGCGTTCATGCTCAACCCGTGCTTCACCTTCGATAATCGAGGCCAGGGTCAGGGCTTCATGCTGGGTTAGCTGCAGCTCTTCGCAGCGCTGCCTAAGGGTTTCATTGAAAATGGCAGCAAAGCGTCGCAGCATCAGGCAGATAATCTCTTTTTCGGAAGAGCCGGCGGCGATCTCGTAAGTGTCCGGGAAAAGGTAACCCTCAAGAACATATTTCACCTGGGAATTTGCCGCAGATTCCTGTAAGAAGGGAAACTGCTCCAAAATTTGCGGCGAAGGTTGTGCCGCCTCTTTCAGAAAAGCTTCCCGGTCGACCAGCGAAGCTGCGGCAAGGCGATCCGCAATCTGCTCGATGGTATAACCTTCAGGAATGGTAAACCAATAAGTTTCCGGGTCGGCATCCCCTCCGGCAATCTTGGCAGCAATTTCGGGAAGGCTCATCGAAGGTTTCAGTTTGTAGGAGCCGGCAACAAGGTTCCGTTCAAGCTGATGCTGGCGGGCATAGATCCGGAAAATAAAGGCGCTGCGGATAAGGCCCTTCTCGGTTAAAATTAAAGAGATCTGACCGGCAGTCGCCTCCGGCTCTATCTCCACGCGGATGATCTCCTCACCGGCAGCTGCATCGACCGGGCGAAGCAAGTAGCCGATGCCAGCGGCTGTCCCGGCCGCACAAATAATCAAGACAGCCAGCGCTGCTCCTGCAATTACCAGGTTTCGTCTTGCCGCCACGGCAGCATCCCCCGTTTCATCTCTAGTGTAGCCACTCCGGACAGCGGTTAAAAGTAGTCGTCTAACCCTTCTTCGTCCATTGTCTCCAGGTAGCTTTCCCAGGCTAAGGCAACCCGCTCCCATTCTTCTTCATTATCAACTTCAATCAAGATCTCTTCGCCGCTCTGCTCATCCATTTCCACGCGAAAGATATAGGCGTCTTCTTCAAAATCAACTTCTACCTCATCCCCGTCATCTCCACTATCAAAAACCGGCAGCAAGATGGCATAACGCTTTTCGTCAACCTCAAAGGCATCGATGACCAAAAAATCATGCTCGTTTCCATGATCGTCAGTGAGGGTCACCAGGCTGTCTCTGCTTACAATATTATCTTCCATCAGCGGACACACGCTCCTTTTCGATGTTAATGGCGGCTCATTGCTGCCGGGACTAACCTGAACTTCTATTGAGAAATGATTCCAATATCAAAACGGCAGCAAGCATATCCCGGATCTCTTTACGGGCTCTCCGCTTCACATTAGCTGCAATCAGGGTCCTCTCAGCCGCCCTGGTGGTTAAACGCTCATCTACAAATTCCACCGGAAGCCCGGTGCGCTCCCTGAGCGCGGTAGCAAATCTTTTCACTTTCTCCGCCGCCTCTCCCTGGCTACCGCTTAGATGAAGCGGCAGTCCGATGACGATTTGGGAAACGTCATATTCACGGCAGAGATCGGCTAAACGATCCAGGGCCTCGACCATGGTTTCATAGACAATTACCGTCAGCCCCTGGGCCGTAATGCTAAGAGGGTCGGAAAGAGCCACCCCAATTCGTTTTTGTCCAATATCTAAACCGAGAATGCGCAAGGTTTGGCTCCTTGATCTTTTACTTTTCTTCTTCAGTCTGCTCCAGATAGCTGCGGACCAGCTCTTCAAGCAACTCGTCGCGCTCGACCTGCCTGATCAGGCTGCGCGCGTTCAAGTGGTTGGTGATATAGGCGGGATCACCCGATAGAAGATAGCCTACCAGTTGATTCAAAGGATTATATCCTTTCTCTTTCAAGGCCCCGTAAACAGCCAGCAGGATCTTTTGCGCCTTGTTTTCACCTTCGTCGGCATCAACCCGGAAAAGAACTGTCTTATCCTGCTGTTGATCCATCTTTTTCTCCCCCTGCTTTTTTCTAGAGAACTTCAATCCCGGCAACCGGCGGCCAGCTGCCTGCGAACCAGCTCTTTAACCGACTGCAGCGCCTCTGGCAGAGCAGCCGGATCCTTGCCGCCGGCCTGAGCCATCTCGGGCCGGCCTCCCCCCCCTCCGCCAACACGACCGGCTACGTCCTTGATGATATTATTTGCCTGCAGGCCGCGCTTAACCAGATCCGCAGTAACCGTGGCCACGAGAAGGACCTTCCCTTCGTGAACCGCTCCCAAAACCACAGCTACCGATGGCAGGCTGTTTTTAACCTGGTCGGTTATCTGGCGCAGTTCATCAAAATTTTCAGCGGCGACAGATGCACTGAGCAGGTTGACCCCTTCGACCGATTCGACCCTGGATAAAAGCTCCTTGACTGTATAACGATGAAGCCGCTCTTTTAACTCCCGAATGGAGCGGTCCAGGTTGCGGTTCTCTTCCAACAGCTCCTCAATTTTGTCCATGAGCTGCTCCGGTGAAGCCTTCACCAGAAGGGCTAGCTCTTCAAGCAGAGCCCTCTCGGCGGCGGCATGGCGATATGCTTCCATACCCGTAAGTGCCTCGATGCGGCGCATTCCCGAACCGATCCCCTCTTCTGAGATTATCCGAAAGAAACCGATCTCCCCGGTCGCCGCCACATGTGTGCCTGCGCAGAGCTCTTTGCTGTAGCTCCCTGCACTGATGACCCTAACCGCATCCCGCTCGTATTTTTCAGCAAAAAGGGCTACCGCCCCGCGGCGCTGCGCCTCGGAGAGGGTCATCTTCTCCGCTATCACCGGTAAATTCTCCAGGATCTTTCGGTTGACATGCTCTTCGAGACGGCGCCTCTGCTCCGGAGAAAGGGCGCTAAAGTGAGTAAAATCAAAACGCAGCCGGTCGGAGGTAACCAGAGAACCGGCCTGGCTGGCATGCTCGCCCAGGAGCTCTTTCAGGGCCCGGTGCAGCAGATGGGTCGCCGTATGGCTGCGGCAGATTCCGCGGCGGCAAGAGCTATCGACCCGGGCGGTGACCACCGTATCCCGGGCCAGGGAGCCGCTTTCTACCAGCCCCTCATGAACAATCTGCCCTGCCGGGGTGAAGAATGCCCGGGTGATGATAGCCCGCCCCTCTGCAGAGTCAATTACCCCGCTGTCTCCAACCTGGCCTCCGGCTTCGGCATAGAACGGGGTGCGCTCCAGAAAGATCTCCACGGGCTCTCCCTCCCCGGCTGTCTCCCGGGGCTCTCCATCAACCAGCATAAGCTTAATCACGGATTGCTCCTCTAAGTGATCGTAGCCGGTAAAGAGAGTCTCCAGCTCCCCGGCCACGGCGTAGGAGTCACTTTTCTTACCGGCTCCGGCGGCGGCACGGGCCGCCCGCGCCCGCTGCCGCTGTTCACTTAAACAGCGGTTAAAACCATCCCGGTCCACGCTCATACCCTCTTCTCTTAAGATCTCTGCAGTCAGATCGAGGGGAAAACCGTAGGTATCGTAAAGCTTAAAGGCAAGATCCCCGGGAAAAAGCTTCTGCTGTTTTTCTGTAAGGTTCTGAATGTACTCTTCGAGGATCTCGAGCCCCCCGGCCAGCGTCTCCTGGAAGCGTCTCTCCTCGGTCTCAATGACCTGGATAATAAATTCGCGGCGCTCCTTTAACTCGGGGTAGACCCCCCCCATCATCTTAACCAGCAGCGGAACCGCTCCCGCCAAAAAGCTGTTTTCGAGCCCGATCTGGCGCCCGTAACGCACGGCTCTGCGGATAAGGCGGCGGAGAACATAGCCCCGCCCCTCGTTGGAGGGAAGAACCCCGTCAGCAACCATAAAGGTAACTCCCCGGGCATGCTCAGTGACGATACGCAAAGGGATTTTACGGTTACCGTCCCCGGCGACGGCCCCGGCCAGACCAGCAAAATATTCGTAGAGCGGCCGGAAAAGATCTGTTTCGTAAAATGAATCCACGCCCTGCAGCGCCGTAGCCAGCCGTTCCAACCCGGCCCCGGTATCAATATTTTTCTGCTTGAGGGGAATTAATTCACCGCCGGGCTCACGGTTAAACTGGGTAAAGACCAGGTTCCAGATCTCCAGGTAACGTTCACAATCGCAACCCGGGGCGCAGCTATCCCGGCCGCAGCCCAGCCCGGGACCGAGATC
>JAAZPQ010000028.1 GCA_012797175.1 Bacillota bacterium
CTGTGAGGAACTCCCGGCTCGTAACTTTTTAACCAGATTCGTTCCATATGATCTCCTCCTGATGATAAAAGTAACAACCTGGTTTAGTCTATCCGGACTATCTTCTACCGCATCACCTCCTTTGCCCAGCAATATAGGGTCTCGGTGATCATAAAATAGAAGGAGAACGGGGCAGTAATGAACGCTCTTAAGATAGCTTCACCATATATAGTATATATAATCTTCTACACTATATATAAAATTCCTGCAATAAAAAAAATTCGCTAAACATGACTCCCTTATCTTGCCCGGCCGGTTATGATCGGGCAAAGTTTCAGATGAAGGATTGGCCTGGTTGAGTTAAAGTCTGAATTGGGTTATAATATTTGCGGGGTTAGCTGAATATACTTCAAAAGTTTAGGAGCCCCGGCGGAATTTACGTCCGTCAGGGTAACGCGGTAAGATCTACGAGAGAAGGTGCCCTCAGATTGATTCCGGTAAAAGTAAAAGAAGTAGTGTTAGACCCGGTTCAAAATCCGCTGCTTTTGCTGGTGGATATGGAGGATTCGATGGTCCTCCCTATAGGGATCGGTTTCTGGGAAGCCCAGGCGATCGTCTTGAAGCTGCAAGGCCATATCACGCCGCGTCCGATGACCCACGATCTGTTTAAATCGTTTTGCGACCGCCTTAGTGTTACTGTAGAGAAGGTAGTGGTAAACGACATTAAAGAGAGCACTTTTTACGCCGAGATCTACCTGAGCACACCAGAGGGGGAACTTCTGCTCGATGCTAGGCCCAGCGATGCCGTGGCCCTGGCATTGACCGTGGGATGCCCCATCTTTATCGGTAAAAAGGTAATTCCCTATACCGTCTCCATTAAAGAGCTCATTGCCGAGCAGGGTTCTGAGCCGACCGGGTTCGGTGAGCCTGAAGACAGCGGACCGGTGGTACATTAATCGAAATCATACCGGGAAGCCGTAAGGAGTGATTTCGATCCGGATAGCGGTCTGTCTCCTGGAGATTCATATCCCCGAAGCTACCTCGCTAAAAAAGAAAAGGCAGGTTATCCAAAGCCTGGTGAAACGGTTACGCAACCGGTTCAATCTCTCTGTCGCCGAGGTTGGCTGCAAAGACCTATGGCAGCGCTCAGAACTGGGACTGGCGGCAGTCTGTCAAAACAGCGGCAGTGCTGATCGGGTTATGGAGCAGGTGCTCTCTTTTATTGAACAGGAGAACCGCGTCAATATCATCTCTTCAACGACTGAGGTATATTAGCGCTCATCAACTGCCCGGGACAGGATGAACCATGATCAGAATAACGGAGCTGGCTCAACAACAGATTGCGCAGGTTCTGCGTGAAGGGGATGTTGCTGTCGATGCCACCGCCGGAAACGGTCTCGACACACTTTTTCTGGCCCGCCTGGTCGGCTCGCGCGGGCATGTTTATGCATTCGATATTCAACAGGCCGCACTTCAGAAAACGGCAGCCCTTTTGAACCGGAATGGCCTGGTGCAGAGAGTGACCCTGATTCATGCCGGCCATGAAACCATGGCTGCTCAGATTAGCGGTCCGGTGGCGGCGGTGATGTTTAATCTGGGTTATCTTCCCGGTGGGGACCATTCGATTGCCCCCCGCCACGAGAGCACCCGGCAAGGCCTCGTAGCCTCTTTGGAGCTGTTGCGTCGGGGTGGGCTGATCACGCTGGTACTTTATCCCGGCCACCCACAGGGCGAAAAAGAGAAAACGGCCATCCTGGATTATTGCCGTGAACTGGACAGCGCCGCCTGCGGGGTTATTCATGCCACGCTGCTCAATCGCAGCGGTGCTTCCCCGGAGCTGTTGGTAGTGAAGAAGTTCGATCATTTGCTCTAGAAACGTTCACCGAATATCGTAAGGGAGGATTAAAGAATCCCATGACTTCCCGTAGTGTCTCAAAAACGGTAGTCAAACGCTTGCCGGTCTATCTGCGCATCCTTGACAACCTGATCCGCCGGGATGTAGAGATCGTTTCCTCGCGCGAGTTAAGCCTCGAATCGGGATTTTCTGCCGAGCAGATTCGTAAAGATCTGGCTTATTTTGGGGCTTTTGGAACCCGGGGGACCGGTTATAACACTACGTTTTTACGGGATAAGCTGCTAAAAATTATCGGGCTCGATCAGAAAACTAAGATTATTATTATCGGGGCGGGTCACCTCGGGACAGCCCTAGCCCGTTATAATGCGGTAAATAATCCGTATGTCGATATCGTCGCTATCTTCGACCGGGACCGGCGGGTTATCGGCCAGAAAATAGAGCAGATCCGGGTACTACCGTTTCAACAGGCACCTGAAATCATCAGGCGGTATCATATTAAAGTGGCGCTGATTACGGTTCCTGCGGGTTCTGCCCAGCAGGTTGTTGATGAAATAATCAAGCACGGGGTTACGGCAATATTAAATTTTGCGCCGGCCAAGCTACATGCCCCGGAGGGTGTTCATATTCATAATTCAGACCTGACGATAGATCTGCAAAGCTTGATCTATTACAGCACTGCTGAGGAAGAGCGCTTATTACGTTTGCAGCAGGAAACAGAAGAGACCAAGTCACAGAAAATGCTGAAGCTTGAATAATGAGCGGTCTAACCAGGGTGTTTATCCTGTAATGCGGGTTATTCATTCCGGTGCTTAATTATAAAAAATGAGCCTGGTCCGGTTGACTTTTAGAGGTCATTTGTGTATACTAATTTTACACGCGGAGCTGTGGTGTAGCGGTTAACATGCCGGCCTGTCACGCCGGAGATCGCGGGTTCAATTCCCGTCAGCTCCGCCATTTTTTGCCGAGATAGCTCAGTCGGTAGAGCAGCGGACTGAAAATCCGCGTGTCCCCAGTTCGATTCTGGGTCTCGGCACCATTGTGCGGAAGTGGCTCAGTGGTAGAGCATCGCCTTGCCAAGGCGAGGGTCGCGGGTTCGAATCCCGTCTTCCGCTCCATTTTAAGGCGACATAGCCAAGTGGTAAGGCAGAGGACTGCAAATCCTTTATCCCCGGTTCGAATCCGGGTGTCGCCTCCATTTTTTTGCCGGGATGGCGGAACAGGCAGACGCAAGGGACTTAAAATCCCTCGGGTAAACCATTACCCGTACCGGTTCGATTCCGGTTCCCGGCACCAGCGAGATTACCGAGATGGGAAGATGGCCCTGGCCAACTTCCCATTGTTGATCTATAAAGCAGGTGTAATTTAACTTTTTCTTTCTGCAATGACTTATGACCACACCACTGCCGACCAGGATCAGGTCAAATTTGAATTAGGGGAAGAATAAAAAAACCGGATGTTGCTCGCCCTGGTCAGACCTCTGTGATGACTCCGGCGTATTATCATTCAATTCTCATGCAGGAATATTAATTTTATTATCGAATTAAATTTATTTGAGGGTAGATCCCAAGACCCATGTCAAGACCTATATAAAGAAAAAAAGGGGGGAGTCCGGAGCATCTATTTTAACTGATCCGTTTTGGAGGCATTGTAATCACTAACAAGGGGGTTTAAACTTGAAAAGGAGTATTGTTGTTATCGCACTCCTGTTGGGGCTGGCTTTAATTGCAACCGGCTGCGGCGGTGATGTTGCTGAGGAGCAGGTTGTTACCTACAACGTAGGTACGGAACCGGAGACGCTGGACCCGGCACTAATGACCGGGATTCCCGAATTTCATATGACATTGCAGATGTATGAGGGTCTGACCAGGTTGGATGAGGATAATAAGCCGCAACCAGCCTGCGCCGAGAGCTGGGATGTCAGCGATGATATGACCGAGTACACCTTTTATCTGCGTGACAACCTCAAGTGGTCGAATGGTGATCCTCTGACTGCATACGATTTTGAATTTGCCTGGAAGAGGGCTATCGACCCGGAGTTGGCTGCAGATTACTGCTACATGTTTGACTTAATCGAAGGGGCGATCGCTTGCTACAATGGAGAAGGCAGTGCGGATGATGTTGGGATTACTGCTGTAGATGAAAAAACCCTGAAGGTAAAGCTGGTTTCGGGAGCGCCTTACTTTCTGGACCTAACAGCTTTCCCGACCTACTATCCCTTGCACCAGGAGACGGTGAAAGCAGACAACGATGGCTGGCACCTGAGTCCTGAAACAATGATTGTGAACGGACCCTTTAAACTGGAGAAGCGGGAGCAGGGTCGGCTGGAGTATGTTCCCAATGAAAACTACTGGGATGCCGACGCGGTAAAGCTAGACCGTCTCATCTTTACCATGGTTGAAGATATCAATACCGAGTTAACCATGTTTGAAAACGGCGAAATTGATATGACCCATGATGTTCCCGGCCCGGAGATCCCCCGGTTGAAAGAGGAGCTGCCCGACGAGCTGCATATTTTCCCCTACCTGGGCACCTATTACTACATTTTCAACTGTGAAAGGGAGCCTTTTGATGATGTTAGGGTGCGAAAGGCGCTGACCCTGGCCATAGATCGCCAGACCATTGTTGAGGAAGTGACCCAGGGTGGCGAACTTCCGGCCTACGCGTTCATTCCTCCCGGCATTACCGACGTGGAGGAGGGTTCTGACTTCCGTGAAAAAGGCGGGGATTTCTTCGAGGAAGATGTTGAAGAGGCGAAGAAGCTGCTTGCCGAAGCGGGCTATCCGGATGGTGAAGGCTTCCCCTCCTTTGAAATTCTCTATAACACCCATGATATGCATAAGATTATCGCCGAGGCGATCATGGAGATGTGGGAGAAAAACCTGGGCATTACCGGGATTACCTTGCACAACGAAGAATGGGGTGTCTACCTGGCCACCCGGGACGAGGGCAACTTTGACGTAGCCCGGGCCGGTTGGATTGGAGACTACGTTGAGCCGAATACCTTCCTCGACATGTGGAAGACCGGCGGTGGCAACAACAATACCAATTGGGGCGATCCCCGTTACGATGAGATCATCAGCGAGCTGGTTCTTCTTGCCGATCCGGCGGAGCGGATGCCGCTAATGCACGAGCAAGAAGAGATCTTGATGAGAGATATGCCGATCATGCCGATCTATTATTACACCAGCCCCATGATGGTTAACAGTAAGCTGAAAGGTTATCTCTACCTGACTACCGGCGGGCTTGACTTTAAAACAGCTCACCTGGAAAAATAGTTTCTGGGTTTTCAACAAGTAACAAGAGGCATGCCGGAAAAACAGGCAGATAGCAGGTAATGGTATGTCTCTTCATTCAAGGGGAACGGACCTGCCGACCCGGCCGGTAGGCATTGCTTCCGCCGGATACGCGGTCCGTTCCTTAGTTTAAGTAAAGAGGGCGCAGGACATGTTAAACTATCTATCGCGACGAATGCTATATGCCATCGTGGCCCTGTTAGTCGTGGTTACTGTAACTTTTATATTTATGCATGCCATACCAGGCGGCCCCTTTCAACGTGAGAAAGCTCTTCCGGAGGCCGTCAAGAAGAATATCGAGGCCAGGTATAAACTGGATCAGCCGCTTTACATTCAATATATTGATTACCTTTCGCACCTGGTCAAGGGCGACCTCGGGCCTTCGTATAAGTATCGCGGCCTGACAGTTAACGATATTATCGAGGAACGGTTCCCTGTCTCCGTGCAATTGGGCAGCGTAGCCATCCTGATCGCGCTACTGCTGGGAATTCCGGCCGGTATCCTGGCGGCCTTGCATCAGAACAGTATTCCGGACTATGTAGTCATGTTTTTCAGCACCATCGGCATTGCCATGCCCAGTTTTGTTATCGGAACCCTGTTAATGTATTTCCTCTCTTACAAGTGGGGGCTGCTTCCCTCGGCAATGTGGGGTTCGCCTCAGCATATAATCATGCCGGCTATTGCCCTGGCCGGGATGCCGACGGCGTTTATCGCCCGGCTGACCCGCTCCAGTATGCTCGAGGTATTAAGTCAGGACTATATGAAAACAGCCGTGGCCAAGGGGCTGCCCCAGCGGCGCATCCTCTGGGTGCACGGTATTAAAAACGCCATTATTCCCGTGGTCACTTACCTGGGTCCGCTGGTGGCCAGTGTTTTAACAGGCAGCTTTGTTGTGGAGAATATCTTTGCTGTGCCTGGCTTGGGAAAGCATTTTGTCACCAGCATTAACAACCGTGATTATACCGTTATCCTTGGTGTGACCATATTTTATTGTGTGTTGCTTATTTTAGCTAATCTGTTGGTTGACCTGATCTATCCCCTGCTCGATCCGCGCATTCAGCTAAGTGATAGAAAGGAACAGGTTTAAGATGGCTCTATCGACGGATTTATTCAAACCGCTACAGAAACGAGATTTTCAGGCTGAGCTGATTCGTCCGAGCACGACTTACTGGCAGGACGCCTGGCGAAGGTTGAAGGAAAACCCGGTAGCCATGGGCAGTTTAATCCTGATCTTCTTCATTCTTCTCCTGGCGATCTTCGGCCCCATGTTTTCGCCTTATACCTACTCTGAGCAAGATCTTGCCAATAAGAACCAGGGGCCCAGCGCGGAGCACTGGTTCGGTACCGACGGTTTGGGGCGGGACCTGTTCACCAGGGTTTTATACGGTGCCCGGATCTCTCTCTCTATCGGTTTTGTTGCCGCCCTTGTTGCGCTCTTCGGGGTGCTTTACGGAGGTATCTCCGGTTTTATCGGCGGTTGGGTGGACAACGTGATGATGCGCTTTGTCGATATCATGTACAGCATTCCCTTTTTGCTGTGGGTAATCATGATGATGGTTTACCTGGAAGAGATACTGCCCGAAAATACCGGGTTGATCGCCATGTATATAGCTTTAGCGCTGGTCTACTGGCTGCCCATGGCCCGGATCGTCCGCGGGCAGATCTTGAGCTTAAAGGAGCAGGAATTCATTCTGGCAGCGCATACTGTCGGTGCTTCGAAGACGCGGATCCTGCTGCGTCACCTGATTCCCAACTGCATGGGCCCGGTTATTGTCACAGCCACCCTGGCTATACCGGAAGCGATCTTTACGGAGGCTTTTTTAAGTTTTATCGGTCTGGGTGTATCTGCGCCTCGGGCCAGCTGGGGTATGCTTGCTTCAGATGCCCTCGTCAGCCTGAAATCATATCCCCACCTGCTCTTTTTCCCGGCCGCGGCCATCTGTATTACCTTGCTGGCTTTTAACTTCCTGGGTGACGGTTTACGGGATGCCCTGGATCCGAAGATGCGAAAGTAGGAGGTCTCTTTTGTGGAACAACTGTTGCACGTAAAAAACCTTGAAGTTGAGTTCAGGACCTACGCTGGCGTGGTCAAAGCGGTGCGCGGGATTGAATTTCAGGTTAATCCGGGCGAGGTGGTGGCCATTGTCGGCGAATCGGGCTGTGGCAAGAGTGTTACCGCCCAATCGATCATGCGGCTAATCCCTTCGCCGCCAGGCCGGATTACCGGCGGCTCGATTATCTTTGACGGAGAAAATCTTTTAAATAAAACCGAGCGGCAAATGCAAAAGATCAGGGGAAACACTATCGGGATGATTTTTCAGGATCCGATGACTTACCTGAACCCGGTTTTAACTATCGCTACCCAGATTACAGAAAATCTTCGTTTGCACAAGAGGATGAACAAAGAACAAGCGATGCGGCGGGCGGTGGAGCTGTTTGGCTTGGTCGGTATCCCGGAGCCAGAAATTAGATTAAAGCAATACCCGCACCAGTTTAGCGGGGGGATGCGACAACGGGTCATGATCGCCATGGCTCTGGCTTGCGAGCCGAAGTTAATCATTGCCGACGAGCCGACCACTGCCCTGGATGTAACTGTTCAGGCGCAAATACTGGAATTGATTAAAGGGTTGAAGGATCGTTTTCAAACGGCAATTATTCTGATTACTCATGACTTAGGGGTGGTGGCCGGCCAGGCTGATCGTATTTTAGTGATGTACGCAGGACAGATCGTAGAAACCGGAACCACCGACGAAGTGCTGAAAAAGCCGTCACATCCTTACACCTGGGGATTACTCAAATCTGTGCCCCGGCTCGACGCCGTAAAAGGGAAAAAGTTAACTCCGATCTGGGGGCAGCCGCCCGATCTGTTGCAGGATTTTACTAGCTGTCCTTTTGTGCCGCGTTGTGATTATGCCATGAGTATCTGCGCCCAACAGATGCCGCCATTTTTTAACGGTAACAAGGTCAGGTGCTGGCTTAACCATCCCCAGGCTCCGAAAGTAAAGTTTAAGAAGGAGGTTTCCTGATCATGGGTTCATCCTCGGCTCAAACACCGATTCTACAAGTAAACAAGTTGAAAAAATATTTCCGACAGGACAGCAGCATGTTTGGCCGCAGCGAAAGGTGGTTAAAGGCGGTTGATGGGGTTACCTTTACCATTCAGACCGGGGAAACCCTGGGACTGGTTGGCGAGAGCGGTTGCGGGAAAACTACCGTTGGGCGTACCGTGATCGGTCTCTATCAGCCTACCGCTGGTTGGGTGGCCTACAAGGGGATTAACCTGGCCCGAGTTACGGCCTCCCGGCGACTGAAAAACAGGCGGCAGATGCAGATGATTTTTCAAGATCCGTATGCTTCCTTAAATCCACGGATGACTGTCGGTGATATTATCGGCGAGCCGATTGCCATTCATCAGCCCCGGATAAGGAATAAAGAGCGGGCGGACAGAATTAATGAACTGCTAAACATGGTCGGCCTCAACCCGGAGCACGCCAACCGTTACCCGCATGAATTTAGCGGTGGCCAACGTCAGCGCATCGGCATTGCCCGGGCCCTGGCTGTAGAGCCGGAGCTGATAGTTTGTGATGAACCTGTTTCCGCCGTCGATGTCTCCATCCAGGCTCAGATCATTAATATGCTTGAAGAGCTGCAGGAGAAGCTAAACTTGACTTACCTGATCATTGCGCATGACCTTTCGATGGTCAAGCATATTTCTGATCGTGTGGCGGTCATGTACCTGGGGAAGATCGTGGAGATGGTTGAAAGTGAAGAGCTATATAACAATCCCCTTCATCCTTATACCAGGGCTCTCCTCTCGGCGGTCCCGATAGCTGATCCTGATGTCGAGCGTCAGCGAAAGCGAATTCTTCTTGAAGGCGACCTGCCAAGTCCGGTGAACCCGCCGTCCGGATGTTATTTTCATACCCGTTGCTATCGGGTTCTCCCGGTGTGCCGTCAACAGGAGCCGGCGATGCGAGAGCTGGGAAACGGGCATTATGTTGCTTGTCATAATGTTTAAACACCGCATAGAGCTATTAATATTATTCCAGGGATAAAGCCGGTTAGTTTAAAAGAAACGAACGCTCTATTCTGTCGTTTATACCTGTGCCAGCTATTAGATGGCACCTGCGTTTGTGTTGTGAGAGATGTCCCGGGGTCGTATTCTATCCTTTATTTCTCGGGGCAGGCAGGAATTTGCCGTTGCCAAGGCGAAACAACCTAATTACGGAGGGTTAGAACCCGGCTTTTTATGAAAACCCTTTTTTTGTTTTCCTGGTGGTGATATAATAAGCTGTGGTTTAGCGTCCGTCACCGGCCGCGAAAGGCAGTGCAAGTAAAGGAGGAGAAGGATCTGGCAAAAGTAAAGACCAGCAAACAGCTTAAAAGACAGCGAAAAAAAAGACGCAGAGCCAAAAAGAGAAAGAGATTAAAGGGCCGGACCTAGTTGTGCTGTGCCTTCCGGGCTGTTTTTAGTGCTGTCAACATTAGTTACCGAGAAACTTAAAAAGGTGTTTCTTTCCTCCGGTGTAAAAAGGCCGAAGGGATAAGTGCAGTGTGTTCTTAGTTTATGATTTACTTTTTCCGTAACCCTGGTTACGGTTTTTTATTATATTAATTTATGAATGGATAAAGATACAGTCTTTATCTTCTGGGGCCGGTATGCTATGATTTTGTAAATTAACTGTACTGATCGATTCTTTTTTGCAGGAGGTGCCGTGGTGAAAGTGCTGGTCAGCGACCCCCTTTCTCCGGAGGGGGTCGCTCTTTTAGAAAAATATCATCAGGTAGATCAGATTACCGGGTTAAATGAGACGCAGTTAATCGATCTGATTGGCGGGTATGATGCCCTGGTGGTGCGCAGCGGGACAAAAGTAACTGCCGAGGTGATCGATGCTGGTAAGAACTTGAAGGTGATCGGTCGGGCCGGAGTAGGGGTCGACAATATTGATCTGGAGCGGGCTACCGCGCGGGGGATCATTGTATTAAATGCCCCCGAAGGAAATACTATTTCTGCGGCGGAGCACGCCATCGCCATGCTCACTTCCCTGGCTCGAAATATTCCGGCGGCGGACGCCGCTTTAAAAGGCGGACGCTGGGAACGAGGCCGTTTTATGGGCGTGGAGTTAAATCAGAAGACCCTGGGAATCATCGGGCTGGGGCGGATCGGCAGTGAAGTGGCTAAAAGGGCTAGGGCTCTGGGCATGATTATTCTGGCTTACGATCCCTATATTGCGGCGGAGCAGGCTGAAAAAATTGGTGTCACCCCAGTAACTCTGGATCTCCTCTTAAGCCAGGCTGATTTCATTACTTTGCACCTGCCCTGTAATAAACAGACCTATCACCTGATTGGAGCAGAAGAGCTAGCCATGATGAAACCAGAAGTGCACCTGGTCAACTGTGCCCGGGGAGGGCTGATTGATGAAGATGCTCTTTATGAAGCACTTCTTGAAGAGAAAGTAGCTGGGGCGGCACTCGATGTCTTTGAACATGAACCGCCCCTGGAAAGTCCCCTCTTAAAACATCCCCGTGTCATCGCGACACCGCATCTTGGGGCCTCGACAAAGGAGGCCCAGGTTAATGTAGCGGTGCAGGTAGCGGAGCAGGTAGTCTTCGCTCTGCGCGGCGACCCAGTGGTTTCAGCCGTGAATATGCCATCAATGCTACCTGAGGTGATGGCCGAGATAAAACCCTTTTTACCGCTGATGCGGCTGCTGGGTGGTTTATATTTCCAGCTTTACGGCGGCCGAATTGAAGAGATTGAGCTTTATTACGGCGGCGCGGTGGCCGAATACCCGGTTGCCCCCTTGACCACCGCCTGCCTGATCGGTCTTTTTTCACATATTCTGGGCGAACAGGTCAATTTTGTTAACGCACCGCATATTGCGCGCAGCAGGGGGGTTCGGGTACGTGAATCGATCAGCAAAAATATAGAAAACTTTACCAACCTGGTTGTGCTGACGGTTTCAGCCGGCGGTGAAAAACAGACCATTGCCGGAACCATTTTTAATCGCAGTGATATTCGCATCGTCAGAATCGGAGGGTACCACATTGAAGTGATCCCCTCACCGTTCATGCTGTTATGCACGTATATCGATAAGCCGGGGGTAATCGGTCGGGTCGGCACTTTTTTAGGCCATAATCAGATCAATATTGCCGGAATGCAGGTAGGTCGCCGCTCGATTGGGGGTGAGGCGGTCATGGCGCTGCAGGTCGATGATCAGATTACTCCGGAGCTCTTGGACCAGCTGGCGAAGCTGGAAGGGGTTTTAACCGCCCGGTTTATTCATCTTCAAGACCGGGAGCTATTTTCAAAGGACTAATCTTCAGGTTTTATGCTGGGCCGTGTAATTGTCGGTAAAAAGAAATTTTGCCCGAGAGGAGGTTTTACGGTGCCCCTGTATGAGTTTTATTGCCCACAGTGCCGTAAAAAATTTGAAGAACTGTGCCGCACAGCTCTGGACAGCCTACCCTGTCCGCAGTGCGCTGCTGAATCAAAGAAGGTGCTCTCTGCTTTTCGCGCCGGAAAAAGCAGTTTAGGGGAGAGCATTGCTGCTTCGGACGGATGCGGTGGGTGAAGCAGCAAAAACTGCAGCAGTTGCTGAGTTTAACATTTTTACAAAAACCTCTTCACGTGATACTGGTGAAGAGGTTTTCTTGTGCATATCCTTTCCAGGCCGGGGGGAAAAATAAACTGTCCTTTATTTTTCCGAAAGTCAAAAAAGGCGGGACCGGCCATGTATGCCAGAGCCCCTGGAATTATGCTTGTGGTTATTGTCATCGCAGTGCTTTACTTGATTTTGCTATACCGGGTACTGGATCGGTTACGGATGGACAAGAAAACGGCGCTGATCCTGGTTGCCCTGATGTACGTGGGCGGGTTTCTCCCCTCTTTGCCGCTAGGCGGGGGGTTGGCCCTAAACATAGGCGGAATGGGGATACCCCTGGGAATCTGTGCTTACCTGGTCATTAAAGCCCCGGAAAAAGAAGAAAGGTTGCGCGGTCCTCTGACTGCACTGGCGGGAGCGATCCTGGTCTGGAGTCTAGACCGCCTTTTACCGGTTAATCCGGGCTCGCTGGGATACGAACTAGACCCTCTCTACCTGCCAGCCATAGCGGCAGGCTTGATTGCTTATCTTCTGGGACGCTCGCGTCGCGCCGCATTTATCGGCGGGGTAGGCTCTATCTTTCTTATGGATCTAAGCTCCTGGGCGGAAAATATAATCCGCGGGTTTCGAAATATCCCGGTCGTTTTAGGCGGCGGCGGAGTTTTTGATGCTGCTTTAATTGCCGGGGTTATCGGGACCCTTTTGGCCGAGCTAATCGGTGAAGTGAAAGAGCGGCTCAACAGGGGACCGGATTGATTCCGATATAAACAGAGAAGGGTGAGCATGATTAACAGGAAGCAAAGGCTGCCGGCAACCGTCTTTTTAATTATTCTCCTGGGCACAATCTGCGGAGGGGGGCTCCTTTGCGGTCTGACCGGAGCCGGTCGGGTCCTGGCCGGAGAGCGGTGGCTCGATGAACTGACCCTGGAAGAGCTGAAAAGCGGGCGTTACTTTTATATGGTTGACGAAAAAGGAGAGACAATCCTGATCACCGGCCGCCGCCTCAGGACCAGAGATCGTTTTCTAACTGCGGATAACGATCTTTATGAAGTTGAAACTGTTGAAGGTTACCTGGCCCGGGCCCGGTTTATCGAGAAGGTTGATTTGAAAACGTTCACCAATTCCGCTGCTGGCCCGGGAGCGGCTTCTCCTGATGAAAACGAAGAAACACCGGCTTATAAAATCGCGATCTACCACTCGCATAATGCCGAATCCTACGTGCCCAGCGACGGTAGTGACAGCATCTACGGCGCAGGGGGGATTCACGATGTCGGCCTGGCTTTTAAAGAGTCTTTGGAGAAAAAAGGAATTAACGTTCTCTACTCCGACCAGCTGCATCTGCCTCACGATCGCGGCGCTTACCGGAGATCCCGGGTCACGGCGCTGCGCCTGTTAAGGGAGCGCCCCGACGCCATTTTTGATCTGCATCGGGATGCGGCTCCCTGGGAAAAATATGCACTTGAGCTTAACGGAGAAACCGTGACGCAGATTCAAATTGTTGTTGGCCTGAGCAATCCCGGTACGGCCACCAACCAGCAGTTTGCCTATGACCTGAAAGGGTATGCCGATCGTCTTTACCCGGGCCTGATTCACGGTGTCTTAATCATCTGGGGCAGCTATAACCAGGATCTTTCGCCGCTGGCCTTGCTGCTGGAAGTAGGGGCCCACACCAATAGCAAAGAGGCGGCACAGCGGGGGATTGCCCGCTTTGCCGATGTGGTTTCTTATTATTTCTATGGTCCGGCCTATCTAAAAGAGCAAGAGATAGCACCCGGGCCGCAGAAACCGGAGGCAGCTCCTGCTGCCCGTCCCAAGTACGGGATCATGCGGGCGGTTTCGGGAACGGTGCTCAGCTTGCTTTTTGTCTCGCTGGGAGCAGCGCTGGGCTTTTATTTTCTAAATAACCCCGACGCCTTGGAGAGACTTTATCTCTGGTGGGAGGGGCTTCCCCGGAGAGCGTCCTCATTGGGCCGCCGGGTCCGGGCTTATTTGCGAAGTTTGCCGCTACTGTTAAAAACGGTCTTTCGGGAGGCCCCGCAAAACCTGCGACGGGCTTGGCGGGAGCTCTGCCGGGAAGGGCGAATTGTGCCTCGGCTGTTCCAAGATCTTGGCTCCATCGTGCTGCATTCGGGGAAGCGGGCCCTGGCGGCGGCCGCAGCTCTCTGGAAGGAGGCCCCGCAAAACTTGCAGCAAGCCTGGAAGACACTCCGCCGGGAAAGCCGGGAGCTACCGAACTTGCTGCGTGAAGATCTTTATTTGATCAAAGAGACCGCCGGCCGCCTTCTCAACCGGGTTACCTTAAGCATGCATGAATCCCAAGTAAAATTGAGACTGGCCTGGGCTGAAGCAAAAACGGAGGCGGCAGATTTATCCAGGCTCTTTCGTGAATATATCTTCTTGCTGTACAATCGCTTGCGGCCTTGAGCGATTGCCCGCCCCGTTTTTCTACCAGGATCTCCCTAGTTTCTTTTAAGTTTTTCTATCTCTTGGGGGAGAGGGGCCCTAATGGAAAAGTTTCCCCGCCCCTTTAAGTGTAAGTTCTTCCTCCCTCCTCTGGGGGGGTGTCTATTCTACGGCAGGGAAAGAGGGAGCGGTGTAGAATTCCTATCAGGAATGCTTCTATCTACTAAATCAAAGCAGCAATGTTTTTCATGGGAGGGCACAGATGACTAAATATATTTTTATCACCGGCGGAGTTGTTTCATCATTGGGGAAAGGGATTACGGCTGCTTCTCTCGGCTGCCTTTTAAAAACACGGGGGTTAAAGCTGACCATTCAAAAATTTGATCCTTATATTAACTACGACCCGGGGACGATGGGCCCGCACCAGCATGGGGAGATATTTGTTACTGAAGACGGGGCTGAGACTGATCTGGACCTAGGCCATTATGAAAGATTTATCGATCAGAATTTAACCAGGGATAACAATATCACTACCGGCAAGATCTACTGGTCGGTGATCGAGAGCGAGCGAAAGGGACTCTACCGGGGGCAGACTGTCCAGGTGATCCCGCATATCACTGATGAAATCAAGAGCCGTATGCAGAAGATTGCTCAAAACAGCGATATCGATCTCGTTATTACCGAGATTGGGGGCACCGTCGGTGATATTGAAAGCCTTCCCTTTCTCGAAGCCATCCGCCAGCTGCGTTACGATCTGGGCTGGGAAAACGTCCTCTTTATCCATGTCACCCTGGTACCGTATCTGCCCATGTCAGGCGAGCTGAAAACCAAACCGACCCAGCACAGCGTCAAAGAGCTACGCAGCATCGGGATTCAGCCCGATATTATAATTTGCCGGACTGAGCAGCCTTTAAACAGCAATGTCAAGCGGAAGATCGCTCTTTTCTGTAATGTTAAACCACACGAAGTTGTCGAAAATCTGGATGTCGATAGCATCTACAAGGTTCCGCTGCAGCTGCAGCAGCAGGGTTTGGATCAGATGGTTGTGAAGAAGCTGCAGCTGAACTGTGACGAAGCGCAGATGGGTTCATGGGAAAAGCTTGTTCGCAGCATTGATAGTTTGAAAGGTGAAGTTACGGTTGCCCTTGTTGGCAAGTATGTTACATACCCCGATGCCTATCTAAGCGTCAACGAGTCGCTTTTTCATGCCGGGTTGGAAAACAAGACAGCAGTAAAGGTACAGGCGATCCCGGCGGAAGATTTTGAAACCGGAGATCCAGAAGCCCTTCTCGAAGGGGTTGATGCAGTCCTTGTCCCCGGTGGCTTTGGCAACCGCGGGATCGAGGGGAAGATCAGTGCGGTGCGCGTAGCCCGTGAAGCGAAGATCCCCTTCCTGGGGCTTTGCTTGGGGATGCAGTGCGCAGTAATCGAATTTGCCCGCCATGTAGCCGGGCTAAAGGGTGCCCACAGTACCGAATTTGATACCGAAACCCCGTTCCCGGTATTTGATTACTTGCCGGGGCAGGATAATAACACTCGCCTGGGAGGTACACTTCGTCTCGGAGCTCATCCCTGCACGGTTAAAGAAGGGACCCTGGCCCGAAAAATTTACGGAGTCGATACCATCGTAGAGCGTCACCGGCACCGTTTTGAATTTAACCGAGATTTCCAGGCCAGGTTGGAGAAGGCCGGAATGCTCTTCAGCGGGATCAACGAAACAACCGGACTTGTAGAGATGATCGAGCTACCCGTTCATCCCTGGTTTGTGGCCGTTCTCTTTCATCCAGAATTCAAATCGAGGCCGCATCGGGCACATCCGCTCTTCCGCGAATTTATTGCCGCCGCCCTGCGGATGCAGAAAAATTAATTGTTTGCAGGGGGGGATAACGAGCTGCGGTAAGCAAGAATCTTTTGTAAAACTGTCTCGGCCAGGCGATTGATCTCCCCGAAGCGCATGTTAGGGATATAATACGACTCCAGCTCCTGGTGCACCTCCCTGGCCCGGCTGATATAATCAACAGCGGCATTGAAGGTGTGCTCATATAGCTTCCGGGCGAGATCACGCTCTTTTTCCAGGCGGCGCCCGGGTTTTTTCACGTAAGCGTCGGTTTCGATAACGCGGTCTTCACCGGTTGGCTCCAGGATATGCGGCGTAACGCTGTTAAGAACGGCTGTCTTGAGCTGCGGGATGATCAGGTGGTCAATTTTATCAGGATCAAGTGCACAGTGGTAAACTTCGACGAAGAAACTGCGCATGACCGCAGCATCCTTGATCCGGGCAATGAGCTCGTTTTTACCGGTTCCGTCATCACCGCTGATAATGTAACGTTGAAAGCCTTGATCGACAATTGTTTCCAGGTAGCTGATCGGGCCGTCCGGGGTGATCGCCGTAGCAAAAAGATGGCGCTCCCGCCGTTCCACACTGCTTTCGTGGACCTTCCCTGCAAAAACCTCTCCGATCACCTGCAGGGCCAGCCTGTCGAGACCGGCTGTATCAAGGCATCTGTTTTCCCGGTAGTAGTCTTCGACCTCATCGAGGAAGAGTTTCGCCGCTGCGAGGTAGCGGTAGGCGCGGCGGTAAAGGCGCGCGGTCTCCCGGTTTGAACTGAGAATAGCCTCGCGCCGGGCAATCACCTCTGCTTCATCCCAAAATTCCCCCAGGTTAACGATCTCATCTACTGCGCCCGGGTTCTTGGGATCGACAATGTGCGGCGTGGTCCCATCAATGCAGGCGATCTGCAGCTGGGGGAAGACAATTCCGTCAAGGGATTCGCTATCTGCGGAGCAGCAGTGAAATTCAGCATTACAGCCCCTCTCGATTAATTCCCGGGCAATATTTTTCATAAAGGTAGATTTCCCTACACCCGGCCCGCCTTTGATTACAAAGATACGGGTGGCGTTGTCTTCAATGATCTGGTCATAAAACGAATAAAACCCGTAGGCCGAGTTTGAACCCGGAAACATCTTTCTAATTTTTCCCCGAGGCATCCCGGAAGCCTCCTGCCGGTTAATTGCCGCTACCTCTATATACTATGAGCTGGGGGGACAGTAGGTTAAGAGATTTTCTGAAGAGAGCGCCTCTTCCCCGGTGCGGGCTTAACAAGCTGGGAACGCTTGTCTTTTTTTGCTCCGGCGGGTATGATCATAAAAAGGTAGCTGCTGGTAGGCTAGCTTTCAGTAGTTAATCAGCTTTCAGGCGGTGAGTTTGCATGCAGAGTAAGCCAGACGGAGAATTCAGCCCCCGTCAATTTATTGAAGAGGCGGTCCGGCAGATCAACCGCACTGTCGGAGCGGGAGAGAAGGTGGTCTGCGCTTTGAGCGGCGGGCTTGATTCCACCGTGGTAGCCTTCTTGCTGGACCGTGCTATCGGCGAACGGCTTGTAGCCATCTTTGTGGATCACGGGATGCTGCGCAAAGGGGAGGCGGCGGAGGTAACCGCTCTTTGCAGTAACAGGCTGCGGGGCCGTTTTATCAGCCTTGACGCCAGGGAACGTTTCTTAAAAGTGCTGCGCGGCGTGACCGACCCGGAGCAAAAGCGGAAGATTATCGGGGCGGAGTTCATTCGCCTCTTTAAAGAGAAGGCTCTCTCCATGGGTGATATCGGCTACCTGGCCCAGGGGACCATCTGCTCTGATGTTGTCGAGAGCGGGGCCGGACCGGGCGGAGCGGCGATTAAGGCGCACCACAACGTCGGGGGGTTGCCCGCTGAGCTCGGGTTTAAGCTGATCGAGCCGCTGCGGGAGCTCTACAAGGATAAGGTGCGTTTAGTAGGGGAGGAGCTGGGCCTTTCGGAAGCGATTTTGCGGCGGCAGCCATTCCCCGGGCCAGGCCTGGCGGTGCGAATTATAGGAGAGATTACCGCTGCCAAGCTGACCATTTTACAGGAGGCCGATGCAATTTTTTGCGAAGAGGTAGCCACGGCGGGCCTGTCGGAAAAGCTCTGGCAATATTTTGCCGTTCTTACCGGTGTCCGCGCGGTAGGGATCAAAGACGGGCGGCGCCATTACGGAGAGGTGGTGGCCCTGCGCGCGGTTACCTCTACCGATGCCCTGACCGCCGGTTGGGCGCAGCTGCCCGGGGCCCTTCTCGAGAAGGTCTCACAGCGCATTACCGCTGAAATCCCCGCTGTCTCCAGGGTGGTTTACGATATTACCTCCAAGCCTCCCGGGACCATCGAGTGGGAATAAAAGGAGGCCCGGGTTTACCCGAGGCCTCCTGCCCTATATTTTTCTGCGAAATTCCGTAGCTTAATCTCCCCGTTCCTGCATCCGCTGGGCTTCGCTTAGCGAGGCGATCTCCAGGCCGCGCATCGCTTCACCGAGGCCCCTGGAGACCTTCAGCAGGACCGCCGGATCGTCATAATGTGCCGTCGCCTGGACGATGGCCTCGGCCCGGGCCTGCGGATTTTCGGACTTAAAGATGCCCGAACCGACAAAGATCCCATCGGCGCCCAGCTGCATCATTAAGGCAGCGTCGGCAGGGGTGGCGATACCACCGGCAGCGTAGTTTAATACCGGGAGGCAGCCGTTTTCTTTCACCTGCCGGAGCAACCCGAGAGAGGCCTTCATCTCTTTGGCCAGGACGGCCAGTTCATCGTCAGGGGCATTAATCACCCGGCGAAGCTCTTCCATGACCTGACGGATATGGCGCACCGCTTCAACCACGTTGCCGGTTCCCGGTTCTCCCTTGGTGCGCAGCATCGCCGCACCCTCGGAGATACGGCGCAGCGCTTCGCCGAGATTCCTGGCCCCGCAGACAAAGGGAACCTTGAAAGCGTGCTTGTCAATATGGTAGCGCTCATCGGCCGGAGTGAGCACTTCGCTTTCATCAATAAAATCGATGCCCAGCTCTTCTAGAATTCTTGCTTCCATAAAATGACCGATGCGCACCTTGGCCATCACCGGAATGTTCACTGCATCCATGATCCGGCTGACCAGTTCTGGATCTGCCATCCGGGCTATTCCACCGGAAGCCCGGATATCAGCCGGGACCCGTTCTAGAGCCATTACCGCGACGGCGCCGGCCTTCTCGGCAACCTTGGCCTGTTCGACGGTAGTTACATCCATGATCACGCCGCCTTTTTTAATCTGGAGCGGACCTTGCTTGATGCAGGGTTTGTTCTGATCCTTCATTTCCAGTCTCCTCCTACTTAAAATTCTGCCTGAGATCTGCTTGCTGGTGGTCATGGCGGTAAGCCCTTTGCCGCCAGAAATTCTTTAATTTCACGAATAGAAAAGTTGTTGTTATGGAGTATTGAAGCTGCCAGGACTGCATCCGCTCCGCCTTTGGTGAGCGCCTCGTAAAGATGTTCCAGCTTGCCCGCCCCTCCGGAGGCGATTACCGGAATGGAGATGGCGCCGGTTACGGCGGTAAGCAGAGCCAGGTCGTACCCCTGTAAGGTCCCATCGGCGTCCATCGAGGTTAGTAAAATCTCCCCGGCGCCGAGCTGTTCTGCTTTGCGTGCCCATTCGACAGCATCACAGCCGGTTGGGTGGCGGCCGCCCCTGCTGTAAACCTCCCAGCGGGGCTTCTCGCCAGGCTGCGCCGGAGCGAGCCTGCGGGCATCGATGGCCACGACGATGCGGCGGCGGCCAAAAAGCCGGGCTCCCTCCTCGATTAAGGTCGGGTTTTCCAGGGCGGCGCTGCTAATTGAAACCTTGGAGGCTCCGTTTTGCAGCATCTCGTCGATTATATCAGTTCGATCGATACCGCCTCCCACGGTCAGGGGTATCCCGGCGGTTGTTGAAATTTTTCGGATTAGGCTAAAGGTGAGGGGACGGCTGGCCGGGGAAGCGGCGATATCAAGTAAAAATAGCTCATCCGCTCCCTCCCGGGCATAAAAAATAGCTCGCTCCACCGGATCGCCGGCATCACGCAGACTGGAAAATTGTACACCTGTAACTACGCGGCCTTCGCGCAGGTCAAGACAGGGGATAATTCTGGGAGAATTCATCTATTATCTTTCGCCCCCGGGCGTCTGTTTGCGCTTTAATCTTACCAAAATTATTAAACCGCTGCAAGCTGACGCCACCGGCCGATTGCACCAAGCTACTGTCTAACAGGACCTCTTGCCAATCAGGCCGTCTGCGGGGGCCGGTTAACGCTTTTTGTTTTTAATCTGGGCGCCGCTGTTCGGGTCGATATAGTAATCATCATCGTAGAGCAGCTCGGAAACAGGGACAATAGTATAATTGTGGCGGCGATAATAAGCGATGATTTCAGGGAGAGCATCGGCGGTATAAAGCCCGTTGTTATGAAAAAGGATGATCGCTCCCTTGTGAGCGCGGCTGGTAACCCGCTCGACGATCTCCTCTTTGGTCAGGTTCTGCCAGTCAAGGGAATCAATGCTCCACTGAATAGTTTTATAGCCGAGCCCGGAAGCCGTTTCAATGACCTGGTTGCTATATTCGCCGAAGGGGGGGCGGAAGAGGGTAGTCTTCTGTCCCGAAACCTGTTCGATCATCTGCTCAACCCTTTTCAATTCGACGCGGATCTCCTCCCCGGTCAGGTTGTTCAGGTGCGGGTGGGTGAGGGTATGATTGCCAATTTCGTGGCCTTCTCGGGCAATTAACTTGACATATTCAGGGTAGGACTCGACCCAGAAGCCGGTCAAAAAGAAGGTGGTTTTAATCTCGTTTTCTTCTAATACTTCAAGAATTTTTTCGGTGCGCTCAGCGCCCCAGCTGGCATCAAAAGAGAAAGCCACCTTTTTTTCATCTGTCTCCACATAATAGATTGGCACCAGCCGTTCCCCCTGGCCTACCACTGCCGCGAGCCGCCCGGGAAGGTTAAACAAGGGGGTTAGCAGGAGAATCGCCGCCACCAGGCCGAGCCCGAATATTAACCTCAGCCGTTCTTTCCTGATGAAGATAGTCACAAACAAGTTAATCACCCCCTTTAACGATATGAAACCAGAAAGTGGTTTATGCTTTCCCCAAAAACGTTTCTTTTAAGTTATAATAGAAAAAATACATACAGATAGGTGGAGGCAATTTAAATGAATGGACCCAAGCGGCGAAGCTGTCTAGAGTTAATCAAACCGTACGAGCCGGGCAAACCGGTAGAAGAGGTAGAACGTGAGCTCGGGTTGACCGATGTGCTCAAGTTGGCCTCCAACGAGAACCCCCTGGGACCTTCTCCGGCGGCCCTGGAGGCTCTTAAAGAACAGCTCGAACGGTTGCATTATTATCCTGACGGAAACTGTTATTATCTAAAGAAAGCCCTGGCTGAAAAATATAGGGTTACCTTTGAAGAACTGATCATCGGCAACGGAACCGATGAGCTGCTGACCCTGTTGACCCTGGCCTATATTAACCCCGGGGACGAGGCGGTAATGGTTCATCCGACATTCTCCGAGTACGAGTTTGCCTTGCGCCTGATGGGCGGGATCCCGCGCCGCATCCCCCTGGTCGGGGATGAATTTAGCTACGATTTTGCTGCGCTTGCCGCTGCCGTTAACGAGCGTACCCGCCTGGTCTTTATCTGCAGCCCGAACAACCCCACCGGGACGATCATCTCGCGTGAGCAGCTGGAAGAATTTATGGCTAGCCTGCCATCTAACGTTCTTGTGGTGCTTGATCACGCCTATATTGAGTATGTCACCGATCGTTCTCATCCTGACGGCCTGGACTATATTCAGCAGAAGCGGCCGCTTTTGGTTCTGCGGACTTTTTCCAAAATCTATGGCCTGGCCGGTTTGCGCATCGGTTATGCTCTAGCCCCTGCACCTGTGATCGCTGATCTTAACAGGGTCAGAGAGCCCTTCAACGTAAATACACTGGCCCAGGTTGCCGCCGCTGCTGCCCTGGAGGATAGGGCACACCTTGCTCGCAGCCTGGCCCTGGTTGAAAAAAGCCGGCAGCAGCTTGCGGCTGGATTTAAGCAGATGGGCTTAAAAGCGGTGCCCACCGGGGCTAATTTCTTCTTTGTCGATGTTAAAACCGACTCTAGAAGGCTTTTCCAGGCGCTGCTGCGGCGTGGGATCATTATCCGCAGCGGAGATATATTCGGTTATCCCACTCACATCCGGGTCACTTGCGGCACCGAAGAGCAGAACGAGCGCTTTTTAAACGCACTGGCCGCAGAAATTTGAAGTTATAAGCTTCAGGCTAGAAGTTGGCAAAGGATCTTCGGTAACCGGTTCTGGTAATTCTAGCTGTTGGCTTGTAGGAGCAACACTGGCTTGGCCTGAGCTTTGACCACCGGCCCTCGACCTCTAAATACCGGGTTTTTTGCCCGGTATTTTATTGTTACTTATTTAAAGATATTAAAAAAATAACTTGACGGAACACTCAATATAATTTATCTTTAAATTAGTATTAAATATTAATAGATTAAATTGTTTTTGATAGAAGGGCTGTTAACGAACCCTGTAAAGGTTGGAAAGATTTTGTATATTAAACAATAGAATTAAAGGAGGAAGAGCAATGCCTGTTCAGGAATGGAAGCTGTCGCTGCTGAACGATTACCCGGAGAAATGGGCGCGAAATGATCCCCACAAGGCGGCCCTAATCCAGCATGAAGATGGTAAAACAATGACCTACAAACAGTTTAACACCATGGTGGATCTCTTCGCCTTGCGTCTTCTCGACCTCGGGATTGAGAAAGGGGATCGCGTTGCTACAATGCTGGTGCTGATCCCCGAGCATGTTATCTTAATGTATGCCTGCTTTAAAATCGGGGCGATCATTGCGCCCCTGGATGTGCGCCTTAAAGAGGCCGAAGTGGTTCGTGATTTAAGCAAGATCAAGCCGAAAGCCTTCTTTTTCCTGGGAAAGACTCCGCTGCGTGACTTCCGCGAAGTAGGGAAGGCGGTCCGGGAGAACTGTCCATACGTTAAACACCTGGTCCAGTTTACTCCCGATCCGCAGCCGGGTGATCTTCTGGACGGGGCGATGGCCATTACCGACCTGATGAATAAAAGAAAGATGGTTGCCCTGAAGATCAAAGATCTTTTCCAGGGGGGGTTAAAAAAAGCAGCGGCCCGGATCGATACGCACACCCCGGCCCTGATCATCTTTACCACCGGGACAACGGGAGAGCCCAAGCCGGCGGTAATGTGTCATGAAAATATCATTATTCAGAATGAGGTTTTAGCCAGGGGGTTTGGCTATGAGATCGAGCGTGACGAGATGCGCATGTTGATCAACCTGCCGCCGAGCCATGTTGGCTGTGTTACCGAGCAGCTAATGACGACCCTCTTCCTCGGGGGAACCGCCTACCTGCTACAGATATTTGACCCCCGGATGACCCTCGAAGCCATCGAAAAACACAGGATTACCGTGCTGGGGCAGATTCCAACACAATATCGCCTGGAGTGGGCCCTGCCTGAATACAGCAATTATGATCTCAGCAGTCTTCGCTTTGCTATCTACGGCGGCTCTGCCGTGGACAGCGCTTTCCTAAAAGAGATGGCTAAAATGGCTCCTGGTTTCGGCACGGGCATGGGGATGACCGAGACGGCCGGCTTCTACACCTTTACCGCGCCGGGGATTACGGTTGAAGAGATGGCCGGGCAGGTTGGTGCTGCCTTCGACGAACTGGCCCCGGTGACCGTGCGTAAACCGATGCAGCCCGATGGCTGGGCCGGGGAGGAGTTGCCCGACGGCGAGGTCGGCGAGATCTGCGTGCACGGGCCCATTGTCTTTCAGGGTTACTACAACCTTCCTGAAGAAACAGCGAAGACGGTTTCTAAAGACGGTGTCCTCTACACCGGGGATATGGGCTATTACAAAATGGTGGGCTCTCACCGGGCCCTCTTTCTCTCGGGAAGGCAGAAGTTTGTCATCAAGCAGAAGGGTTACCAGGTTTTCCCTGACGAGGTGGAGGAATTTATCGCCTCTCATGAGAAGGTAGACCTTGTTGACGTGGTCGGGGTCAAACACCGGGTTTTTGATGAAGGGATCTTTGCCTTTATCCGTCCCAAGAAAGGCGTCGAACTAACCGTGGCCGAGATCGAAGAGTACTGTAAAAATATTGCTGCTTACAAGAGGCCGCAGCATATTGAAATCTGGCCCCAGGATAAAGATTTTCCCCTGACCAGGGTCTCCAAGGTAGATAAGCGTGAGCTGAAAACCATAGCCGAAGAGATTGTGGAACAACTGCGCCGCGAAGGCAAGTGGGACGCCGCTTCTGTCTAGGCCCCGTTATTGAGGCGGTACATTTTATTTTATTGTTGCCGGAGACAGACGTAAACAGGTTGGGCGATGAAGGCCCGGCCTCTGCAAAGGGGTATCGAAAAACAGTATCGTTAAATTGCCTAGGGCGGCCCGCTGGGTCGCCCTAGGCCGGTAACCCTATCGTATCTCCGCCTTAATGCGCCGCTATCTTGCTGCCCGCTCTACTGTTACCTGGGCGAAGGCGCTCTTAATATACTGGCTAAAAGTTGGTCTAAGGGCTTTCCTCACTCACTATAATAGATTATAGCTGCGACTGGTTTAAGGAGGAAAGCACTTTGCGTCCGGCCATCTCTGCCGCGGTAATTATATTCTTTTTCTACCTGCTCTACCGCCAAAGAAATGAGCTGCCCCGGCAAAAAAAAGATTTCAGTACTTACCTGATGGCTTTTTGCGCCATCTTTCTTACTGTTTCCATGGTTTGCTTTCCGAAAGATGCGTTTGAAGCCGCGGTGGCGGGGCTGCAGATCTGGTGGGATATCGTCTTCCCGGGGCTGATGCCATTTTTTATTATATCGCAAATTCTTCTCGGCCTCGGCGTCGTCCACATGATGGGTGTTTTTTTAGAGCCGGTAATGCGTCCCCTCTTCAATGTGCCCGGGGCCGGTTCTTTTGTCATGGCCATGGGCCTGGCCTCAGGTTTTCCGATCGGGGCTGTTTTAACCACCGAGCTGCGGGCCCAAAATCTGTGCAATCGCGTAGAGGCGGAGAGGCTGCTTAGCTTTACCAATACCGCGGATCCTCTTTTTATGATCGGGGCGGTGGCCGTAGGGATGTTCGGTTATCCGCAGGCGGGATTAACCATCTTGCTGGCCCATTATCTTTCCAGCCTGACCCTAGGTCTGCTCATGCGATTCTACCGGCAGAAAGAGGCGGCTACGGCGGAGCAGCTCCCCCGGCGCGGCCCTTTAATTGCCCGTGCACTGCAGGCCCTTGTCGAGGCACGAGAAAAAGACGGGCGCCCCTTCGGCCAGCTGATGGGAGAGGCGATCCATAAATCTATCGACACCCTTCTCCTGGTAGGCGGTTTTATCATCCTGCTGTCGGTAGTCATCCGGATTTTGGATTTAATCGGCCTGGTGGCTTTCCTGGGCCGGGGGATTACCGCCCTGCTGGAGCTGGTCGGTCTCAGCCCTTCCCTTGCTGTACCGCTGGTCAACGGTTTATTTGAAATCGATCTGGGCTGCCAGGCTACGGCCAGGGCGGCCGGTGTCGCGATGGGAGAAAAATTAATCGCCGTGAGCATGATTATCGCCTGGAGCGGCCTCTCAGTGCACTGCCAGGTAGCCAGTATTATCTCGAAAACCGATCTGCGGCTGGCTCCCTACCTTGTCGCTCGGGTCGTCCATGCTCTTATTGCTGGAGTCTACACCGCCCTTTTATTGGGGCCGGCCGGGAATCTGCTCAGCCGGGTGGCGCTTCCCGTATTTTTGGAGACCGTTCCGGCAGGTAATATCTCGTTCTGGTGCTCCCGGACGCTCTTCATGCTTAACCAGATTCTCATTTTCCTGGCGCTACTCACCATCTTAGCTGCTGTTTTATACATTGCCCGGACTATACGGGCAGTCTTCTTCTACACCCGTAAAGGTTTGTGAGCGATGGTCCCTCGCGCCGAAATTTACTAACTGTTGCTTAAGGCAGCCCGGGCCTGGGGGAGAGCGGCCGCTTCGATGAAGGCCAGGACGGTATCCCCGTATTTTCTAAGATTTACTGCGGGATGCTTTTCTGGCCACAGTTCGCTGCGGGCAAAGAGCTCCAGTACGATCAAGCCGTCTGCATGTAACAGCCCGTAGTGGTCGATTGCCGCAAGAAGTGTGGGGATGGTTCTCTCCTGGTAAGGCGGATCGGAAAAGATCAGGTCAGCTTGCTGTTTTTCCCGGGCCAGAAGAGGTAGGGCCATTTTCACATCCTGTTGGAGCAGCCGTGCCCGGGAGGCCACTCTGGCGCGAGAAAGGTTTTCCTCAATTATCTTTAGGTGAGCCCTCTCCTGTTCTACGAAGAGAGCTTCTGCCGCCCCCCGGCTTAAAGCCTCGATCCCGATGGCCCCGCTGCCGGCATAAAGATCCCAGACCACCGCTTCAAAGACCCGCAGGCCCAAGATATTAAAGAGCGCCTCTTTGACCCGGTCCGAAGTGGGCCTGACCGCACCTCCCCGGGGGACTTTCAACCTGGTACCCCTGGCTGTCCCGGCAATTACTCGCACCGCCTCCGCCTCCTGAACAACTGTTTCTTAAATATTAACACCGGAGAAGAGATCAGGCAATTTTCCCAGTGGGGATAGCTACCTAAGGCAGCGGTTAAGAATATCTTTTGGAAAGGGGCATAAAGATAAGGGAGATTGTCCGGCCCCGGGAGGGATTGGATGTCTGAGCTGTGGACGCACTTATGGACGGGGTTCTGCTTATTTGCGCCCCTGGCGCTAAACAATTTAGGCGTTATGCTGCTGCTCTGGCTGGTCTCGGCAATCTGGCTTTACTATGCCCTGCGGACGGGCATTCCCGAGAAGAGGGTTTGCCGGTGGGCGCTCTTCTGCTACCTTTTCTTCTTTTTCAAAGAGTTTATCCGGGTAACCCGCTCGGTTGCCGATTTTAGCTGCTGCTTCAGCTTGCCTTACTGGGATGTGCTTTTCACCCTGGTTCTGCCGCACGGCGCCATTGAATATCTTGCTTTTGCCCTGGGGGCAGCTTATGCCCTGGCCTGGCTCAGCCGTTCGCTGAGTAGCCGCCGCCGGGCCAGCCCGGGAGC
>JAAZPQ010000182.1 GCA_012797175.1 Bacillota bacterium
CGCCCGGCGAATATCTTTGGAGAGGCAGAAGAGGCCCTCGTGTGTCTCTCCGTCGTAAAATCGCAGCTGGCGGGCAACCCCGGTCAGGCGGCGATCAACCTCTTCGCGGTCAAGTGCCAGGGGGTCCTGGTGGTCCGAGGCGATGATAAAACCCCACGAACTGTCAAAAGAGGGGATATAGGTATGATAAGAGCGCACTTTTCTAAAGACCGGCCCCAGGTTGTGGCGCACCTGCCGATGCATCGCCAGGTAGTCGATGCTTAAACCCCCGGCCTGGAGGGCGAAGATACCCCCGGGGGCCAGTCGTTCTTTAACCAGCTCGTAAAACCGGCGGGTATAAAGCAGGGCCGAGGGACCCTTTGCCTCCGGTTCGGTCAGATCGCTGATGATGATCTCGAACTGCTCTTTAGTTTTCTCAAGATAGCGCCACGCATCGATGAAGTGAAGCTTGACCCGGGGATCTTCAAAGGAGCCCTGGTGCCACGAGGAAAGATGCTCCCGGCAAAGTTCGACAACCTGCCGGTCGATATCGACCATGGTGACATGCCTAACCTCGGCATGACGCAAAATCTCGCGCAGCCCCGCCCCCTCGCCGCTGCCAATAAGTAAGACCCGCCGCGGATCGGGATGAAGGACCATCGCCGGATGCACTAGGGCCTCATGGTAAATATATTCGTCGAAGGCAGCCGACTGCACCTTTCCGTCGAGGATCAGCAGGCGGCCGTACGTTTCGGTGTCCACTATCTCAACCCGCTGGTACGGCGTCTTACCGCTGTATAGATAGCGCTTGATGGCAAAGAAGCAACCTGAATAGGGATCGACATATTCAAAGTACCAGTTCCACGGTGCCGAGATGATCATGACCTCCTTACATAAGGTTTGACCGGTGGCCCGGCCAGGCCCACTGCAGGTAGATAATCCGGGCCCCGCTTCATTTATTTCTTGTATTTCTTGCCACCCGGTAATAAAACCTTTTTGTCTAGACCTCCCCTCCCTCACTGGGGAAGGCGGTTATGATGCCCCTCGCAGAGCTTTAAACAATACCAGGCCCACCCGGAAAAAGGGTGGGCCGTTACCTGCACCGAGGTTATCTTCTATCGAGACGCCTGTAGACCGAAACTTTTCTTAGCAGCTGCAACCGTCACACGAAGAACCCGGATTGGCGGCGCTAATAGAGAACCCTTTGCGGACGCCGCTATGATAATCGATGACCTTGCCGTTTACGTGTGGGGCAAGCCCTTTTTCATAAATAAATGTAAGCCCGTCAATCTCTTCTGCCAGGTCTTTCTCCTGATCAATGGACTCTTCCAGAGTCAGCCCGAAGCGGGGCCCGCCTCATCCGACACCGCTAACATAAAGGCGGATGGCAAAGTTCTCCTTCTCTTCATGTTCAAGGATCTCCTTAAACTGCCGGACTGCTTTTTCTGTAACCGTAATCATGCCCAATCCCCCTTTCTCCCTTTAAGCACTGTACAGGATAGTATTCGGTTAAACATGCTTAATTCCTCTCTTTACTTGAAAATATATCCCCCGGGAATGCTAAATATCATTTTAAGGCGGGGCATATAGATAACCAGGGCCATTTATCGAGCAGGGCAGGCCCGAGGGCACTTTTAAATAGACCGACGTGCCCTGGCGCCCACCAGCCTATCCCTGTAAAAAAGAGGTTGTTAGAAATTGATCTTCCCCCGTAAAATTAGCCTAGTCGTGATTCCGACCTACATCTGGCCTCTTTTAATCTTGCTGGTGCTCTTCACTACAGCAGCGGTTAGCCTCTTTCCACCGGCCCGCCTGGTCTCGCTTTACTACGGCCACCCCCTGAAGGGGGTTACCGTGGCTATCGATCCCGGCCATGGAGGGATCGATTCCGGGGTTCATTTTGAATCAGTGATTTTAGAAAAAGAGATCGTGCTGGAGATGGGGCTGGAGCTGCGCCGGCTGCTGGAGCAAGCGGGGGCCCGGGTGATGCTCACCCGGGATCAAGATGAAGATCTAAGCCAATATTATCTTGACGATAACCTGGCCCGTCACCGCCGCGACGTCCGGGGACGGGTTAAGCTGATCAATGCCTCTTCGGCCGATCTGCTGATCAGCCTGCATATCAATTCAATTTACGATCCCAGCGTCAGGGGGCCGATCGCCTTCTACGCCGGGGGGAAGCCAGAAAGCAAGCGGCTCGCCAGGGCCATTCATAACCAGATCAATCCACTCTTCAGCGCCGACGCCAAGCCGGGGCAGCTGGTTCACCAGCAGCCGCAGGAGAGTAACGCTTTTTATATTCTCAACCAGACTACTATGCCCGGCATCCTGCTGGAGATCGCCTTCATGACCAACCCCGACGATCGCCGGCTGCTTAAAAATAAGTCTTTTCGAAAAAAAATGGTCCAGAAGATTTTTCTGGGCGTGGTTGAATATAGCTATGGGCAAGAAGCTAACGAAAAGGATCTTTCAGAATAGAGGAATTAAACACCGGTTGCTGCGCTGAGCGGTGCTGTAGCAATTTCAGGTATTCACAGAGCACCAGGCCCGATTCTTTCCACTCCCGGGCCGCCGCCACCCCGATATAGCGGTAATGCCAGGGCTCCTCGATATAGCCGGTAATTGCTTGAGCATCCGGGTAGCTCAGGGCAAACCCGTAGTGGTGAGCGTTTTCCTCTAACCAGTCCCATCCTGCTTTACCGCCCCTGGGATCAAAATCCAGCGTTGTCCCCAGTTGATGTTCCGATTGCCCCGGGCGAGCGCTGAAGGTGCTGGCCTCTTCCTCGCCGTACGCGGCAGCATATTCGTTGAAAAGGCGCTCCTGCGTAGCATAATCGCGGTAGGCCGAGGTTACCGTCAGCAGTACCCCGTCCGCCTCTGCCGCCTCCCACATCTTCGTTAATTGTTCCAAAGGCTCGCGGCGCAGCAAATAGGGCCACTGCCGCTGGTCGGGGTGAATCATTTTTTCCGGAATAACTTCAAGATCATGGGGTTTATACTGGCCCAGGGTGGTCTGCTTCGTCACCAGGGCGAATAGATCGTCGCCATCAACAACTTCAAGTGAGCCGCCGGGGGGATCTTCCGGGCCGGGCGCGTCGAGCTGCAGCCCTTCAACGGGGCCGGGCCGCTCGCTGCCAGAACCAGGCGTCTCTGCCGGCGAAGGCGGCACCTGGGCATCTGCTTGGGGCCCGGGCTCGATCCTGGCCTGCAGTTCTAAGCGGTAAAAATAGGGAACCAGAGCCAGGGCAGCACAAATTAAAACTAACGCGACGCCCCTTATCATTTGAGCCCTTTTTTGCCTGTCCTTCCACCCGATCATGCCTGCTTCTAACTTCTTTCATGGTTCATCTTGTTACCGCGCCTAAGTTATTTCGACATTTTGCGTCCTGCTTCCTGCCGCTAAATACCGCCGCAGCACTTCTCACCGGCCCGCAAGAGGGTCTGCCCGGTGGTAAACACGAAACAGAAAAGGTAACCGCCGAGGCTTTCGTAACCTTGCCCATCATGACCAAGGGGCGGCAAGGTGCCGCCCCTTTTTTTGACGCATAATGCCTGAGGAGTTTACATCGAAGCGCTGCGGTCGGTAGAGGCTTTCGCCTTTCTGCCGCGGCCGATAAAGATGCCTACAACCAGGAGAACGACCATGGAGACCAGCCAGATAACCAGCAGCAACGTGCTGACCTTGCTAAAGCCAGGTTGCAGTTCGCCGCTGATCCCAGTGCTCATCTGCTCCAGCCCGGGCATGATCTTCTCGGTAATACCGCTCTTGAGCTCATCAACACCGCCGAGCACATCGGTGCGGATACCGTCGATAACCAGTCCGAGCCCATCGCTAACGCCCGGATCACCGCCGGGGTTGGGAGTAAACTCGGGGTTGGCCAGGCCGTGGCTGATCTTGGTCAGCCCTTCAACGATCCCCGATTCGCCGATTTCAGCTTCGGTCTTGTTGAACCCGACGAGCATATCGCCCAGGCCCGGGCTAACCTGCTCTGCCAGGCCGCCGCGAATCTGGACCAGGCCTCCGGCAATATCGCCGCTTAAACCGGCAGCCAGCTGGTTCAAGCCGGGGACCATCTGCCCGTTGATACCGGCACGCATTACTCTCATGCCAGGAATTATCTCTTTATTGATCCCGGCCAGGATCTCACCCAAACCGGGAACCATCTGCTGATCAACGCCAGCTTTCATCTTGCTTAAGCCAGGAAGCATCTCACCGTTGATACCACCCAAAATGGCACCCAAACCTGGAACCATCTGCTGATCAACGCCAGCTTTCATCTTGCTTAAGCCAGGAAGCATCTCTTTATTGATCCCGGCCAGGATCTTACCCAAGCCGGGAACCATCTGCTGATCAACGCCAGCTTTCATCTCAACTAAACCGTCATCGATCTCCTCTAACCCCGCAAGCAGCATCTCGGTGGCCAGGAGCAAGCCGGGATCTGCCGGATCGTCATTGGCCAATGATTGGAGGACTTGTTCTAAAGCCGCTTTCGCAATCGAAATCTTCAAATCTTTAGGTACTATTGTGCTATCTAACGTACTTAAAGCCGTTTCTAATAAGGGTATGCTACTTTCGGTTTCAGCCTGTATCTTGGAGATCCCGCCTATAATCGTATTCGGGTCATCAGGCGAGCCGAGGCCTTCAAGCACCTCATCTAGACCAGGACTGACCTGACCGCTAAGACCACCATGAATCTGGGTCAAACCCTCAATAATACCCGACTCACCGTCAGGAGCAGTTGCCTCCTCCTTTTGTAAACCATACAACACCGAGGCTAAACCCTGGCTAATACCAGGATTCTCGGGGTCAGCATTGTCCAAACCAGCAAGAATCTGCCCAAGACCAGGGACAATCTCACCACTCAAACCAGCTTCTACCGAGGCTAAACCCTGGCTAATACCAGGATTCTCGGGGTCAGCATTGTCCAAACCAGCAAGAATCTGCCCAAGACCGGGAGCAATCTC
>JAAZPQ010000183.1 GCA_012797175.1 Bacillota bacterium
AGTGGTCGGGGCGGCCGGATTTGAACCGGCGACCCCTTGGTCCCAAACCAAGTGCGCTGCCAAACTGCGCTACGCCCCGCCATGTAAGATAGAATAAGTGAAGAGCAATTCTAACCCTGCATCATATTATACATCAAAATTAAAGAGCTTTAAAGCTGAGCCACCTGCCGTTGCCCCCGTTTTATGCAAAGTGAAGTAATGTTTTGGGTATCAGGGGAGGTTTCTTTGACAGCTCCTGCTCGCTCAGCCACTGTCTTAGTTCCAGCCGGTCACCGGCGTGTTTTACGGGTAAGTAAAAACCTTAAGTTTGTAGGGTTAAAATTCTGGTTAAGTTGTTAACCACTAAGGATCAACCAATCCTTCAAAATAAGGCGCGCCCGGCGCAGGGCTTTGCCCCGGTGGCTGACCTTGTTTTTAGCTTCTTCTCCCATTTCGGCAAAGGTAAGCTCCGCCGGTTCGTAGACAAAAAGAGGATCGTAGCCAAACCCGGCTTCGCCGCGCGGGGATTCGGCAATGCGGCCGGAGCAGCTTTCCTCGACCAGGTAGGTTTTACCGTCCGGGAAAAGAATGGCAATGGTGCACCTGAACAGAGCCCCTCGCTTTTCGGGCGGGAGCCCCCGCAGCTTTTCCAGAAGCAGCCGGTTGTTCGCCGCATCATCGGCATCGGGACCGGCAAAACGCGCCGCGTGTAATCCGGGGCGTCCGTCCAGCGCCTCTACTTCCAGGCCGGAATCATCGGCCATAATAACAGCCTCTTTCCCGGCCACGGCTACCGCAGCCGCAGCCTTCTTCAGGGCGTTACCAGCCAATGTTGGCTGATCTTCCTCCACCGGAGGCAAAACGGGCAGCTCACGCAGGGAGATCACTTCGAAAGGAAGGCCTTCCAGAAGGGTCTTTATCTCGCCTACCTTGTTCAGGTTGCGGGAAGCAAGAACCAGCTGCCGCATCAGTCCAGGCCCCGTGATGCGGCCTTTTCAATCAAGCGGACGACATCTTCACCGAGAGCCTCACGCTGCTTCTCGACCAGCGCCTCGACCCCCGCAGCCGCCAGGTCGAGAAAGAGGCCGAGTTGCTCCCGGTTAAACGAACCGTTCTCGGCGGTACCCTGGATCTCTACCATTCCGCCGGATCCGTTCATCACCACGTTTAAATCAACCGAAGCGGCGACATCTTCCCGGTAGTCGAGGTCCAGGAGCAAGGCTCCATCTACCAGGCCGACGCTGACCGCGGCCAAGTAATCCTTCAGGGGCAGCATTTCGACCAGCCCCTGTTCCCTCATAAAAAGAAAGGCTTCTGCCAGGGCCACAAAAGAGCCGGTCACCGCCGCTACCCGCGTACCCCCGTCAGCCTGGATCACATCGCAGTCCAGCCAGATGGTTCGCTCTCCCATCGCGGCAAAATCAACCACGCCGCGCAAAGAGCGCCCGATCAAGCGCTGAATTTCGAGGTTCCGCGCGTTGATCCGGCCCCTCGATTCCCTGGCGGAGCGAGTTTCCGTAGAGCGGGGCAGCATGGCGTATTCGGCGGTAACCCATCCTTCCCCGTGCCCTTTACGAAATGAAGGAACACTGTCTTCCAGGGTGGCCGTGCAAAGCACCACGGTATCACCCATCGAGATAAGCGCAGAGCCCTCGGGGTATTTCAGGTAAGAACGGGTGATCTTTACCGGCCGCAGTTCGCCAGGTTTTCTTCCGTCAGAACGCAATGGTTCATCCCCCAGATTATGATCTGTTTTTTATTATATCACTTTTATTATTTAAATTGTAAATTACGGGCGGAAAGTCAACGGGGGAAAAGAGACGGAGAGCGATTTTCCGGCAGGGCTAGGCTTCCCAGGTAACCGAGGGCTTCGCTGGCTCCCCGCACAACGCAGGTAAAGGGGTCTTCTACCCGGCGGACCGGCAGGTTAATTTCGCGGCTTAGGTAAAGATCGAGATTGTGAAGAAGTGAACCCCCGCCGGTAAGGACAACCCCATCCTCCATCACATCGGCCGCCAGTTGGGGAGGGATCTGTTCAAAAATTGTACGCACCGCACCGCTCAAAACAGCCAGTTGCGGCGCGATCACTTCATGCAGCTCCGCAGCCTTTACTTCAATAGTATCCGGGGTGCGGCTGTAAAGGTTGATCCCGCGGAATGTATAGGTCAGATCTTCAGGGGGATCCACCGCGTAAACCGCCTCCTTTTTGGCCTCTTCGGCTGTCGATAAGCCGATCTCCATCCGGTAACGGCGGTAGACATAGCGCTGAATGGTTTCGTCGATCGTCTCCCCTCCCTGAGGCAGCGAACTGCCGAGAACAATACCGCCCAGAGAAATAACCGCAATCTCAGTGACCCCGCCCCCAAAGTTGACGATAAAACAGCCCCGGGGCTCGGCTACCGGAAGCCCACCGCCAATGGCCGCCGCAATCGGCTCCTCGATTAGACAGGCCTCTTTAACCCCGGCCCGTTTACCGGCAGAAAGAACTGCGCGCCGTTCTACCTGGGTAGTACCGTAGGGCACAGTGATCATTATGCGCAGGCGTAAAAAAGGAAACCGCCGCAGGACCCTGGAGATAAAATAATCGAGCATCTTCCGGGCCATCTCAAAATTAGCAATCACTCCTCCCCGAAGCGGTTTTATGGCAGTAATACCAGGAGGGGTGCGCCCCAGCATCCGAGAGGCCTTCTTCCCTGCCGCGGCGACAGTACCATTGCGTAGAGCGACCACCGATGGCTCTTCCAGAACAATTCCTTTCTGCGGCATATAGATTAGCGTACTGGTTGTACCCAGATCGATGGCCAGGTCGCGTTGCCAAAAGCGAAGGTTAAGACCTCGTTTCCTTTTTTTCTTTTTACCCACCATGGCACACCTCCCGCTGTTATATTTATCTACCAGAACAGATCAAGATATACTTGCCTTCAGTCAACTGTTTACCATGACTTTAATAAGCGGGCTTGGCAGAGCGATTACCGGCAGCACGTTCTAGATAGGTTCTAGATTTGGAAGGAGTGCTGCTAGAAGAAATTATAGACTCCTGGCGGTTCCAGGGGGACGGTCAGATCGGTCCCCTCCGGCAATTTTACCTTTTCACCCTCCACCAGGATCTGGACCTTGTTGACACCCTCCAGTTGGGCCAAGGTCAGCAAAATCTGGTTGACTATGTTTTCTGCGCCGGTCCGTCCGCCCTCATAGGAGAGCAGCTCTTCGGAAAGATCGATGATTATCAACTCTTCTTCCAGGTGCAGGCTGCGCAGCTCCGTATCCGCCGGGATATCGCTGAACAGACCGCTCCCGCTCCGCGGCCCGGCCAGTAACTCTTCGATGGCCGCAGCAGAGCTATCTTCTGCCGGCTGCAGCGCCCGCGTTACCGGCACATAAAGAATTCGCCCCTGGGGAGCGAAAAAGCAGAAGTAAACAGTTACGGCTGTAAAATTGTGATAATCTTTCAAGGCATCATCGACCTCGAGGTTAATTAAAGATTCTGGACCCAGCGGTATCCGCCCGGGGGTGCCCCCGGGAAATTTATCCAGGCTTTGACCTTCAACAAATACTTCCAACCGTTCAATCTCCGAAAACTGCTGCAGAGTACATAAAAGGCCGCCCAGAACAAGGCGCTCGCCGGAGGGGTTGTAGTCCACAAATGAGCTGCTGAAATCCACCCGGGCCAACCCTGCTTCGTCGATGTGGATCCCGAAGATTGTTGTCTCACTGGGAAGGAGAGGAACCAATCCCAACGGTTCCAGCTCCTCTCGCAGTTGCGGGGTGCCGACCAGTTTCTCGAGAGTAGTACGAACAACGGTCCCGCTATCGGGGATCTCTCGTTGCACGGGTACCAGAAAGCGCCACTGCTGATCAGGATAGTAGAGCAGACCGACACGGCCGGCGCCGGGTTCCGGCGGCAACTGCGCTTCGGGAAACTCGAACTCTTCCCGGGGCTGTAACTCCGGCCCACATCCGGGAAAACAGAGCCCCCAAAAGAGGACCAACAACAAGAGCAGCAGCGCCCGGAACCAGCCTAAACCCCTGTTCATCCTTCTCCCTCTTTCGCCTAGGTTGTACCAGTTTAATTATATATATATCGGTAGTAGGAGATAAATATGTCTGCGGATGATAAAAATAAGAAGAGGTTGCGTATTTAAAGTAAACTACACTTAGAGGATGACCTGGTAAGCTTTGATCCGGCGGTGAAGCATTTTCGCAGCAATCTCTTCAAAAGAGTGCGGATTCCCGCTGACAAAAAAGCGGTAGCCGGGGTCTGAGCATGGCAACGGATTATGCAGTTGCTGTTCGGTTAAAATGGCCTTTACATCACGGGCGATCTCCTCGGCGGAGTTAACCAGCTTTACCTCCGTCCCGACCGTTTTCTGGATTAAATCCGCCATTAGCGGGTAATGGGTGCATCCGAGAATCAGGGTATCGATGGCGGCCTCCTTAAACGGGGCTAGATATTCAATAGCTACCTTTTCAGCCTCGGGAGTCTCGACGAGATCATTTTCCACCAGCAGGACAAAAAGGGGGCAGGGCCTAGCAATAATTTGCAGATCGGGCTGCACCGCCTGCAGTGCCTTCTCATAAGCAGAGCTGCGGATCGTCCCTGCCGTCCCGATTACGCCAATCTGACCGCTCTTGGTATATTCGAGGGCAGCGCGCACCCCCGGCTCGATTACCCCTAGTACTGGCATATGGCAGCGCTCACGGTAGCAGGGCAACCCTACCGCCGTGGCCGTATTACAGGCTACGACCACCATTTTGACCTCTTGGTTTTGCAAAAAATCAATAATCTGGAGAGCGAAGCGGCGCACTTCTTCATCGGAACGCGGACCGTAAGGCATCCGGGCGGTATCGCCAAAGTAGATAATTTTTTCATGGGGCAACTGGCGGGTAAGCTCCTGAAATACGGTCAGACCGCCAACACCTGAATCAAGAATCCCGATAGCCCTGTATGGAGCAGCAGGCAATCTTAAGTCCCCTTTAAAATATTATTTTGCTTTTTCTTTTAATCTAATCTGTAAACTATCCTATAAAAACCTCTTATACTTCGAGATGAAATAATTTTAACAACTGCCTGTAGAGCTGTCAATGAAAGTGCAGGCGTTTAGAATGTTCACCCGGCATCTTGGATGAAGGATTAAACCGCCGGGACCGCGAATTACTGGCTATGAACCGGGGAAAAGTCTATACAATAAGCTTTTTATTGCTGGCTGCAGGGACACTTTTCCTTTTTCTTGCGGGTATCCCAGGGGGTAAGTATTTGTGGCACCCGGCTAACGCCTTAAAAACACCTTCCCCCGTGGAACAGATCCTTCCCACAGAGCGCAGCATCCCTGATTTAATCCTTTTGGGAGCAAGGGAAGAAGTGAAGAGAAAAACTCGCTACGACGCAGCATACCAGGCCATCAGCTATCCCGGGGGCGATGTCGACCCTGAACAGGGTGCCTGCACTGATGTCATCATCCGGGCTCTACGCTTTGCCGGCTATGACCTGCAGCAGCTTATCCATGAAGATATGAGTGAAAACTTCGCTCTCTATCCCCAGCTGTGGGGTTTAAGCAAGCCTGACCCGAATATCGATCACCGGAGAACCCAAAACCAGATGCTTTTTTTCGAACGCTTTGGGAAAAAGCTAACTCCGGAAGTTACCGGGGCAAATCTATCCCAATGGAGACACGGCGATTTCGTCTACTGGCGTTTCCCAAGCGGTGAACAGCATACCGGGGTCATTTCAGACCGGACCAACGGACAAGGCGCCCCCCTGGTAATCCATAACAGTTGGATCGCCTGCGAAGAAGACTGCCTGCTGCGGTGGGAGATTATCGGTCATTATCGTTTCCCGGCACAGCCCTAAAGTTACGGCTAACCCGGCCTTTCTTATTTATTATTCGTTAAAGGACTCCTTTAACCGGGCCGAGCGATTGGCGATCTCTTCCAGCGCACAGGGATTCTTTACACGAATATATGTTCCTTTCATCCCCAGAGATCTCGATTCAATAATACCGGCACTTTCAAATTTACGTAATGCATTTACAATAACCGAACGGGTGATGCCCAGGTTATCGGCAATTTTACTGGCTACAACAATGTTCTCATCGTTAGTAAGGTTTTTAAAAATCTCTTCTATTGCTTCTACTTCCGAATAGGAAAGGCTCTCAAACGCTACCCCGGCCATGTTTCTATACCACTTTTCTTCCTCCAAGCGTTCGGCTTCCAAACGCATCAAGATCATCCCCATAATTGCCGATCCGATCTCGGCTAAGATCAGATCGTTATGTTCGAAAGGTTTTTTATGACGATGTAACAAAACAGCTCCCAGTGACTCTGTTCCGCTAATAATTGGTACTACCATCATATAGATATCACCATGGGGACAGGAAGAGTTTTTATTATCGTCCAAGGGACAAATCGAAAACCGGTAAAGCTCGTTGATTCGAGATTCATTGCTTTTTAACAATGTTGGAAGATCGTAATAGGGCGGCAGAGAAGCTTCTGTTGTAAGATAATCCCTTAGCTTTTGGCAGCTCAACTGCTGGTTAAAAACTTCACTGAACAGTTTTCCGTCACGGTTAATAACAAAAACACTGGCGTCAATAATACCGGAAAGAGCGTCGGATGCCGACTTGATATTTAAGTCCTCTTCGATTGATTGTAAAATAATCTGGTTTACTTTTCTAACCCTTTCTAAAAGGGATTTTTCTAACATCTTCTAATCACCTCCCTTGATACTTTATATTACAAAATATTAAATATGTCAATAATATTCTAACACAATTAGTACTTGCCCTACCATTATATGCCATTGACCAGAGAATAGCACGTGTACCCACGAATTCAATGCCTTCTCTTTACAGAAGAGGATCGTAACGGTATCTGCACAACCGTTTTAGGGATATGCTATAAATTGGTAATAAAGATGCCGGTAACTACGCCGCAGAGAAGCCCAACTGTCGCCAAATGCCCTTGGGCAAGATTACGGGCGTCGGGAATAAGCTCGTCACAGGTTACAAAAAGCATCGCTCCACCGGCAAAACCTAGAGAAAGACTAAGAGTAAGCGGGGAGACCCTGCCAAGCAGGGCTCCAAGAAAGGCGCCCAGGGCCATGGGCACACCAGCTAAAACCGTCCCGATAAAGATCTTCAGCTTAGAAATTCCCCCGGCATCCATCGTGACCGCCATGGCAATCCCTTCGGGAAAGTTATGAATACCCATGATCAAAGCCAGACCCAAGCCAAGAGATTCGCTGGAAGCATAACCAGCCCCAATGGCTAACCCTTCTGGAATATTATGCAAGGCAATACCTATACCCAGCAGGATTCCCATCTTTCGAAAACGGCCCTGGCGGGTCTCTTTGGAATAGTGGTGGTAATGCGGCAACATGTTATCCAACAGCAACAGGGTAATAATACCGCCGATCAAGCCGGCAGATCCGGAAAAAAAGTTTCCCTGTGCAATCGCCTCCGGAATTAACTCCAAAAAAGAAACCTCGAGCATCATCCCGGCGGCAAAACCCAGGCTCATGCTTAAAAAACGAGGGGCCGGATTTCTCGTAAAAAAAGTAACCAGGCTCCCGCTGCCGGTCCCGACGCCTCCTGCCAGCAACCCGATAACGGTTATCCGGATAACATCAGAGAGTTCCAACAGGTTCACCCGATCAGCAATAGTTCATCGACCTTATTCTTCCGGCGGGGCCGATGATGCTTGACACTGTTGCCGCGTAAACAATCTTTCAACGCGACGGTAGATCTCTTTTAGGGGAATACCGGTACGGCGGGCAATCCTGGCACAATCTTCATATTCGACAGCATAATGCTGCGGACCCTCATCGGCTTCATCCGGGGCCAGCTTAACCCTCACGGGCCCCCACTCGGTAGTTACAGTGACTACCCTACGCGGCCGGGTATATTTTTGCGCTTCCAGAACCCGCAAACCCATCGTCGAGGTCTCCTGAAAGACTATCTCTACCAGCTGGTTGAGATACTGCGGTGGCGTCAATACGGTCAGCTTAACCGCGGGGCGGTTCTTTTTCATCTGAACAGGAGTATAGTAAACATCCCACGCGCCTCCCGTAAAAAGCCGCTCCATCAAGTAGCCGAATATCTCCGGGTTGAGATCATCGATATTTGCCTCGATTGTCCGCAGCGGCTCCTGGTTATAGGCAGACGACGGTGTGCCGTTCCCGATAATAATACGCAGGTAATTCGCATACCCGGGATCCAGCTTCCCGGAACCGTAACCGACGGCTTCAAGTGTCAATGAAGGCGGCGGTCCAAAGGCGGTAGCCAGGGTAGTGACCAGGGCCGCTCCCGTCGGGGTAACTAACTCATGCCGGGTCTCCCGGCCGTAAACTGGGACGCGACGCCTCTGAAGAAGCTCAAGAACCGCCGGTGCCGGCAGGGGCAAAAGGCCGTGGGCAGAGTTTACCGTGCCCCCGCCTACGGGTAAAGGAGAACAGTAAATCTGTCCGATCCCCAGTAGATAGATGGCAGCGACACTGCCGACGATATCAACGATTGCATCCACGGCGCCAACCTCGTGAAAATGAACATCTTCGATCGGGACTCCGTGTACGGTAGCCTCGGCCGCGGCCAGGTTGTCAAATACAGCACTGCTCTTTTCTTTAACCGGGTCAGGGAGAGTGCTCTGCCGTATCAGCTCTTTAATCTCCGGCAAGTGACGCTGCTCGGAAGAGACCCCTTCGGGGATCACCCGCAGATCGGTGCCAGCCAACCCGTAGCGAGAGACCCTGGAAGCCTCGAGCCGGTAACCGGGCAAGGCCAGGCCCGAGAGCATCTGCTGCAACCGTGAGATCTCCAGGCCGCAATCAAGCAAGGCCCCGAGGGTCATATCGCCGCTGATCCCGCTGAAGCAATCGAAATAAGCTACCCTGTTACTGTAACAGCTGCCGCTCAAGTTGCCCCGCCCCTTTGATCATCGGGACGGTTAATCAGTGCCGCGATATAGCCTGCCCCAAATCCATTATCAATATTAACCACGGCCACTCCCGGCGCACAGCTGTTCAGCATGGTCAGGAGAGAAGCCAGCCCGCCAAAATGAGCTCCGTAGCCCACGCTGGTGGGGACGGCAATGATCGGGCAGGAGGCTAGGCCGCCGACGACACTGGGCAACGCCCCCTCCATTCCCGCAACAACAACCAGAACCCGGGCCTGCAGCAACAGCTCCAGGTTGTCAATGAGGCGGTGCAGCCCGGCCACACCCACATCGTAAAGACGGGTTACGCGGCCACCCATCAGCTCCGCGGTAAGAGCGGCCTCTTCAGCAACAGGCAGATCGGCCGTGCCGGCGGTAACTACCCCGATATTACCTACCAGAGGTACAGATTCTTCAACCCGGATCATCACCAGCCGGGCCTCGCGGTGATACTCCGCCCGGGGGAACTCATCTCTGAGGGCATCGTATACCGCAGGTTCGGCGCGGGTAGCCAGCACCGGGGCCCCTGCCTTGGCAAGCTGGCGGGCAATCTTGACAATTTGAGACACGGTTTTCCCGGGACAGTAGATCACTTCGGGAAATCCTTTCTGTAAAAAGCGGTGATGATCAACCTTGGCAAAACCCAGGTCCTCGTAGGGTTTACTGCGCATCTGCTCCAGCGCCTGATCCACGCTGAGACATCCTGCATGAACCTGCTCCAGTATTTGGCGAAATTTATAACCCGGCATTTCCACCGTTCCTTTAACAATTATAGTCATCATTATACCATAAACCTCCTGCCAGCCGGTCAATACCGCTGCATCAAGATGCCACCCGGACAAATTCGAGCTGCGGCTATACCGCTTAAAAATCGTTTTCTCTTTCTCAAAAAGGAAATCTCTCTCTAAGCCGGGAATTATATGATGATGAAAGGAGCGAAAAAAGATGATTATCTTGGAATATAACGGTAAAAGACCGCAGATTGCCAGTGATGTTTTTATCGCCCCCGGTGCAGCCTTGATCGGTGATGTCATCATCGAAGAAGGCGCCAGCATCTGGTTCGGAGCAGTGCTGCGGGGTGACTTCGGTCGAATCCATATCGGCCGGGGTAGCAGTATCCAGGACAACACTGTCGTCCATGTTATGCCTGATTGCGAAACCGTAGTCGGAGAAGATGTCACCGTGGCCCATGGTGCGGTTCTCCACGGCTGCAAGATCGCCCGGGGGGCCATTATCGGCATGAACGCCGTACTGCAGGATTTTTGTGAGATCGGGGAGGAGGCCATGATCGCCGCAGGCAGCGTGGTTACCGATCGGATGATTATCCCGGCCCGGCACCTCGCCGCCGGCATCCCTGCGCAAGTAAAAAAAGAGATCGCCGGCAGCTCGCTGATGTGGGTAACCTCCAGTGCACCCTCTTACCGGGAGCTGGCCCGGAGTTACCTGCGGCAAGGGATCGGATTCAAATCGGATAGCTCATCTTATCAATCATAAAAAAAGCGTTCCCCGGTTTTCCCGTGGAAACGCTTAAATGGTTTTATCGCTTGGCCAACTTGGCAGAGATTAAATCCAATAAGCCGGGTAGCTTTTTTCCTTGTCAAAATTATTTACCACAAGGGCAACTACCAGCAAGATCAAAGCGCCTACCGCCACCGGGGTAAGAGCCCACATAAAGCTCCCCTCTGAGGCGGTTACCCCAAGAAGCGCCGTGGCCCCGGCTGGAGGATGCACCGTCCTCGTTAACAACATCACGACGAGGGCTAGACTGACCCCCAGGGCAACCGCAAGATAAGTGGCACCCATCAGTTTGAAAATGATTATCCCGACAAGTGCCGAAAGGATATGGCCGCCAAGTAAATTACGCGGTTGCGAAAAAGGTGCCGCCGGAGCACCGTAAAGTAAGACTGCAGACGCTCCTAAAGGAGCAAACAAAGGAAACAACTGCGAATCTAAAGCAAGGTAAGCAACCACAATAATCCCTATAAATGCCGCGACAAAGGTCCAGAGCAAGCTGGCTGCGCTTGGCACCTTAAGGGGGCACCTTGCCGTTGCGGACCATTTTCCAAAATATGTTTTTTCGGCGGCTTCTTTCTCACTCATTTTCTAAATGCCTCCTCTCGTTTTTCCAAAGAACAGCTTAAGGATGAGCAAATGCCGGAACAAGATCCGGCATTTGCTCCGTAAAAAAGATCCTTGCTCGCCAGCTACTACCAGGGATATTCTCCTTTATGGCTGTAAGGCAGGAACTTGCCATCAAAGGTTATAATAACCCGGTCTCCTTTGGGATCTTCAACACAGTCGACGTCAACCGAAAAGTCAATGGCGCTCATGATCCCGTTCCCATCGGCAAACTTTTCATGGATGATTCTCTTAATCGCCGGACCGTAGGTGTCAAAAACCTCGTGCAACCGGTAAAGAATAGGATCGGTATTTCCTTTAAAAGGATGCTCTTCCAGCACGGCAACGTCTTCCCGGGAAACCCCAAGCAGGTCAGCTACCTTGGCAGCGTATTGGGGGGGCATCCACTGCTGTCCGTCAAACGCGCTAGCCAGCCAGACCTTGTTTACGCCCAAGTTCTTGGCTATCTCTTCATAGCTAAGCCCCTTCTTCTTTCTCGCCGCCTCCAACGCCTCAAATTTCTCCGCCCGATAGTTCCACAGGTAATCTTTGTTGTTCATCGGTGTTGCCGACATTTAATAATTCCTCCTCATTAAATTTATTTTAAAGTGCAACCCCAAGGTCGCTACCTACAATGTAACAGGTTGAATCTGCTTTAAACATGACCCGATATAACAATTAACTAACTATTTAATATACTTTGCTCTCTAGGTAGTTGACGCTACCGGTGACACCGGAATAGGTCTAAAATAGCTATTTCGGGCCATACCTGAAGTAACAGGTAGCAAAGGATTTTTATGAAGTTTGTCAAATTTATAAATAGAAGGGGCCCAGAGACTACATGCAGACAGGTGGAATATAATGCCGGATCAAACAGTGCCAAACAGCCTGCCGTTATTACAAGCCTTGCTAGATTCTGTTAATGAAGCGATACTGTTGGTGCGGAAAGATTTTATTGTCGCCGCTTGTAACAGGCAGTTTGAGCATTTTTTTGGTATTCCCGCATCGTCAATTATCGGCAAGGATAAGCGCGAGGCTATTACCAGTGAGATCAAATGGCGGACCAGCAACCCGGAAGAATTTCAAAAAAAGCTATTCTGGTTATATGACAACCCTGAAATAAGCTCACATGATGAAGTTCAGGTAGTGATTCCCAGGCAGCTCGAATTGCACCGCTTCAGCGGGCCTGTTTACCTTAAAGATAAGCAGCTGGTCGGCCGCGTGGAAGTGTATTACGACGTTACAGAATCTAAAAATATGCAAAGTGAACTGGAAAAGAAAAATGAACACCTCTTTTTATTAAATGCTGTCTCCAGCTCTATAAATGAAGCTGTAGAGCTAAACAGGCTAGGCAATAATTTTATCCGCCGCGCTACCCAGGCTACCGGCGCGGACACCGGCGTCTTGTATACTAAAAGAGGAGACCAGCTTGAGCTCTGCGCTCTCGCCGGCCAGGTTGAAAACTCAACCCAGTTGCCATTGCGAATCAGTTACCTGCCAGCAGCTTCGGTTACGTGGGGTTCTATCAAAGAGAGCTTCCCGGTTACACCGCTGCAAGACACCTTCACGTCGGGCTACTTTGTCTGTTTTACCGCCGCCGACACTAAAGGAAATATTAACGGCCTCTGCTTATTAATTTGGGAACAACTTAATCTAGTCTGGTTTGATCAGCAGCTTTTTGAAAGTGTCGGCCGGCAATTAGGCCTCGGCATTCAAAATGCCAATCTCTATAAAGAGGCACAGCGTCTGGCCATACTGCAGGAAAGGGACCGCATCGCGGTAGAGATGCACGACGGCCTGGCCCAAACATTGGGTTATCTTGGATTAGGCCTGGATTCATTATCCCAACGCCTGGACGAACATAATCTAGAAGAAGCTTACTTGCTTTTAAACCAGTTGCGAAACGTTGTCGATCGCGCCTATAGAGATGTGCGGGAGGCCATCATCGGATTAAGGGTCGACATATCGCATGAAAACGGTTTTTTTGAGGCGCTTGAAAGTTACCTGGAAGAGTTTCAAAGGCTATCTAATATTAATACCAGGTTACTGCTACAAGGTAATTACCACGTTCCAGAATCTGAAATTCAGCCGCATATTATCCGCATTATTCAAGAATCTTTAGCCAATGTCCGGCGGCATGCACAGGCTTCATCTGTTGACATTATCTTCGATTTCAAACCGGAAGGGTTAGTCATCTCCGTAGAAGACAATGGACATGGATTCGAGAAAGAAGACCTGGATAGCAGCGAAACAGCATCGTTACACCAAGGAATAAAGATCATGAATGGACGTGCTCTGGCCCTGGGCGGACACTTGGAGATTAACACCGGTAAAGGCATCGGGACGAAGGTCGAGTTACATCTTCCCACCAGCAACTAACGGGAGCGATGAATTATGAAAACAGACCCCGGTTTTCTGGAGTCTAAAAGCGTGCTCATCGTAGATGATCATGCCCTTTTCCGTGAAGGTTTACGAAGAATTTTATCGGATGCCGGCATTAAAAACATTGCGGAGGCCGCCAACGGCAAAGAGGCGCTTACGTTGATAGAATCATTTAAACCCGATATCATTCTTATGGATTTCTATATGCCCGACTATAACGGTGTTGAGGTTACCCGTGAGATCGTCTCAAAAGACCCCTCTACGCTAATCGTGTTTCTAACTGTTTGTGAGGAAGATACCGCTATCGCCGATGCCCTGCATGCCGGGGCACACGGCTATTTAGTAAAAAGCATGCGCTCACATGAGATCATTAATTCTTTGCGCCTGCTGCTGCTCGGAGAAATACCTCTACCTAAACCGATCACTCATTCAATATTAAAAAAACTAACTGATAAACCCAATAAATCTTTTTCTAAGACTTACAACCATGCTTTTATTGAAAAACCGGTAATTTCTCCAAGAGAGAAAGAGGTTTTAATGGAAATTGCCCTGGGAAAAAGCAATAAAGAGATCGCCCAAAGCCTGTTTATTAGCGAAAACACGGTAAAAAACCATGTCGGCAATATCTTACAAAAGCTTGAGGTTAACAGCCGCGCCCATGCAGTGGCCAAGGCGCTGGCATATGATCTAATTAAGGTAAATGAAGATCACGTCTCTTAATAGCACCGTTACCTTAACCAACTGTCGGTGTCAGATAAAACCTTAAAAACAACACAATCTTAACGGAGAATTAACGCATCAGCGGCCACCGCACGCCCGTCCGGGCAGATTACCAGCGGGTTGATCTCCATTTCACGGTAGCTCCCCCTCAGGGCCACAGCTAGACGAGAAAAGCGGGAAACAGTCTCAACCAGGGAAGCCGTATCCACCGGCGCAGTACCGCGGTATCCGTGCAGGAGGGGGGCGCTTTTCAGTTCATCAAGCATCTCCCGCACCTGGCCGGGTTCAAGCGGCGCCAGGCGTATGGCCAGATCACGGAAAAGCTCCACATAAATACCCCCGAAACCAAGCAGCACAAGCGGACCAAAAACCGGGTCGTCTTCTACCCCGGCAATCAGCTCAAGCCGGACCGGAAGCATCTCTTCAACCAGGTAGCCGGTAATTGGAGCCCCGGGCGCCCTGGCACTTAGATCAGACTGAAGCTGCTCCCAGGCCTGTTGCAGCATCGCTCCATTTTCCAGGCCTAACTTGATCGCGCCAACCTCGGTTTTGTGGGCAATTTCAGTCGAAAGCGCCTTCAGCACCACCGGGTAGCCAATCCTCCGAGCGGCCCTGGTAGCCTGTTCTATTGAGGAGACCACCTCTCCGCGGGGTACGGCAATACCCCATCCGGCCAGTAGCTCCTTCGCCTCAGCTTCGGTAATACCACCCTTTTTTTTCTTTAGCAAAACGCCGGAAGGCGGCTTTTCTGCTGGCAACTGGATAGCTGGGGAAGAGGTGCTTCTGTCTGCCCGGATCCGCTTTGTTTGGAAAGCAGCATAACGCCACAAAGCCGCGGCAGCAGAGATCCCTTCCTTTAGCTCATTAAAGAAAGGAACCCCGTGTTCATAAATGACCTCTCTCACCTCATTACTGCAACCAGGCCAGATTACGAAAAATGGTTTCTCTGTCTCTTGAAAAAGTTCTGCCAACATCTGCCCGGATTCAACGCCATAACTGCGCCAGAGCGCGGTAGTAAAAATGAAAAGATCAACCGCAGGGTCGGCTAGAATAATCTCAATGGCTGTGCGCACTTCCGACAGCCTGGTCGTCATCACCGCAGTGGAGTCAAGTGGATTGCGGACCGTAGCAATGGAGGGCATCAACTGTTGCAGTGCGCGTAACGTCCGGGAAGAAAACTCAGCCAGCTCGAGCCCGGCCTGGGCACAGAGATCGGTCGCCAGAACCCCCATGCCGCCAGAGAGAGACATCACGGCCGCGCGATTCCCCCGGGGAAGGCGGCCCGGAGCAAATGCCTTAAACAACGAAAGCATTTCGGTTAAGGTCTCGACCGCGAAAACACCTTCCTGGCGAAAAAAGGCCTGGTAGGCCGCTTCGGAACCGGCCAGGGCCCCGGTGTGGGAGCGAATTGCCGCTGCCGCCTCGCGTGAGGCACCTGCTTTGAGAATGAGCAACGGCTTGCCCGCCTCTGCGGCCGCCTGGCAGGACCGGCGGAGTTTCGCTCCATCTTTAACCCCCTCGAGATAACCGCCGATAACCTTAACTTGGGGTTCATGGAGTAGGAAGTTAACCACCTCTGCAAAATCGAGACCAACCTCGTTTCCAGTGCTGATCATGTACGAGAAACCAAGCTTCTCTAGATCGGCCAAATAAATAGTAAGGATACCGATGCCACCGCTCTGGGTAACAAAAGCAGCAGGCCCTGCACGGAGAGGACCACTTTCAACAGTGAGAGAAAATGAGGCCGCCGCCGGCTGCAAGCTATTGATAAAACCGATACAATTAGGCCCGAGAACGTTCAAGTCGTGTTTTGCAATTAACCCGGCCAGCTCTGCCTGCAGAACTCCACCCGTATCGCCTGTCTCGGCAAAACCGCCACTGATCACGACGATATTTTTCATCTGCAAGGCTACACATTGCCGCACGACGGTGGGGACCTGGGATGCCTCTACTGCAATAATGACCAGGTCCGGCCTCGATTCAATCTCGGCCAGGCTACTGTAAGCGGGCAGCCCCTGAATTTCACGCCGCCCGGGGTTGACCGGGTAGATCTGGCCGGGGTAATTGTAGCTCTGCAGCAGCTGGACCACTTTACCGCCCGGCTTCTCCGGATCAGCAGAAGCACCAACCACGGCAATCCCCTGTGGCCAGAAGAAACTTTTTAAATCGCTGCTACCTCTTTGAATAGAACTCTGTATCATGAAACAAGATCCCTCGCATTTCGTTTTATTGAGAAAATTTCGCCAACAAGGGCTCATTATCCTTTAACGAGAAGTAAAAAGTAAAGATTATTTACCGGGCAAAGGCCAGAAAGGGCTGTCCAGGAAGGCGCTGCGAAATTTTTGCCGTAGATCGGGGTAACGGGAGGAAAGCTCGTCCAACAGCCCGGCCATCTCCTGTCGCTTGGTCTTCCCGCTAACCGGGCAAGGATTTTTAATCAAGGGGATTTTTTCCCGACGGGCCAGAGAAGAGAGGGTTTGTCCCGGAATCTGAATCAGCGGCCGGATCAGGTCAAGCCCGCTACGGTCAAGATATGTTTGCGGTTTAAAGGTCTTCAGCTGGCCTGTATAGACCAGGTTAAGCAAAAAGGTTTCGATGGCATCATCAAGATGGTGACCTAAAGCAACCTTGTTCGCGCCCAACCTTAAGGCGGCCTGGTGAAGTGCCCCATGCCGCATCTTGGAGCAGAGGGCGCAGGGATTCTTCTCCTGACGCCGTTCAAAAACAATCCGGGCAATCAAAGTTTTCTCAATGGTAAAGGGAATGCCCAGCTGTTCGGCATAGCAGGCCAAAGGGGCCGGCTCTATCGGCCATCCCAGGTCCACAAATACAGCCTGCAAATTAAAGGTAAAAGGAGCGTGGTGCCGGAACAGATGTAGAATGTATAACAGAGCACCGCTATCCTCCCCTCCTGAAACAGCAACAGCAATGCTGTCTCCCGCCTCGATCATCCGGTAGCGATAGATAGTCTGCTTGACTCGGGTTAAAAACCACTTGCCGTCGCTTCTTGCCAAAAGAACCCTCCGCTCATTTTGGGAAACGTTTCATTGCCATGATTATAACAAGAATTTCTTTTAGATACTATTCTGCTCTGAATATCCGGAAACTGTTGTTAATATTAGTTAAGACTGAAAGAAATTTAACAACCGGGACCGCAAAAAAAATCTATTTTTAATATCTTTATGTTACAATCAACCAAATAAGGAGGTGACGCTCTTGGCAAAAGGTAAGGGAAGAAGAGGCCAGTTAATTCTTCTGGTCACGATTCTAGTGCCGCTGTTATTTGCGGCCGGCTACGCTATTACCAACAGCGCAACCGGTGAGAGATTGCGCCAGTGGTTCGGCATCGAGGAGATAAAGATTTCGCCCAGCAATGAGGACAGGCCGGAGACATCCCGAAAACCTGTTCATGAATATCCCGGCGAAAAGACCGGTGAAGAGGAGCCCGACCGCAAACCTTTTGCACCTCCTCCGGGCAACGAAGAACCGCCGGACCAAGAAACAGGCGAAGAAATCCCGGATACCACCCCGGTTATTTACGTCGGGCAGGTTTTAACTATCCCTGTTACCAGCGAAGGGGACGACTCCGTTTCCCAGGTGATTACCGACGGAACCATCTCTTCAGGCAGTAAACAGATTGCCCTGACCTTTGATTCAGGCTGGGAGTATAAAGAGACCATCCCCCTGCTGAACGTGCTTGATCAATACGGGGTCAAGGCGACCTTCTTTCCCCGGGCTTTATGGTTAAAAGACCATCCAGGACTCGGGCGGGAGATCGCCCGGCGGGGCCATACCTTTGGCAACCATTCTTTAACTCACCCGCATCTGACCCAAATGAGCGCCGCCGCCATCCGCGAAGAGATACGTCAATCCACGCAGCTCATCTGGAATATATCCGGAACCAGGCCTTATCTTTTTCGTCCGCCCTACGGAGAGTATAATAACCAACTGTTGACCATTCTGGCTGAAGAAGGCTACCCCTATACCATCATGTGGACAATCGACACCCTTGACTGGGCGGCAGGAGAAACGATGACTGTAGGGGGGCAGCCGACCTACATCGATGTAGACTTTATTGTCAACCGGGCTCTGAAAAATGCCTCGGACGGAGGAATTGTTCTGATGCATATCGGCGGCCCCGACACGGTGAAAGCGCTGCCCCGGATCATCGAGGGTTTACAACAGCGGGGATACAGTTTTACAACTGTTGACCGGATGCTTCCTCCACCGTATCCAAGCGGACAGGTAACTTACTCGGTAAAAAGCGGTGATACCCTTTACCGCATCGCCCGCCTCTACGGCATCAGCGTACAGCAGATCATCGACGCCAACAACCTCTAGGTAGGTTTCATGCTTGCACCATTTTCTTAAGAAAAGATGACAATAATGCATTTAACCACGCACCGACCCGTAGCTTTATTTTCCAGGTATGCTTCAACCGAAACGGTAGCAGTCTAGAAGTAGAGATCACCAGAAGGGAGCTCCGCGGTGGCTATTAAACAGGACCCAGAGAAAGAGCTAGACCATCGCCTGGCCCTGGCCCTGGAAAAATATAAAGGGAACCCCGAGCTGCTCATCACCGCCCTACAGGAAGCCCAGGATATCTTCGGCTATCTTCCCCGTAAAGTGATGATCCATGTAGCCAACGCGTTAACCGTCCCCCTGGCCGAGGTTTACAGCGTAGTTAGCTTCTATTCGCTCTTTTCCACCGTTCCTACCGGCCGGCACCGCATCGAGGTCTGCCTCGGGACCGCCTGTTATGTCCGGGGCGCGGAAAAACTTCTGCGGGAGCTGCAAGCCCGGTGCGGCACCGGGCCAGGTAAGTCTTCACCTGACGAACTTTTTAGCATTGCTACGACGCGCTGTGTCGGCGCCTGCAGCGCCGCCCCGGTGATCAAAACCGGGGATGAACTGCACGGGGAAATGAACTCAGAACGGCTGGCGCAACTTCTGGAGGAGCTGCAAAAAAGATGAGCACCCTGGTAGAAGAGCTGGCCTGCGAAAGGGTGAGGCCCGAAACCGATCACCGCATACTTGTCTGCGGCGGCATCCCCTGCCGCTCGCTGGGTTGCCGCCTGGTAAAAGAGGCCCTGGAAGAGGAGCTGCAAAAAGAGGGGCTAACCGGCCGGGTCCCGGTTGAGATCATCGGCTGTATCGGCGATTGCAGCCTGGGCCCTTCACTGATTGTTTATCCTGAAGGTCTAGTATACCAGAAACTGGCTCCCGAGGATGCCCGGGCTATCGTCAGGGAGCATCTAGTGGCCGGACGAATTGTCGAAGCATTGCTGCACCGTGATCCGCGCAGCGATGAAATTCTCCGCCAGCGTGAGGAGATGCCGTTTTACCGAGAGCAGGCCAGGCTGGTCCTGCGCAATTGCGGGGTGATCTCAGCCCATATCGATGACTACTTGAAATACCGTGGTTACGCCGCCCTGGCCTTGGCCCTGGCGGAGATGAACCCGGAGCAAGTTATCGAAGAGGTTAAAAAATCGGGCTTGCGGGGCCGCGGTGGAGGCGGTTTCCCTACCGGTCGCAAGTGGGAGCTAGTCCGAACGGCGCACAGTGACGAAAAGTTCGTCATCTGCAACGCCGACGAGGGCGATCCGGGTGCCTTCATGGATCGCAATATTCTGGAAGGAGATCCGCACAGCGTTATTGAAGGGATAATCATCGCCGCTTACGCCGTCGGCGCGGCCCGCGGTTATATCTATGTTCGCGCCGAGTACCCGATGGCGGTGCACCGCTGCCGGGAGGCAATTGCTCAAGCCCGGCAGAAAAATTTTTTGGGCGACAATATTCTCGAAACAGGGTTCTCTTTTGACCTGGAGATCCGCACCGGCGCTGGGGCTTTTGTCTGCGGTGAAGAGACCGCCCTAATCTCATCTTTGCAGGGTACACGCGGCGATCCCAAGCCGAAGCCGCCCTTTCCAGCCCAAAAGGGGCTTTGGGGCAAGCCAACCCTGATTAATAATGTCGAAACAGTAGTCAACATCCCCCTGATCATCCTGCACGGAAGTAAGCGCTTTGCCGAACTAGGCCCGGAAGGAAACCGGGGGACAAAGGTCTTTGCCCTGGCGGGCAAGGTGAACCACACCGGCCTGGTCGAGGTCCCCCTGGGGACTACCCTGCGTAAAATTATCTTCGATATCGGTGGCGGCATCCCCAACAACAAAAAATTTAAAGCCGCTCAGACTGGCGGGCCTTCGGGAGGCTGCCTGGGTGTGGAATCTCTCGACCTGCCTATGGACTACGACAGCCTGCGCGAAGCCGGCTCGATCATCGGCTCGGGTGGGTTGATTGTAATGGACGAAGAGAGCTGCATGGTCGACCTGGCCCGCTTCTACCTCGATTTCAATCAGGATGAATCCTGCGGCAAATGCACCCCCTGCCGGATCGGGAGCAAGCGGATGCTGGAGCTTCTACAAAAGATCACTGAAGGGAGGGGGGAAGAGCAGGACCTGGAGATTCTGGAGCAGCTGGCCCTGCTGATGAAGAACGGCTCCCTCTGCGCCCTGGGCCGCACCGCCCCCAATCCTCTGCTCAGTACCCTGCGCCTCTTTCGCGACGAGTACCTGGCCCACATTAAGGAGCGCCGCTGCCCCGCCGGGGTCTGCCGCAGCCTGGTACGACCGTGGATCAACCCGGAGCTCTGCAAAGCCTGCGGCCTCTGCGCCCGGGTCTGCCCGGCGGAGGCGATCAACGGTGAAAAAGGCGTCCCTTACGAAATAGACCTCGAGAAATGTTGCGACTGCCTTCGCTGCCTTAAAGAATGTCCTTTTAATGCAATTAGCCAGGGAGGAATATCCCGTGCCGAAGCTGTGGATTGATGACCGCGAGCTGGAGGTGGGGGAGGGGACTACCGTTCTCGAAGCTTCCCGCCAGGCCGGTATCGATATCCCCACGCTCTGCTACCTGAAAGAGCTGAACGCCCCCGCCGCCTGCCGTGTCTGCCTGGTGCAAGTGGAAGGAAGACCGACCATGGACGCCTCCTGCGTGCTTCCGGCTGCCGAAGGGATGCGGATCTATACCCATACCCCGGAGGTACTCGCCGCGCGCAAACAGATGATCAAGCTGCTGCTCTCTGATCACCCCTTCGAGTGCCTCACCTGCGAACGCAACCTTAACTGCGAGCTGCAGCGGCTGGCCAAACGTTATGAGATCAGGGACCTGCAGATCGAAGGCAACCGCAACCATTTTCCAATCGACGACCTTTCTCCCTCGGTAGTGCGGGAGCCGGACAAGTGTATCCGCTGCCGGCGTTGTCTCGCAGTCTGCCAGTATTACCAATCGGTGGGGATCTACCGCATGATCGAGCGCTCATTCCATGCCATCGTCGGACCGGCATTTAACAGTTCACTGATGGAGACCCCCTGCCTCTACTGCGGCCAATGTATTACCGTCTGCCCCACGGGAGCGCTACACGAGCAGGATTCAACCGCCCGGGTCTGGGAGGCACTCCGTGACCCCAATCTGCATGTCGTCGTCCAGACCGCCCCCTCCATCCGCAGCTCCATCGGTGAAGAGTTCGGCTACCCGGTGGGTACGCCGGTAACCGGCCAGATGGTAGCCGCACTGCGACGGCTTGGCTTCGACCGCGTCTTCGACGACTGTTTCGGCGCCGACGTCACGGTAATGGAGGAGACCGCCGAGCTGCTGGAGCGGCTCGAGCGCGGCGGCCCCTTTCCCCAATTTACCTCCTGCTGTCCTAGCTGGGTTCGCTTCTGCGAACTTTTCTATCCGGAGCTGATTGAAAACCTCTCCGAGGTCAAGTCACCACAGCAGATCTTCGGAGCCCTGGCCAAAACCTACTACGCCCGCAAGGCGGGGGTCGACCCGGCCCAGATCTTTGTCGTCTCGATCATGCCCTGTGTCTCTAAAAAATACGAGCTGCTACGCCCGGAGATGAACGCCAGCGGCTACCGCGATGTTGATGCCGAGTTGAGTACCCGTGAGTTTGCCCGAATGCTTTTTCAAGCGGGCATCGACCTGCGCAAGCTGCCGGAAGAAGATTTTGATGACCCCCTGGGCTATGCCAGCGGCGCAGGGATCATCTTCGGCTCCACCGGCGGAGTAATGGAGGCAGCCCTGCGCACCGCTTACGAATGGATTACTGGAGAGGAGCTAAAAGATATCGAATTTCCGCAGGTTCGCTCGGACAAATACAAAGACACCGAGATCCAGATGGGGGAGCTGCGCCTGAAAGCGGCGGTAGCCCGCGGTACCGGGGAGGCCCGCCGCCTGATCGAAGCGATTAAAAAGGGGCAGAAGGAATATCATTTTGTCGAGGTAATGGCCTGTCCCGCCGGCTGCGTAGGAGGAGGGGGGCAGCCGATCTATATCGAAACCAATGACTGGAATGAGCAGGTCGCCCACCGTTCTCACCGCAGCAACGGGCTCTACCAGCTGGACCGGCAGATGGAGCACCGCAAAGCACATACTAATCCGGCCGTAACCAGGCTTTACCGTGACTTTCTCGGCCACCCAGGCAGTGAAATGGCCCACCGTCTCCTGCACACCGGCTATCTCTCGCGAAGGCTGTACGCCCCCGAACCGCTGCCCAAAAAAGAGCACAAGCAGAAGGTGAGACCGCTGTAGCCGGACGGTGATAAACACACCGGGACGAATATCATTAAAGGATGGGGCGAGTTAGAAATGGGGGAACAATCCAACCCGCCCCAAATGTAATGGCCAATCTGGAACCACTATTACTTTTAAGCTACAGCATGCTAGTTAAATCTATCGCTAAAAAATCCAAAAATCCTTCTACTGGCTATCTCTCGAAACAAGCAGCTGTTTTTTACGTAGAAGTAAGATCCCGGCAGACAGGAGAGCAATCCCGGCCAGGCATAAAGGCAAGCTCTCTCCAGCTGTCTGGGGGAGACCGGTTTTTCTCTCTTCATCCTCTACCCCAGATCCGGGGGTTTGGGTAGGACCGGGTTCTCTCTCTTCATCCTCTACCGCGGCAGAGCGGACCTCGATCGTCCCCCTGTAGGTGACCACATTGGGGTAGCCGGCTTCATTCTGGTTGGTAATAATCAAGGGAAAAGCGCCGGCCTCAGTTGCCCTGAACGTAACCTGGCCCTCTTGAGTGATAAACTGCTCCTGCCCAACGAGCACGGTATACTCACCGATAGCATTTAATTCTTCTGCAGTGAGCTCAACCAGCCCCGCCAGCCAGTCATTTTTCATGGTTTTAATGGTGACAGTGATCTCTTCACCAACCCTGGGAAGATCGGGGGTTATGCTTACCAGCGGAAAGAAGGTCATCTCCGCCCAAGTTTCGGTATCCATCGCCCCGATATAGAAAACCACCTCATCCCCATCGCGGACATTATAAGCAGCCGCCCCCTGAGAGAACGCTCCCTGATCGATGGTGCCATCCCGGATTACAAAGTACATCCAGTTAGTGCTGATCTGCTCCGATATTCTTTTACCACTCTCTCCGAGAATTTCGGTGATAAACCCACCTGGAGCTACCACGTTGCCCTCACCTACCGCGGCCTTCAAGGCATCCATCGCTGTCCCGGTTACCTTTACGGTAGCATCTTTAAGACTGCCGGCCGCTCCTTCAACCCTCACCCGGACTGATGAAACCAGCGGCTCCCCTACCTCCACGGCTCCTTTGAAGGTAACGACATCGGGATAGCCCTTCTCATTATGATTGGTCACCGTGAAACTGAAGGTCCCCTCAGGCAGATCCGGGATGAGCACCTGGCCAAACTGGCTGGTGTAACTCCGGTCTCCCGCCATAACGGTAAAATCGCCAATTGCTGCCGCCTCGTTAGAATCAAGCGGCACCAGCCTGTCCCAGGTCTCATTTAATTTCAAGGCTGATAGGGAGAGGGTCAGCGCTTGACCGGCGGTGGGAACGACTGGCGAAACCCTGACTTCGGGCAGATAGGTCTTCACCGCATAGGGTGAAACTGTCTGATAGGCCGCAATATAAAAGATGACCTCATCCCCGTCCTTGAGCTCGTAGCTGCCCGCCATCAAGTTGAACCCATCCAGATCGACGGCTCCATCCCGAATCACGTAATACATCCATCCCGAATAGAGACCTCTCTCAATCCTGGTCCCGCTCTCGCCGAAGATGCTAATGACATAGTCACCGGATGCCACCAGGTTCTCTTCACCAACCGCGGCAATTAAGGCATCAAAGGCAGTCCCTCCGGTAACGGTTACGGTTTTATCAGCCAGGCTTGCCGTAGCTCCCTCAACCCGGACCCTTACTGTCGCCTCCAGCTCTTCAACGGGAATATGCCTTTTACCGGTTTTTACGGTATAATTGATCCCAGCATTAACCATTTCGGCAATGGCCTGCAGGGCCTGCTCGGTGGCCATGCTATTATAACTGGTCTCAGAGGTTGCGTGAACAAATGAACCGTCCTCCAGCTGGAAGGAAAAGAGGGCATCGATCATATTCCCCTTACTTTTTTGCCAATCGCCCGAGGTGATATTAGTCTCACCGCAAGCCAGCAGCCCCCGGATAACAGCCGCTGCCGATTCAGGGTTTTCAGCGCCCCAGCTGGCAAAACCCCCGTTGGACAGCTGCAAATTTTTTAGACACTCGCAGGCCCGGTTAATCGAAACAGTTACCCCTTCCAAATGGCTATGAGGGGCTAGTGCCACCAGGGTCTCTCCGGTAACATCCGGATCTCCCGTCTCCCCGAAAAGCGCAAAACCGCCGTCTTCCTTTTGCTGAGAAATTATGTATTCTACAGCTTTTGCCTCATCATAACTACCCTTGGCTTTATCCAGGGCAATAACTGCCCAGAGAGTGTAGTTAAACCATTCCCCAAAACTACCGTCATCTTGCTGCATTGCGGCCAGCTCGGCAACCAGGTCCCTCCCCTGAACCTGTTTAGGGTTTTGGCCGGCGGCTAAAAGAGCGAGAATGGTCCCGGCATAATCGGTCGGCGGTGAGCTCTGAGCCAGTCGCCCTATCTCCCAGTCGGGCAAAATCCAGGGGGACTTGGTGATATCTACTCCGGCCTCCTTGAGGGCGACCACTTCTCGCCAACTGCCCAAGGTTGTTTTATTGTTCTGGTAAAAGTCAACGACCCCATCCCTGGCCTCTGGGAGCGAATTACCCGTAACCGCAGCTCCTTGAACAAAGGTTGGGGTAATCATAGTTAACAGGAAGCACACCACGAGCAACAGTGCAAGGCTCTTCTTCCTGTAAAAGAAAACCATTACCGATTCCTCCTTTAATTAATTGTCGAAAATACAGGCCGTCAAAAAACCCCGGCCCTACCATGGACCGGGGTTGTCTGTCAGAATAAAGCTCGTTCAGACATGAAATACACCTCCCTATCACGCGTAGAGCAGTGTGACCAGCGGAATACAGGCAGGTCTCCTGGCTCAGGTTCACTCGACCCCCGCGCCTTCCCATCCAGATATTCTGTGGCGAACTGAACAGTGGCGTTAGTGCAGGGTCAATCCCCTTTACAGTGGCGGGACCGCGCCGGATTTACACCGGCTTCCCTTAACCTGTTCCGATTAGTACTTAATTATATTAGTAATTCTCTAACAATATCTAAACTTCCTGCTTTACCAAATTAAATTATAACTTTGCGATTCATGGAAATCTCCAGCCACCTACCCCTGGACAAGTAAAATTCAACCGATTGCTCTTGCCTGCTTAAAGTTTATGAAGGATCTCTTTCACAACCTGTTTCATGCCGAACGCTAGCGCGCGCCGCCCTCCAGGCTTCTTCTACTGCCCCGGCTGCCGTCTCACAATGAATAATCTCGCTGCCAATTATTTCAGGAGGCTTGATTTTCCAGGTCATCAGCCCCACCACCGGTTTCCCCATTTTAAAAGCAAGGGCTATCTCGGAAAGAGTCCCGTACTCGCCGCCCACGGCAATCATGGCATCAGCTGTCCGGGCAATAACCGCATTGCGGGCTTCTCCAAGCCCGGTAGCCACCGCCAAGGTCAGATAAGGATTGCCCTTGCGGGGATTATTTCCGGGGAGTATCCCCAGGACCATCCCCCCGGATTTCATGGCCCCCCGGGAGGCAGCCTCCATGACCCCGCCGCCGCCACCACAGACCAGAACTCCGCCCCGCCGGGCTATCCCGGCCCCCACTTCTTCCGCCATTAATGCCAAGCCGGGTTCAGATTGCGAGCCACCGACCACAGCAATATAATACACGTTACTGCTCCTTTCGCTACTTGGGACGCAGGGAACAAGAATCACATCAGTGACATTTTACCATATTGTCCAAATAAACAAAGCCCGTAGTTGGGACAAGTTGGCTGTTCCCCGTCTTATTATTGGAGCCTAACGTTTACTTAAAACAACTTCAAAGCGGGGCGGCTTGGGGCGATCTTTCTCTCCAAACAAATTTTTCCCATGCTCTGTCTCACCAGGGATTACGACCTGCAAGCGCCGCATTCGCTCCCCCAGCCATTCAAGAAAACGGGTAAAGGCGATGGCCACTTTAGCCGAAGCAAAACGCAGTCCTTCGACATTAATCACCAGGTAAAAGCAGTTCGCCGGCAAAATTGTTCGAACG
>JAAZPQ010000184.1 GCA_012797175.1 Bacillota bacterium
CCGCCCGGATGAAAGACGAGCTGCTGCCGCTGCCTTACGGCATTGTCGGCCAGGAGACCACCGGGCCGGGCGGCTTTGCCGCGGCGCTGCGCCATATTCCGGTTGCTCTGGAGCTGGCCGCGGATATGGAGCGGCTCTGCCCGGATGCTTTTTTGATTAACTTCACTAATCCATCCGGCATTATCACCGAATCCCTGCAGCGGCAGAGCACGGTGAAAAGCGCCGGGCTCTGCAATATTCCGTTAGCTATACAGAAAACGGTGGCCGCCTTCCTCGATGTCGCTCCCGAGCGGCTCAAGCTAACCTTCACCGGCCTGAACCATCTCAGTTGGGTTACTCGAATTCTTCTTGACGATACCGATTTAACTGCCCGGGTCCTCTCCGCCCCAGAGACGGCCTTTTTTTTAACCCGCGATTTTCCGGAGATCGATCCGGCACAGGTGCAGGCGCTGCTGCACTCCCTCGGGGCGCTTCCCTCTCCGTACCTGCTATATTATTATTTTCCGAAACAGACCTTTGCCCTGGCGAAGAGACAAGCCGATGACGGTACGAATCGTGCCCGGGAGCTCCTCGCTCTCGAGGAAGAGCTGTTTAAGCTTTACCGCGATCCCACTCTTGATAAAAAACCGGCTCAGCTTTCATTGCGTGGTGGAGCTTTCTACTCCGAGGCGGCGGTCTCTTTAATGCGGGCAATCTCTAGCGGCGGCACCGCGCAGCAGGTTTTAAATATAAAAAACGATCATGCCATTCCCGACCTGCCGGCGACCGCCGTGGTCGAGACAAATTGCCTGGTCAAGGGGGGGAAAATAAGGCCGCTCTCTCCGGGGCCTCTGCCCGCAGAGCTGCGCGGCCTGGTTCAGCAGGTAAAGGCTTACGAGCAGCTGACCATTGAGGCGGCGATAGCCGGGGATAAACGCGCCGCTTACCTGGCCTTGCTCAGTCACCCCCTGGTCGGGGGGGCAGATACGGCCGGGGCCCTCCTCGGCGAAATTCTGAAGGAGAATGTACCCTACCTGCCGCAATTTAACCCATTATTAAAAGGCAGAAAAGATGGGTGATTATTTTTAATTCCAGTCGGGCGAGGCAGGTCTCGCCCCTGCTGACTTCTTGAAGGAGAGGTGATTTTAATGAGAGCAGGGCCAAAGAGATATTTCGCCGGTATTGACGGCGGGGCGACAAAAACCCTAGCCCTCTGCGGCGACGGCGACGGTAACCTTCTTGGCTACGGCCTGGATGGCCCTTCCAATTACCAGGTCGTCGGGGCAGCTGCAGCACTGCGCGCGGTTGCCGGGGCCCTCGACCAGGCGCTGCAGCAGGCCGGCTTAGATCGCGGCGCTCTCGATTTTACCGTTTTTGCTTTAAGCGGCGCCGATCTGCCGTCCGACCACCGGCTTTTGCAGGAAAAGCTAGCCGAGGGTTTCCCCGGGATGCCGTTTCAACTGGTCAACGATAGCTGGGCCGCTTTCCGGGCGGGAACCGGCGCTGCTTATGGAGCGGTCTCCATCTGCGGAACGGGGACCAATGCAGCCGCTTGTAACCGGGCCGGCGCCCGGGCTGCTCTGCGCAGCCTCGGTTACGATTGCGGTAACTGGGGGGGCGCCGCCGACTTGGCCCGCGAAGCGCTGCACCATGCTTTTCGCTCCGAAGAGGGGACCGGGCCGAAGAGCCGCCTCGAAGAAAGGGTCCTGCAGCTCTTTTCTGCCGATTTCAGCGATTACAGCGCCCTGGCCGAGGCGCTACGCGACGATCTTTCTTTGAAGGTCCGCACCATCCACCGGCTGCCCACCTTGGTATTTGAACTTGCCGCTGCCGGCGATGCCGTTGCTCAGGAGATTCTGATCCGGATGGGGACAGTTACCGGGGGAGATTGCGCTGCGGTGATCAAAGCGGTGGGAATGGAACAGGAGAGCTGTGAGGTTGTTCTTGCCGGGGGGATGTATGCTGCCGCGCGGCAGCATAACCCGCTTCTGATAGACTCCTTTACCCTGGCCCTGCACCGCACCGCTCCTCGTGCCCGGCTGTGCCTTCCGGCCTTTGAGCCGGCGGTCGGCGCCTACCTACTGGCGGCGGAGAAAGGCGGAGAGAGTATCAGCCATAGCGGTGATGAACCGTCCGCCGTCCGGCTGGCCCGGTCGTATGGCCAGTTAAAACTTCCTTCGCGCCTGCACCCTGGTATGGATGCAGGAAAGTAAATAGAATTCGGGGAATAAGGTAAGTGTAATAATAGACCTTACGTCTTGCTTACATCGTCCGGGTAACGATCAGAGAGACCCGGGCGGGGCCTGGATGGTCTACTTTTCGGAAAGAGGTGTTTCCCTTGTTTGCAACCGTGCAAAAAATTGCCGGTTATATCGAAGAGCTGGCCCCGCCGGCGCTGGCGCTATCCGGTGATCCGGTCGGCCTGCAGGTAGGCGATCCGGATGCAGAGGTGCAGAAAGTGCTGGTGGCCCTGGAGCTGGACGAGGCGGTTTTAAAAGAGGCGCTTGCCAAGGAGACCGACCTGCTCGTGACTCACCATCCGCTGCTCTTCCAGCCGCTCCGGGCAGTAAACGAAAGTGTGCCCCAAAACGCCCTGGTTGCC
>JAAZPQ010000029.1 GCA_012797175.1 Bacillota bacterium
GGCCAGGAGCGTGGTCGGGATCTGGATAAAAGGGAGACCTCTCATATAGGTGGCGGCCACAAAACCGGCCAGATCCCCGACTACGCCCCCGCCCAGGGCCAGGATTATCCCTTCCCGATCCAGCCCGGCTTCCAGGGCCGCATCATAGAGCTTGCTGGCCGACGGCAACGTTTTCGCTTTCTCCCCGCTTTCCAGCACCGCGTAGAAAGGGTAAAAGCCTTCTTGCAACAGGCTCTGGCGAAAGGGCTCTCCGTAATGCCCGGCTACAATTTTATCTGTTACCACTAGAACGGGGCGAGGCGTAAACTGGGATCGGACCATGGCGCCAGCCGCTGCCAGGACCCCCTTCTGGATATAGACCGGGTAATGCTCCCGCCCTGTTTTAATCTTTATTTTTATCATTGTTTTTGTAGAGATACCCCTCCACCATGTTCTGATAATTCCGGTAGGCGGTCTCCAGCTCCCGGATAGAATCTCCGGGGAATTTTTCAAGGAAAGCCCCGGCTATCGTCCAGGCGACGGCCGCTTCCCCCACCACTGAAGCCGCGGGGACGGCGCAGATATCGGCCCGCTCCACGGCGGCCGTGCAGGGGAGTCCTGTGGCCAGATCGACACTGGAAAGAGGTCTCTGCAGGGTCGGTATAGGTTTCATGGCCGCCCGCAGAACGATAGTTTCGCCGTTGGTGACGCCTCCTTCGAGCCCTCCGGCACGGTTGGTTCTTCTGCAGAGCCCCCCTTTGTCGTCCAGAAAAAGCTGGTCATGAACCTGGGAGCCTTTTTTTTCAGCGGCGCCGAAGCCCAGCCCTATCTCTACGCCCTTGACCCCGGGGATGCTCATGAGGGCCCCGGCCAGGGCGGCATCCAGCCGCCTGTCCCAGTGAACATAGCTGCCCAGGCCCACAGGGACCCCCTCCACGTGGACCTCAAAAACACCTCCCAGGGAATCGCCCCCTTCTCCGGCCCGTTCTATCTCTTTAATCATCTTTTTTTCCGCATCCCGGTCAGGACAGTAGAGGCTAGCTCCTCTGGCCTGTTCAATCTGCACTGCGTCCCACTTTTCCCAAGGGGCGCTTGCCTTTATCGCCCCAATAGCGCTGACAAAAGAGACCGTCTTGATGCTGAAATGATCCAGCAGCAGCGAGGCTACGGCCCCGACGGCTACACGCAGCGCCGTCTCCCTAGCGCTGGCCCGCTCCAGCACATCCCGGAGATCGCCGTGCAGATATTTGATCCCGCCGGGAAGGTCGGCATGCCCGGGGCGCGGGGCGGTAATCCGCTTCTCTTCCGGCTCCCCGGAAGCAAGCAGGGGCATGATCTTTTCCCAGTTAACCCTATCCCGGTTCTCAATAAGCAGGGCCAACGGGGCGCCCGTCGTTTTTCCAAAGCGAAGACCGGAGAGAAATCTTACGCGGTCAGCTTCAATAGACATCCGTTTCCCCCGGCCGTAACCTCCCTGCCGACGGGTAAGCCAGCGGTTAATCTGCTCTTCGTTCACGGAAAGCCCCGCCGGGAGACCCTCGATAATCCCGACTAAGGCGGGCCCGTGAGATTCGCCTGCGGTTAAAAAGCGTATGGCCATGGCTAAAAGCCGTCCCGAAGCCGCTCTAATTCAACTTCCGGGACAGCCGCCATCCCCTCCTCTCTACAAAAACTACCTGTGCAAACTCGGCTAAACATTTTCATCTCGCCACCCGCCGCGGCCGGCCCATCTTTAAGAGCCGGGGGTCTAAGAAGCAACCTTCTTCAACAGGTTGAAAAAGTTAGGGAACGACACCTTTACCGCTTCGGCCCCTTCGATAATGGATTCGCTTTCGGCAAAAAGAGCGGCCGTGGCCAGGGCCATGGCCATGCGGTGGTCGCCGTGGCTGTGGCAGCGCGCCCCGTTAAGCTTCGCGCCGCCTTCAATGACCAGGCCGTCCGGCCGCTCCTTAATCCGGGCTCCCATTTTTTGCAGCTCAACGGCGAGAGCCCGGATCCGGTCGGTCTCTTTAACCCGCAGTTCGGAGGCTCCCCTAATCGTGGTTTCACCCCCGGCAAAGAGAGCGGCCACGGCAAGGGCGGGGATCTCATCGATCAGCCGGGGGATAATCTCGCCGCCACACTTGATCCCGCGCAGGTTCCGGCCGCCCTTGACCAGAAGATCGGCCACCGGCTCGCCGCACCTTTCTCTCTCGTTGAGTAGGCGGAGATCGGCCCCCATCTGCTTTAATAGATCAAGAAGGCCGCTTCTGGTAGGGTTAACCCCAAGATTTTCGATGTAGAGCTCTCCCCGGGGGGTCAGGGCTGCGGCCACGATAAAAAATGCCGCGGCGGAGATATCCCCGGGGACGGAAAACCGCCCTCCGGCCAGACGCGCCGGGCCCTGCACCATGATGCGCCGCCCCGCCGTCTTAATATCGGCACCCAGATGCCGCAAGGCCCTCTCGGTATGATCCCTGGTGTTGAAGGGATCGATAACCGAGGTTATCCCCCGGCAGTAAAGGGCGGCGATCAGTAACGCGGATTTTACCTGGGCGCTGGCTACGGGGAGAGAATAGCTTATCGGGACCAGGCTGCCCCCCCTGATGGTCAGGGGAAGAGATGCACTATCTTCGCGGCCGCTGATGGAGGCACCCATCTGCCGTAGAGGCTCGGTCACCCTCTTCATGGGGCGCCGGCGCAGGGATTCGTCGCCGGTGAGGGTAGAGATAAACGGCTGGCCGGCCAGCAGCCCCGCCAGGAGCCGTGCCGTGGTCCCTGAATTCCCCGCGTCCAGGTAAACTTGCGGCTCTTTGAAACCACGCAGCCCTTGACCGCTTACCTTTAACCTGCCCTTCTCTTCTACAAACCCGGTTCCCAGGTCCTGAAGGCACTTTTGGGTGGATGAGATATCTGCCGCCTTAAGAAGCCCCTCGATCTCCACCGGCTCCTCCGCCAAGGAAGAGAGAAGCAGGGCCCGGTGCGAAATGGATTTGTCTCCCGGCACCCGGATCTGGCCCCTGATTGTTTCTACAGGTTCAACGGTAATCTCCATGGAACAACCGCTCCTCTTTCAGCTAATCTCTATCAAAGCGTCCGCCTTAAAGACGCCGCCTTCACCAGGCTGCTGCTTAAGCCTTCCTTATCCCCCTGCTTTAGGTAACCGCGGAGCCGCTCTATCTCTTGCATGAACAGATCCAGGCAATCAAGCAGGTTGTCCCGGTTGCTGATCAATATATCCTGCCATAGGTACGGTGCTCCGGCCGCGATACGGGTGCTATCTTTAAAGCCTCTCCCGGCTAAAGAAGGGATGGTGCTGTCTGCCCGGCTGTAGCCGGCCAGGGTATTTACCAGCGCGGTGGCGATCAGCTGGGGGAGGTGGCTTAAGGGGGCCATCAGCCGGTCATGCTCTGCAGGAGTTATCGTCACCGGGTAGGCTCCGATCCGGTGGATTATCTTTTTCATGAGCTCCAGGCCATCTTCTGGAACCAGGCTTTCCAGTGTTAGAAAATAGGCGGCCTCTTGGAAAAGATCCGGATGCGCCCGCCCGATACCCGGCTGCTCCGAACCGGCCATGGGATGCCCGCCGATAAAAGGTGTTCCCGGCGGCAGAACTTTATGCGCCGCCTCGACGATGGCCCTCTTGCTGCTTCCTACATCGGTAACCAGGGCTCCTTCGGCTAAAAAGGGGGCGGCCTCAGCTAGGAGCCCCGGGATCAGGCCCACCGGGGCCGCCAGGATAATTAGCTCAGCACCGTCGAGGGCCTGGGCCAGGGGCGCGGTCTTATCGACGGCTCCCCTGGCTTCGGCTTCTTTTCTGGCCTGGGGGGCAATATCGTAGCCCCAGCGCTCCAGGGCCAGGCCGTGCTTCCCCAGGGCCAGGCCCAGGGAGCACCCGATCAGGCCCAACCCGGCGATACAGCATTTCTTTACGAGGCCGCCGCTTTCCACCGGCATATAACTACAGGCTCCGGCCAACTGTCTTCGCCACCTTCTTTAAAGAGCTGACCATGTGGTAAAACTTTTCGGGCAGCAGCGACTGTTTTCCGTCACAGAGCGCCTCTTTAGGAGAAGAATGCACCTCGATGATAAGCCCGTCGGCACCGGCTGCTACTGCCGCCAGGCTCATCGGAGAAACCCATCGCCACTGTCCGGTACCATGGCTGGGATCGACAAAAACCGGCAGGTGGCTCAGCTCTTTGGCGATGGGGACAGCACTTAAATCCAGGGTGTTGCGGGTATAGCGTTCAAAGGTCCTGATCCCTCTTTCGCATAAGATAACTTTCCCGTTACCCTCACTGAGAAGATACTCTGCCGCCATCAGCCACTCTTCAATGGTCGCCGACATCCCTCTTTTGATTAGAACCGGTTTGCCGGACTGCCCGAGCTCCTTTAACAAACTGAAATTCTGCATATTACGAGCTCCTACCTGGAGAATATCAGCATATTCAGCCACAACCTCTACGGAAGCGTGATCGAGAACCTCTGTAACTACGGGCAGGCCGGTTAGGCTGCGGGCCTCGGCCAGGATCTTCAAGCC
>JAAZPQ010000217.1 GCA_012797175.1 Bacillota bacterium
GCTGGCCCAATTGCATGGCCGGACCGGCTACTTCCCCCCGGTTTTGCGGCTGCGCCCGGTCACCGAAGAGATCGCTCCCCGCTTCGAGGCCGTGGAAATTCTTAACCTGCAGGCCATGCGCGAGCGGGCCAGGGGGAGAAGGTAATGATCTAAAGGATAATTTAATTTCATGATGTGCTTTAAAAAATACTGTTAAGGAGGGAAAAACGATGTATTGGGATGCAACCTACCGGGTTACTACCCCTCTTTTTTTAGGCGGCGCCAACCCGGAGACAGATGCAGAGCTGCGACCATCCACGTTAAAGGGGCTGCTGCGTTTCTGGTTTCGTGCAATTGCACTGTCCCGGCTACATGAATATAGTGAAGTAAAAAATTTAGAAAATGATATTTTTGGCAGCACAGAAAAACAGTCCTCTTTTCTCTTAACAATAGACCAACAAGAAGAACTCTCCAAAATCAATTCCGGCGATAACTGGCAAGGCTACCCCGGCTTGCGCTACTTAGGCTATGGTGTTGTTGACCGTAATGGCAAAACCACGCGCCCCCACCTTAAACCAGGCGGCTGCTTTACAGTACGACTTCGAGCAAAAAAAGAGGCACCGAAGGAAGCCGCTTTCTTTTTACCTCTAACTTTACAGGCGCTGGGTCTTTTTGGTGCTGCCGGTTCACGTTCTCGCAACGGTTTCGGTTCACTGTCACTTGAATCGCTCACCTGTAACGATGAAGAAATCTGGAAAGCGCCCACTACTCTCGAAGAGCTAAAAAAGTGCCAGAAAACGTTGCTTAATAACATTAAGTTAAGTAAAAACAACGATTCTTTACCCGAATACACCGCTTTTAGTAATCAAAGCCGCGTCTGGATTGCCCAAGCTGGCCCGGATGCTCTAGGGCTGTTAAATAATCTGGGCTACGAGATGCTGCGTTATCGAAGCTATGGCCATGAAATAAATGGAAAGCATATGCTCCCCGGCCAAAACGAGGCGGAACAGATTTTTGCCGACGATCACGACCTATTATTAGATTTTTGTCACGGGAATGAGATAACTACTCATCCTCGCCGGGTAGTATTTGGTTTACCCCACAACTATTATTTTAAATCTACCGGGACTAATGTTGATATATCTCCTGCAAGTAAAAATTGTAGCCGCCGTGCCAGCCCTCTTTTTATCCATATCCATGCCTTTAACCCGCGTAGCTACGCTGCTGTTGTTACATTGCTTCCGGCAATTTTCCTCCCACAAGAAGAAAAAGTTAATATCTCTTTGAGTCGTAACAGGAGGGTGCTTAAAAAGGTTACCGTTGATTGCCAGGTGGACTATGATAATATCATCAACTTTATGAATCGTCCTGCCTTTAGTCAAAGCAAGGTGGTGGTTTGGCCATGAGTAACCCAGATATATTAAATTTCTCTTTGGGACCGGTGCAAGGGTTTATTGCCCGCGCACGAAAGACGCGTGATTTCTGGACAGGCTCCTTCTTGCTCTCTTACCTGGCCGGACAAGCCATGGCGGTAGTCCTTGAAAATGATGGGAAACTTATTTTGCCTGCAGCTGCAGAAGGCAAGGGTGAGGTTACCGACCCGCTCTTGCAGGAGATCATGGACCGCAGAAATGGAAAAGAAACAAACCAAAATGAACGCAGCAGCATTGTGGCCACGTTACCAAACCGCTTTCGCGCCGAGGTCCCGGCTGGATTTGACCCGACTCTATGTGAGCAAGCGATCAAAGATAAATGGCATGAGCTTGCCAAAATAATCTGGGATCGTTATCTTGCGGAGCCGGCCACTTTAGGTAACTCGACTGAAATAATCTGGAAAAGATAGGTAGATAATTTCTGGGAAATAATCTGGGTTTTAAGCGAAGATTCTGCCGCCCTGGATCTGCGTAAAAATTGGCGCAATCACCTGCCCTCAATTGAACCCGGCGACAAGTGCACCCTTTTCGGTAACCTGCAAGAGCTTTCCGGTTACCTGCGCATTAGTGAAAAAGAAAAACAAAACGAATTTTGGAAAGCCGTGCGGCAGCAGAGGCAGGCAGGTGTATTTTATGATCTGGAAGAAAATGAACGGCTCTGCTCCATCGCTTTGATCAAACGCCTGTTCCCGCATATTGCCGCAGATGTAATTTATAAAGTGCCCGCCAGTTATCCTTCTACTCCGTACCTGGCGGCGATTAACTGGACCGCTAAAGTTGTCAAAGCGAAACCCGAAGAAGCACGTGAGTATGCCAATCTTGCCTCTCGTCTACCCGGCGCCAGAGGCCGTGAAAACCCGGAGCTGTTTCCGGCTCTTCAAAAGGAGCTGGCCGATAATCCTCATGCCCAAGATTTTGCCTCTCTCGATGGCAACTGTTTCTTTAAAGCCGCCCTGGAGAACCCAAACCTGTGGGATAAACCGACAGACTCCGGCTCGGGTACGAAAGAATTAAGAAAGAAGCTGGTTGAAAAGCTTGTAGAGATCGCCGCACCCCCCTCTCCATTTTACGCCATGCTGCTCATGGACGGCGACCGGCTCGGTGCTTTACTGCAAAAACATCAAACGGAGGCAACTCTAATCAGCAATTCGTTAAAAATGTTCAGCCTAAAGGTGCCGTCATTAATTAAGGATGGCAACGGGGTCACTGTTTTCGCCGGTGGAGATGACGTCCTGGCCTTGCTACCCCTCGAAAATGCGCTGGCCACGGCAATTAAGCTGCGCTCTGCCTATTCGGAGGCATTTGCTGATAGTGAAATCCCCCAGGCTACTATTTCCGGGGCAATCGTCTACGCCCACTTTAACACGCCGCTTACCGAAGTATATCACGAAGCACAGCGCCTTCTTTCAGATGTCGCTAAAGAAAAAACCGGCCGGGACAGTCTTGCCGTCACCGTCTGGAAAGGCGCGGGCCAGGTGCTGACCTGGGCTGCCCCTTGGGAAGTTGTTACTGGTAAATTCCAGCCATTTTTGCAAAACTTTCAAAAAGAGATGCCCAACGGAGGCAAAAAGGAGTTCACGGAATTTAGCAATAGCTTTTTCTACAATATTCAAAACCGGCTCGCTCTATTCGCTGACGAAGATGCTGACTTATCTGCATTTTATGACACCAATCTAAAAGCTCTGCTTACAGCCGAATATGTTAAAAGCCGCGGGCCAAACACGAATCGTGAAAAAGCCAAAGAAACTATTGAGCAGCTTTTTGAACTCTGTCACCGCTACTGGAGAAACCAAAATGGTATCATTTGTCAGGATAAGAATAGATTGCAGTTGGACAGCCTGTTTTTAATAAAATTCCTATCAGAGAAAGGGGTGGAACAATGAATCGACAGTGCTGGGATTTCACTTTACTTGACACCGGCTTTTTCCGCTCTGGACAGCCCTTCCATGCCGGTGAAGGGGGACACAGCCGCATTGTCAGCCATTTTCCCCCACCCATGAGGACACTCCAAGGAGCCACCCGAAGCGCCCTAGCCACAGCCCGCGGATGGCGACCAGGTCAAGGTAAAGGCTGCCCGATGAGCTTGGAGATGCCGACAGCTTGGGCCGGTTATCTCTGCAGGGTCCGTATTTGGTGTTAGAACAAACCCCTCTTTTCCCGGCGCCGTTGTATCTTTTAATTAAAAAGCTACCAGGTGAAAAAACAGGCACCGAGCCGAAAATTCAAACTGATTTTCTAGTGCCCAGAGAAACATTTGCCTGCGACCTCGGCCCGGATGTGTACCTGCCCCGGAAAAAAGAGAAACTGGACGGAGCCTACCTGCCGGAGAATCTCTACCTAACCCGTTCAGGTTATAGCGCTACTGCTAACGGAAAGGCTCCTTCTAAAGTAGAGATCTATTTTCAAGAAAAACTATGGCGCGAAGAAACACGAATCGGGTTAAAACGCAGCGCTGAAACCCGCACTGCCGAAGAGCACAACCTCTACCGCATCGGACATATCCGGCCGGAGAAGGCCTTGAAAATACGCATCTTCGTAAGCGGGCTGCCCACCGACTGGCCCAAGCCGCCGCAAATTATCCCCCTGGGCGGCGAAGGACGCCTGGCGGCGGTAGAGGTAAATCCGGTCACCGCTGACGATTACCGGGATTTTCTCCCGCCCTGTCCCAAGCTAGTGGCGGCTGACGACAACAAGATTTATTATACCGTCTCTTTAATTACACCGTCTTCTTCCAGCAAGACGGAGCAGCTTAAGCAGCTTATCCAAAAAGGTCCCGTCAACGCCCCCGGAAGGTGCATCAGCGCCTGTATCGGCAAACCACAGCTTTACGGCGGGTGGAATCTTGAAAAACAGGAGCCGCGACCGTTACAGCCGTACCTGCCCCCCGGCAGCACCTGGTTTTTCGAAGCCGCGGCTTCAGAAAAAGCCAATATCGAGGCCTTGCATGGGCGCTGCATCGACGACGAAGAGCTCCCCTCTTATGGTTATGGGCAAGTATTAATAGGAAAATGGGAGGTTGATTAAATATGGCCAGTACAATTTTGGGGATGCTAGCCGAAACCAACTTGCATCCCGGAACCGGACAGGTAAGCGGGGCGGTCGACCTGCCGGTCGCCCGCGAGAAAACGACCGATTACCCGGTTATAGTTGGCTCCAGCCTGAAAGGCGCCCTGCGGGATAGCGTAGAGCAGCACCAAAAAGCCGGTTCTTCGGAACTTGATATCGAAAAGATGTTTGGCAGCCCAAACCACGCCGGTGCCGTTGCCGTTACCGACGGCCGCCTGCTGCTGCTGCCGGTGCGCTCCCTAAACAGCCACTACAAGTGGGTCACCTGCCCCTACCTGCTGGAACGCTACCAGCGTGACTGCGGGCTGGCCGGCGTACCAGTTGAAACGTTTGATCTTCAATCCTTTAACTTAAAAGATGCCGAGGCCGCTGGCAGCGGAAAAGGCCGGCTCTACCTCGAAGACGCCCATTTCGAGATAATCGAGTCAGAGCTGGCACCTTTAGCCGAAGCAATCAAACCGCTGATCAAACATTCTTCGGTAAAAAAACGCCTCACTGAAAACCTGGTCGTGATAAACGATCAAGAGTTTTCTTTCTACGCCCGGTACGCTTTGGCAGTAAATGCACGCAACCAGTTAGACGAACAAAAAATCAGCCAAAACCTATGGTATGAAGAGACAATCCCGCCTGACACCCTGTTTTACGCCCTTCTTCTTGCCCGCCCCGGTGAAGAGAGCTCCCTTGGCTCATTAGTTGAACTGTTCCGGCAACACCCTTACCTGCAGGTTGGCGGCAACGAAACCATCGGCCAGGGATGGGCTTCTGTGAGTTCTTTTACGGGGGGTGAATCTTGATGAGTAAAAGAATGCAAACCCTGCAGCAGCAGCGGGCCAAGCATGCTCTGGAGCAGATTAGAAAGGCAGAGCAGAAATACCAGGGCGAAAACAGGAAAGCCTTTGTTGCTTCCGCCGAAAATGCACCGGCATCAATACTTATCAACGGATTAGGCCAGGCGGCGGCCACCCTTCTTGCCCAGGCTAAAGGAAATCAGGAAGATCCGCACGGGGCAGTCTATGATGCTATACAGGACTGGCTCTGCGGTAAAAATAATGCTGCCGTTTATCCTCACGATAAGGATCTGCTCACCGCTATTACTGAAGGAGATCGCGACAGCTACCTGCACGCCCAAGCCGAAGCGCTGGCTTACCTGGAATGGTATAAACAATTCACGGTTGCCTTTCTTAAGCAACCCGATAAACTATCAGCAACAGAGAAGGGGTGAGAATATGGTTTTACCTCTCTACCAGTTAAAAAATGAATATGCACGTGAACGTGAAAATTTAATCGGGCAAGCCAAGGGCAATACCGGGCTAATATTTAATAAATATTTTTTAGGTTGGGAAGATAACTGGGATATTAAGGCAGGGGCCAAGTCCGGCTGGATTAAGCAAATTGGTAAAAACCCCGCCGGAAATAGAATTCTTCTTGAAGAAGCGGTAGAGCGCTTACTAAATTTAACTGATTCTCTAGCCGGTAAATTTCGCTGCTATAAAACCATCTGGCGTTTTGCCACCGGCCTAGGTTTAAATAACCCCGTGGAAAACGGGATGGCCTGGCACCATACACTGGGGGTCCCCTATCTACCCGGCTCTTCTGTCAAGGGCCTGGTCAGGAGTTGGGCCGAGCAGTGGCTTGATTATCCTTCTCAAGACGAGATTAACCGCATTTTCGGGCCAAGGGAAGTTGAGAATGAACACGAGGCTGCAGAAAGTGTTGGCAGTGTCATCTTTTTCGATGCTCTTCCTGCTGCACCGGTCCGCCTGGCCGCCGATGTGATGACCCCCCATTATCAAAATTATTATGGTGGAAATGAACCTCCCGGCGACTGGATGGATCCCAACCCGATCCCATTTCTGACTGTCGATAAAGAGCAGGTATTTCTCTTTACGGTTGCGCCCAGAGAAAGAGACGACGCGGTAAGCCGTTCTGACTTAGAGACAGTTCTACAATGGATGGACGAAGCCTTGCCCAATATCGGCGCGGGAGCAAAGACGGCAACCGGTTACGGCCGCTTCATTCGCTGTGCGCAGACAGAAAGCAGGCTAACATCAGCCAGGCTCCGGCTTCAAGAAGAAAAGGCCAAGCAGATATCGTCAATCCCTGCACATTTAGCCGGCCCGATTGCCGAAGAGATGAGTAAAGATCAATACGATACTAACCCGGAAGAGTTCTTGCAAACTCTGAAAACAAAGTGGCTAACTAAGATGCAGGCAGATGAAACTTCTGCCGCCGATCAGCAAACAATTGCAAGGCTGCTGAAAAACTGGTATCAAGTGTATCGCGAAGGGCAATGGGAAAAACCAAATCTGAAAAATACCCCCGTAATTGAAGCCATTCGCAAAACCCTCGGTGAAGAGACGCCTTAGCGCCACGAATTTTTGAAATAATGTCAGGGGTGACTCGATGCAGTTAACGTTAACTTTTGATGCGCCTTCGCCGGTAGAGTTGCCGGTGCATTACAGCCATCTTGTCCAGGGGATGATCTACCATGGGATGGAGAACCCGCTTCTTAGAA
>JAAZPQ010000185.1 GCA_012797175.1 Bacillota bacterium
CGCTTTCGGCTTTCTGGATTTTTCTTTTCTGGATGACAGCTACATTGCTAATCCCGCCTTGCACGATCTGGTGCTGGCTTTACGTTGGACCAGTGAAAACATTGAGGCTTTCGGCGGCGATCCGGAGAAGATTACAGTGGCCGGGCAGTCCTCCGGGGGGTCACTGGTCTCCGTCCTGCCGTTTCTCGACGGGGTTACTGACCTGTTCAGCCGCCTGATCCTCTCGAGTGCCATCCCGACCTCTTTTGTGCCAGCTGCAGTAGGACAAGATCTGGCCGAGCGCTTCCTCGTTTTTTTCCGGATTAAGGATAGCGCTGGTCTGCGCCGGTTGACAGATAAACAAATTATCGACGGGACCCCTGCTTTTATGCGTAAGTGTGGCCTGGGTGTCGGAACCTTCCGACCGGTTATCGACGATCGGTATCTTAAGGCTTTCCCGATTGATCTTCTACGGCGGGGTCGGTATCAACCGGTACCTATGCTGATCGGCACTACCCGGGATGAACTTTCCTTACTAGAAATACCTTTCCTTCGCCGTCACTGGAAACTGGACCATATTATCAGCGACGGACTTTCCCGGGAGGCAGATGCTACCAGGAAAAGCATAAGGTTGCTTTATGAACGAGAATACCGTAAGCGGGAAGCCCGGATTCAGCTTCTTTCCGATATGATCTTCCGGTCAGCGGCCCTTTTTTACGCAGAAGCCGCCTCCGCTGCCAGCCCGGTGTGGCTCTACCGCTTTGACTTACGGCCGGTAGTGATGCGCTTAAGCGGTCTCGGAGCGGTTCATTCCAGCGACCTTCCTCTTATCTTCGGCAATCTTCGTGAAGGGGTTGGCAAGCTCAGCTTTAGCTTGCCGCGGGATCGGGCTGTCGCCCGGAAGCTCTCTCGGGAAATACAGGCGGATCTGGCCAGCCTCATGGAGGAGGGAACCCTACCCTGGGCCAGGGCGTTTACAGATGACTATATTGCCAAGTGCTATGATCTACCGGTCCGTTACGACCAGCCAATTCCCCAGGAGATATACCACCGCTACCGGAAGACGGCCTACTATGCCGGAAATATCTTTTGAGCGCTACAATCCTGGCAAGGGCAATCTTCTCTCTAGCGTCAACTACGCGTTGAAGGATACCGCCCGATTTTCCTCCGGCCTATTCCCGGTCTACCGCCGTTTCACACCTGGCAATTAGCCAGCCATGGGCCAATTTCCACATTTCCCCGATGAAAAGCGGGGATAACGAAAGAACAGTAACGATAAACCATGCTTTGGCATCTAGTGGGATCACGCGGAAGATAGCGGCGGCAGCCGGAATTAAAAGAATGGCCAGCTGCAGGGCTGCAGAGATAAGTACCGCTCCCAGAAGCGGTCGGTTAGCGAAGAAATTACGCCCGGTAACGGAGTGATGCAGCGAGCGGAAATTAAAAACATGGACCAGCTGGCATAAGGCCAGGGTGGCAAAAGCCATGGTCCGCCCTTTTTCCACCGAGAGATCACTTCCAATTCGAAATGCTGTCAAGGTGATTAAACCGATCAGCAGCCCGAATACGGTCAGTGTGCGTAACGACCGGGCATCGAAGAGCCCGCTTTGGGGATCGCGCGGCGGGCGGCGCATTATATCACTCTCTTTGGGGTCTACTCCCAGGGCCAAGGCCGGCAGGCTGTCCGTGATTAAATTGATCCAAAGGATCTGGGCCGGCAGCAAAGGCAAAGGCCAGCCTAGGAGGATTGCTGACAGGATGGTGATAATCTCACCGGCGTTGCAGGAAAGCAGAAAGAAAATCGCCTTTTTAATATTTTCATAGATGACCCGCCCCTCTTCAACGGCCCTCACAATAGTGGCAAAGTTATCGTCGGCGAGGACCATTTCGGCCGCTTCTTTGGCTACGGCGGTGCCGGTTTGGCCCATAGCCGTACCGATATTGGCCTGCTTCAAAGCCGGCGCATCGTTGACCCCGTCTCCGGTCATCGCTACAATCTCCCCGTTTGCCTTTAGCGCCTTGACGATGCGTACCTTATGTTCCGGCGCTACCCGGGCAAAGACCCGGATCTCATTGACCCTGGCGGCGAGCTCTTTGTCGCTGAGCTGCTCGATCTCCAAGCCGGTGATGATCTCCTCTTTCTTTGAAGCCAGTCCCAGCTCTGTGGCAATGGCCAGCGCCGTATCCGCATGGTCACCAGTGATCATCTTCACCTTTATACCTGCTTTGCGGCAGATTTCAATGGCTTGCTTGGCCTCGGAACGCGGCGGATCGATCAGTCCCATAAATCCGACGAAGATAAGTTCTCTCTCCATCTCTTCAACCGGCATAATGGTATCTTCCACCAGGGGGCGAAAGGCAAATCCGAGAACCCGTAATGCCTCTCCGGCCATCTCTTCGTTACGAGAAAGCAGCTCTGCTTTTTTAGAAGCGGTTAGCTCTTCAATCCCTGAAGAGGTTAACAGGTGGCGGCAGCGCTCCAGGATTAAATCGGGGGCTCCCTTAGTCAGGAGCCAGAACCGGCAGTTTTTTAACTCCGGCCACGACAGGTTTAGCTCACCGCGATGCACTGTGCTCTTTAGCTTACGCGTTGAATCAAAGGGATACTCATGAATTCGTGGCAGAGCAGCCGTTAGTTTCTCCCGTTCCAGGCCAGCCTTGGCGGCGGCAGTAAGCAGGGCCCCCTCGGTCGGATCACCGATGACCTTGAACTGTCCGCCCTCTTCAACCAGGCGGGCGTCGTTATTCAACAGGCCGATAGTGAGAAGCAGTTGCAGGTGGGGGTCTTGACGGGGGTCAATAATTTGCCCTTCGTGTAAAAAATCTCCCTTGGTTTGATAACCTTCTCCGGTAATCTGGAAGGCCCCTTCGCTGGAGACGACCTGGCGGACGGTCATCTCATTCTGGGTCAGCGTACCTGTTTTATCAGAGCAGATCACCGTAGCCGCGCCTAAAGTTTCCACTGCCGGGAGTTTGCGGATAATAGCCTGCTGCCGGGCCATGCGCTGCACCCCCATTGCCATAACGATGGTGATGATGGCTGGTAACCCCTCGGGGATACTGGCTACGGCGAGGCTGACCGAGGTAAGAAACATCGGTAAAACTTCGATTCCGCGCAACACACCAAGAATAAAGACCAGGGCGCAGAGAATAATAGCAAGCAGCCCCAAACGGCGGCCGAATTGGTCCAACTTTTTCTGCAACGGGGTTTTTTCTATCGGGGCCGTCTGGATCATCCCGGCAATTTGGCCAATTTCGGTATTCATTCCTGTAGTGGTGACCAGAGCCCGCCCCCGGCCGCTGGTCACGATAGTACCCATGTGAACCAGGTTTCTCTGTTCGGCCAGCGGCAGCGGCTCCTCGGAGACAAAGGCGGCATCTTTCTCTACCGGGATCGATTCACCGGTTAAGGCCGACTCATCAACGGTGAGGCCGGCTGTTTCGACAAGACGGGCATCTGCCGGAATATAGTCCCCGGCTTCGAGTAAGATCAAGTCACCGGGGACCAGTTCGCGAGCCGGAATTACAAAAACGGCTCCTTCCCGGACTACCTTTGCGGTAGGCGCACTCAAGGTTTTCAGGGCGGCGAGCGACTTCTCAGCCCTGTATTCCTGGATTACTCCCAGGACGGCATTAAGCAGGACTACAGCTAATATTACTATGGCGTCAGTTGTTTCACCGATTGCCAGCGAGACTGCTGCCGCGGCGATGAGAAGTAAAACTAGAAATTCCTTGAACTGGCTAAAAAACATCCCCCAAATGGTGGTTCCTTTTTGCTCCTGCAGTTCGTTGAAGCCGTATTGTTTCTGCCGCTGATCCACCTGAACATGGTTTATACCCAGGTTGTCATCAGATTCCAGGAAGTCGGCGGTGTTTTTGGCGCTGAGAGTATACCAGACAGTTTCCATGAGGCTGCATTCCCTTACAATTAAATTTTATCCTTCCAGAACAAGAAAAAAACCTTTAACAGATCTTTCATGTTAAAGGTCTGGCTGCTTGCGTGAGTTGCAAGTGATGGACCAGGTATCGCTACCGGGATGTTGATCCATCGACAGGTTTATCCTGCAGTTACTCCCCTTTGCCCCACATTATAACTTCCGGACAGGATTTGGTCAATCAAATTATCATCGGGGCGAGCATGGTTTTTCTCTTCTGGATAGAGAATGGCCTGGCTCCGGATCGGATGCAGGGACGAACCTGAGCTCGCCTGCCTGGCAATTTTATAGGGCCAACCCGAGCCAAACGCCGTAAATAATCCCCATTTGGCCCATAATGTAGGTTAACCAGATCCAGAGATGGGGTCTTTTCAGCATTACCCTGCCGATATCGGTGATCCCGATAATCGTATCCGAAATGTAGAAGAGCACTGCTCCAAGTGGAATGATCCACCACCAGCCGCCCAACTTGAAGGCTACGATGAAGCTGCAGTAGGCCATCGTTCCGACGAGCAAGGCATAGATCAGGGAGCCGCAATTCAAGGCCGGTATTTTATCGGGATTGCGGATAAATCTTACCCAACCGGTTATTGTAACCAGCCAGACTACGGCCGAGCCAATCCAGTACCAGGTTGAAATTAAGACGCCGGTGGGTTTAAGTAGAAGATAGAAAGCAGCGATGTAAAAACAATGGGCTCCTCCGAAAGCGGTCATCCCGCCGAGCAGCGGAACCGGCAGCGGGATCACCTCTGCGTTAAACAGGTCTCCGAAAAAAGAAAGAATCATTCCCAAAAGCACCAGGTTACTGACAGTGCTTTTCAGGGTTAAAGAAACTATGAAAGCAGTAAAAACCAGAGATAGGCTGAGGATGATTCTTGCCCCCAGCGGAAGGCGGATCTGCCCGGGATCATCGGAGACGATCTGCATACCGGCGTAAAACCCCCAGCCCAACAACAGCAATTGCGCCGATGCCAGTATTGGTAAGATGAGATGAAATTTCAACAAAATCCCCCTTTGCCAACCACCCTGCTGTTAATACAATTACAAATATACCATATCATTGTAGAATAGTCTAACTTTTATAAATTGTCGATCATTTATGGATGACCCCTTGACGAGAGGTTTCGATGGTGTTATGATAATAAAAAGCAGTAATATGCAGACGAACCCTATTCGTTTTTTTAATTTCAGCGGTAGGGTTTATTTTTTCAACAAGGCTCTTTTGGAGGGAACGGGAAAATGGGGAATTTAATTAGCCGTAATCGTAAAGCTTACCACGATTATCATATAGATGAAACTTATGAGGCTGGCATCGTGCTTACCGGAACAGAGGTCAAGTCTGTCCGGGCAGCAAGAGTTAACCTGAAGGACAGCTACGCCCGGGTTGAAGACGGCGAGCTTTATCTTTTCAATATGCATATCAGCCCTTATGATCCGGGGAACCGCTTTAACCACGATCCGCGGCGCACCCGGAAGCTGCTGATGCACAAGGCGGAGATTAGCCGCCTTGCAGGCAAGGTAACAGAAAAAGGCTACACCCTGATTCCGCTGAAAATCTATCTAAGGCGGGGCCTGGTCAAGGTGGAGCTGGGCTTGGCCCGGGGGAAGCGCCTTTATGACAAGCGGCGGGCGATTGCCGAGCGGGATCAGCGCCGCGAGATAGAGCGTGATCTTAAGGAGAAGATGCAGAACTACTAAGTGATTCAGTAATGAAGGTCCGCTCAACCCGGCATCAACTGCTCCAATTACGGTAGCAGTGCAATTGAACTGACAAGTGCCGCGATTCACAGGGTTTTATAAACGGCGGCTTGTTTTTGTGGCTAGATCGGTTATAATGTAAATGAGGCAATCTAAAATTTGGGGGCGTAAGGATTCGACGGGGGTTGTGGGGACAGGAATTGCAGGTTCGGGACCATGACCCGGTAAAAACATGGAACGGCTATAAACGCCAACGATAATCTAGCTTACGCTGCTTAATTAAGCAGCGCGTCCCTTCCCTCCCTGACCGGGGGCGGGAGCAGGGGCGTCAATAAACCGGCCTACCGCTGCAAGCGGCTGCTCCATCGCTGCAGGGGGAAATACAACGGAGATGGCAGCGGCGAGTCCGGCTCTGGGGAAGCGGCGCTGCGAAAATAAAACCGGAGCTAAACCTGTAGAGATTCCTGTAATCTGACCTTCGGACGCGGGTTCGATTCCCGCCGCCTCCACCAATACGAAAGTAAGCGCGAGCCATGATGGACATGGTGCTCGCGCTATTTTGTTTATGGTTATTTTTTATATAGAAATGTCAAGATTCGCCTGCATTAAAGCGAAGAGACTGCTAAGATGAATCTGTTTTGCTCCTACGGTTCGGTCAGGACAATTGCCCCGGCCGGCTGATTATTGAACAAGAAATTTAATTTTCAACGGGGAGGCAGATTAAACTTTTACCTCCCCGTATTCTCTTTGGATTGCTCTTAATTTATTACATTCCCAAAATAGCCACGCTGCAAACATTCTGGTGCGGGACGCCACCGAGGTTATGGGTTAGCCCCAAGCGGGCGTTTTTGACCCGGCGCTCCTCAGGCCAGCGCTGCAGCAGCTGGCTGTAGATTTCGTAAAGCATGCGTAGCCCCGAGGCGCCGATGGGGTGGCCAAAACACTTCAATCCGCCGTCGCTTTGACAAGGTAGCTCTCCGTCCAGATCGTAGAAACCGTTTAAAATGTCATCGGGAGCTTTACCGGGAGGCGATATGGCCAGGTCCTCCATGGTCACCATCTCGGTGATAGAGAAGCAGTCGTGGACCTCAATTAAATCGAGCTCTTCGCGGGGGTTGCTGATACCAGCTTCTTTGTAAGCCCGTTGCGCCGCTACCCGGGTAGTCATGATATGGGCACCGTCCCAGCGGTGATAGATCGCCTCTTCGCCGGAGCTGACCGCGATTTGTAGTGCTTTTACCAGGACCGGACCCTGGCTTGGTTTGATCCGGCGCGCAATTTCAGGCGTGGTCACAATGGCCATGGCCGCTCCGTCGCTGACACCGCAGCAGTCAAAAAGCCCCAGCGGGTAGGCCACAAAGGGTGAAGAGGCGATCTGCTCTTCACTGGCTATGCGCCTTAAATGAGCCCGGGGGTTCTTGGCGCCGTTTTGGTGGCTTTTCCAAGAGATATGCGTAATTGCTTCTTTGATCTTCTCCATGGAGACCCCATATTTCGCGGCGTAGGCAGTGGCCAGCTGGGCAAAAAGGCCTGGTGCGGTAGCGTTGGGCGCGATAAACTGGGATAGTTGCCCGAAAATAGGAGAGTCCGGCAGGCCGCCGTAACCGACATCCTTTAATTTCTCCACGCCGGCGGCAAGGGCGATCTCATAAGCTCCCGAAGCCACTGCGTAACAGGCCCCGCGGAAGGCCTCGGTCCCCGAGGCACAGAAATTTTCCACTCGGGTGACCGGAATGAAGGGCAGGTGCAGCGCATTGGCCAGGTAGCAACCGCCCTTGCCGATATTAACCTCGTCGATATGATTGCCGATCCAGGCGGCCTGGATCTCCCCTTTTTCAATGCCGGCATCGGTGAGACATTCACGGAATGCTTCGAGAAGGAGATCGTTTGAATCGAGCTCCCAATGTTCACCGAAGACGGTACAGCCCATTCCCAAAATGGCTACTTTGTCTCGAATCCCTGCAGTCACTTAAGGCACCTCCTTTGTTGCTGGAACGGCTTTCCAGAAGTAGAAAGTCGTATCCCGCTTCGGATCGTAGTACTTGATCCGGAAAGTAAACTCCACTGGCCGTCCAACCTGTAGGTCTTCAAGGGTGCAGTCAGTAAATTCGAACATGGTCCGCCCTCCCCCGTTGAAATCAACATGGCCGTAGATCGCCGGGGGGTTGATTGTAGCGGCAAGCGTATCTGAAGTGTAACTGACGATCTTTCCACCCTTGTCCGAGAGGTTGAGCGGTGCCATTTCATCAATTGCTCCGCAGTCGGGGTTAACGCAGATCCGCTGCGGCGGATACTGCTGTGTGCCGCACTTGTTACAGTAGCTTCCCTGTAAACCATGGATCGCCTTGCGGCTGCGCCAGATCATTGACCAACGCGTTACCTGCTCCTCTTCGCCGCGCAGGCCAAGATCCACGGGAACCATGTCTCGCCAGGTCAGGTACTTAGTGTAATTGTCCAGCTCGGCCCGGCGGGTCAACGTATCGGAAAAACGCTTTCGGTCGTTAAACCGGGCAATATCCGGAGTCACCTCGAAGTAAAGCGCGTCACAGCCGCTGCCGTAGCTGACGAGAAGTAGTTTGTCGCCGGGTGAGGCCTCTTCCAGGGCCTTGGAGAGCATCAGCAGCGGGTGGGCCGTGCCGGTATCACCGCTTTCCTGAAGCAGGTCGTCTTCAACCTGTGCCGGCTCCAGGCCTAGTTTTTTATTGATATTTCTGCGGGCTGCTCCGTAGTAACAGGGGTAGATCACTTTGGCAAAATCAGAAGGTTTCAGCCCCTGCTGGCGGCAAAGCCCGGTGATCGCTTCGGGAATAAATTTCTCGTAGCCCATATCCCGTACCCAGCGGTCCTCCCACTGCCGGTTATATATCGTGTTGGCGCCGCGGAGCTGATCGACGAAGTCATAGGACAGCGAATAAGAGTCCTTGAAAATGGCGATCGGCTTTTCGCTGCCTACTAATACGGCGGCGGCGCCGTCACCGAAAACCATCTCTTGCAGCGAGCCCATCTTACCGAGACGACAATCGGCGGCGCAGACCAGAGCCTGCCGGTCTCCGTGGGCCTTGCTAAATTCCAAAGCCGCCAGCAGGGCGCTGCTGCTTGACTTCAGCGCTCCTCCAAAATCGGCGCTGCGGATCTCTTCAGGGGCGCAGAGTGCCCCGGCGATGATATTGGCACACTGCCGCTCTTTATAAGGCGCCGTAGTAGTGGCAAAATAGAGAGCGCCGAGTTCGCCGGGGTTGTATCCCTGCAGGCAGCGTCTTCCCGCGGCGGTGGCCATGCTAACGGCATCTTCGTCAAAATTAGCCACCGTTTTTTCGCCCGCTGCATTCATGATTAAACCTTGATTTAACCATCCAACGGCGCTAAAAATGTTCATTCGATTCAGCCGGTAGCGGGGAAGATACCCGGCATAAGAGATAATACCAATCATAGGTTAATCCCCCTTATTCATGGATTTAGCCAAACGGCCGCGTTGGTCAGACAAAATTCGCCTCGCTCGGCGCTCTTAGATCGAATAATAACCCGGTCAGATTCTTCCTGCCACATCTCGGTAACGATCCTTTCTCCGGGAAAAAGATGCCGTGAAAAGCGCACTTTCATTGCTTTAAACTTTGCCGGATCGTTATTGCAGTATTCGCGGAGTACCGCCCGGCAAGCAAAACCCATGGTGCAGAGCCCATGTAAGATCGGTTTAGGGAAGCCGCCCATGGCTGCAAAAGCGGGGTCGGCATGAAGTGGGTTAAGATCACCGGAAAGGCGGTAAAGTAGCGCCTGCTGCGGTAAAGTCGGAAGCGAAACGATTTTGTCCGGTTCTCGCTCCGGCGGGATAAAGCCTGGTTCAGGGCCCTTTTCCCCGCCAAAACCTCCTTCACCGCGGATGAAGACACCAAATCTATTTAAAAAGAGCGGTTCTTCTTTTTCATCTTTTGTGACTACTTCGATCTCAATCAAGGCCCCCTTGCCCTTATCGTATAGTGCGGCTACTTTGGGGTAAGAAGTTAGTTTCCCCTCTACGGGGATTGGCTGATATAGCTCCAGGTATTGTTCTCCGTGGAGCAGCATGGCCAGGTTTATATCCACCCCTTCAAGACCGATAATACTGGTTAAAGCCGGAAAGGGGGGAATGACTCCGAATGTAGGCAGGACCTGCAGTTCATTCTCATAGACAAACTTTAACTCATCTTCTGCGGCGCCAGCGCCGATACCAAGAGCATAGAGAATAACATCATGGTTTTGGTAAACATATTCCAGAGGGTTTAGTTTTTTGCCGACAATTTGCGGATTGATCGGCATCTCGATCACTCCTTTTATCGAATTGGTCTCTTAAACGGACATTTTGGAAAGAATATGCCCGGTTTGCTCCATCGCTGAACCAAACTCGCGGCCGCCTTCTACGGAGCTGATCTGCTCAAACTGTTCAGCAATCATTTCCGGGGTAATTTTGGCTTCAGGGTCAAAGAAGACTCCCGGTCCTTCAATTATCGCCGCCCGGCTGTAGTAGCCCCCGCCAGCAGAAAAGATCTTACCGCTGACCTGGCATAGCTCCGAGCTAAGGTAGGCGACCATCGGAGCGACATACTCTGGCTTAATCTTATCGATGACGTCGGGCGGCATCACCGTGGCGGTCAAGCGGGTGCCTGCAGTGGGCACAATTGTATTGGCCAGGATGCCGTAACGCGCTCCCTCCTGGCAGACGCAGTTCATCAGGCCAACAATCCCCATCTTTGCCGCACCGTAGTTGGTCTGTCCGAAATTACCGTAAACGCCTGCAGCCGAGGCTGTAGAGACAATTCGCCCGTAATTCTGTTCCCGCATATGGGCAAAAGCGGCTTTTGTACAGAAGAAAGTACCATTCAGGTGAACTTCGATTACCTTGAGGTAGTCGGCAATCTCCATTTTTAGCAGGCTTTTATCGCGAAGGATCCCTGCATTGTTAATTAATATATCAACCTGACCATAATTGTCGATAGCCGTTTGAATAATTTTCTGGGCGCCTGCCCATTCAGAGACGTTTTCGTAGTTGGCTACAGCCTCGCCGCCCGTGGTTTTAATCTGGTCAACTACCTTTTGTGCGGGAGTGCTGTCGACCCCCTTTCCGTCAAAAGTGCCGCCGAGGTCGTTTACCACTACCTTGGCACCGCGACTGGCTAGCAACAAGGCGTATGCTTTTCCCAGCCCTCCGCCGGCCCCTGTTACCACCGCCGTCTTGCCATCAAATTGAATCTCGGACATTAAAACATCTCCTTTTAAGTAATCTAGAGTACAGTTTACAATATATTCAGGATATAAGCAATATTCAAAAGATCATAGTCAATTTTATACCCTCTGCTATAAGAAGGCCCTGTTCTAAATTATATATGACAAATTTATATGGTTATATGGTATTAATAAGTATATTATTCCTATTAGGAGAAGGAATTATGGAAATTATAGCGAAGTTTGAGGTTTAAAGGATAGTATGCTCTATTAGTGGCATTAAATATTTTAAACAAAGGTGAACACGTGCTTATTCAGA
>JAAZPQ010000223.1 GCA_012797175.1 Bacillota bacterium
CAACCTCGACAGCAAGAATTCAAAGGAGATCGTGGAGCTGTTAAAACTGTCAAACCGGCGTTATCAACAGACCCTGATCCTGATCACCCATGCGCACGAGATCGCCCTGCAGGCCGACCGGGTGATCACCCTGGCCGACGGGCGGATCGTTAAAGACGAGGTGATCCGGCCGTGAATCTTTTAAACTCGCTTACCTGGCGCAGCCTGAAGCTGAATCGAAAGCGCACCATCGTCACCGTGATCGGGATCATCCTTTCAACGGCGATGATCTGCGCCACTATCACCATCGCGGCCAGCTTTCAAGACCTCTTTATCAGGCAAGCAAAGCAGACCGACGGAAATTTTCACGCCACCTTTAATGATGTGAACCCGGCGCAGGTAAAATATATCACCGGGAACGCCTATACCGAAACGGCGATGCTCAGCCGGAACCTGGGCTTTGCCCGTTTTGATCAGTCCACCAAAGAATACCGCCCTTACTTCTTTATTAAAGAGTATGACGCCACCGCCCTGCGGCATATGCCGATCAAGCTGACCGCCGGCCGCTACCCCGAAAAAACCGGCGAGATACTGCTTTCGGAGGAAGCTGTTGAGAGCGGCGGCGAGGCCTACCAGATCGGCGAAACGATCGCCTTCGACCTGGGCGAACGGATCGATCCGGAAGGGCAGCCGCTGCCGGATGATAGCGTGGTTGAAGAGGATGAACAATTTGTCACCACCGCCACCCGGGCCTATACCGTCACCGGGCTCATCGCCAAGCCGCACTTTGAAAACTTCAGCAGCGTCCCCGGGTTTACCGCGATCGCCTACCTGGATCCGGGCCGGCTCGGCCCCGGGGATAAGGTCAACGTCTCCATCTTAGGAAAAAACCCGCGCCAGATCTACGACCGGGTCCCGGAGATAGCGGCCGCCGCCGGGGGGCTGAGCTATACTTACAATAACGAGCTCTTGCAATATCTGGGCATCTCCAAGAACTACCAGGCCATGGCCATGCTCTATTCCGTCGCCGGGATCGTGATCCTGTTGATCGTAGTCGGCTCGGTAACGGTGATCTACAACGCCTTCGCCATCTCGGTAAGCGAGCGAAAAAAACAGTTCGGCATGCTGGCCAGCACCGGGGCCACCCCCGGCCAGATCCGGAACACCGTGTTTTTCGAAGGGGCCATCCTGGGGCTGATCGGCACACCGCTGGGGCTTCTTTCCGGCATCGGGGGCATCGGCGTAACCCTCGCCGTGGTCAACCGCCTCTTGCTCGAGTCCATCTATAACCAGGATATCGCGCTCCGGTTGGTAGTTTCGCCGGTCACCGTCTGGGGCACGATCGCCTTCGTGGGGCTGATCATCCTTATTTCCACTTACCTGCCGGCCAAGCGGGCCGCAGCCACCTCCCCCATCGAAGCGATCCGGCTGAGCGCAGATATTAAGATCAAGGGGAAAGACGTTAAAACCTCCCGGCTGACCCGCCGGCTCTTCGGGATCGAGGGAGAGCTGGCCTTAAAAAACCTGAAGCGCAACCGCCACCGCTACCGGGCCACGGTGATCTCGCTTTTCATCAGCATCGTGCTGTTCATCTCTTTCTCCTCTTTCATCAACTACGGGTTTAAGAGTGCCGACCTCTATTACGGGGAGTCTTTCATCCCTTTCGATTTAGCGGTGACCCTCTACGACGGCTCTCCAAAGGATCTGGAAAGCTTTTCGACGCAGGTTGCCGCCCTGGACGGGGTAGAGCGATGCGCCGTGATCAGAGAAGCGGTTGCTGAATCCTGGCTGGAGGGGGCCCAATTCGGACCTTACATTCAAAAGAATTTTATCGATCAGAAGCTCTTTCCCGTAAACGAAGCCGGCCGCTACCAATGCACCTTTCGCCTGGTCGCGCTCGGCGAAGACGAATTTAACGCCTACGCCGCCGCAAACGGGCTCGCTGCGGAAGCGTTCAAAGATACCCAGAACTTCAGGGGGATCCTCATCAATAAAGATATCCTGCAGGAAAGAGGCACTTATGCCGAGTATGAGCCGCTGCACCTGAAGGCAGGCGAAACGCTCCGGCTGGCGGCGGCGGAGATACCGGGTGACCCGGAAGATCCGGAGATTACCCCCCCCGGTTTTGCCATGGAGATCGGCGCGGTAACCGCCGCCTTCCCCCTGGGGGTCTTCTCCGCCGGCCTCGGGGCGGTGAACCTAATCGTCTCTGAAGAGCTCTTTAACGAGATCTGTTCACTGATACAGGAGAAAAGCGAGCATCAGGTGGAACCTGGCCGCGATCTGATGCGAACGATTTATCTATGTGCAAGCGACAGCGCCGCTGTGGCGGAGCAGATCCGCGCTGTTCATCAGGATCATTTCAGCCACTGCAGCATCTTTCTTCACGATGTCAAAGCGGTAGAAGAAGAGATGAATCGCACCGCCACAGTGATCTCCATCTTTTTTTACGGCTTCATCACCCTGATCACCCTGATCGGGGCCACCAATATCTTCAACACCATCAGCACCAACGTGGCCCTGCGCCGCCGCGAATTTGCCATGCTAAAATCGGTAGGGCTGACCCCGCGGGGCTTTAACCGGATGCTTAACTACGAA
>JAAZPQ010000226.1 GCA_012797175.1 Bacillota bacterium
CAACCTCGACAGCAAGAATTCAAAGGAGATCGTGGAGCTGTTAAAACTGTCAAACCGGCGTTATCAACAGACCCTGATCCTGATCACCCATGCGCACGAGATCGCCCTGCAGGCCGACCGGGTGATCACCCTGGCCGACGGAAAGATCGTCAAAGACGAGGTGATCCGGCCGTGAATATCCTGAATACACTCACCGGGCGCAGCCTGAAGCTGAATCGAAAGCGCACCATCGTCACCATTATCGGGATCATCCTCTCGGCGGCGATGATCTGCGCCACCATCACCATCGCGGCCAGCTTTCAAGACCTTTTTGTGCAACAAGCGAAGCAGACAGATGGAAATTTTCACGCCACTTTTTACGACGTCATCCCGGAGCAGATCAAATATATCACCGGGAACGCCTATACCGAAACGGCGATGCTCAGCCGGAACCTGGGCTTTGCCCGTTTTGACCAGTCCACCAAAGAATACCGCCCTTACTTCTTTATCAAGGAGTATGACGCCACCGCCCTGCGGCATATGCCGATCAGGCTGACCGCCGGCCGTTACCCGGAAAAAGCCGGTGAGGTGCTGCTTTCGGAGGAGGCTGTCGCAAGCGGCGGGGAGGCTTACCGGATCGGCGAAACGATTGCCTTTGATCTGGGCGCACGGATCGATCCGGAGGGACAGCCTCTGCCGGCGGAGCATCCTTTTGAAAAGAGCGAGCAATTCGTGACCACGGCTACAAGGGCCTATACCATTACCGGGTTTATCGCCAAACCGCACTTTGAGAATTTCAGCGGCATCCCCGGGTTCACGGTGGTCGCCTACCTGGACACGGGCGCACCCGGTGCGGATGAAGCGGTCAATGTCTCCATCCTCGGGAAAAACCCGCGCCGGATCTACGAGCGGGTGCCGGAGATGGCCGCCGGCGCCGGCGGATTGGACTACGGTTACAACAACGAGCTCTTGAAATACCTGGGCATCTCCAAGAACGACCAGGCCGTGGCCATGATCAACTCCGTCGCTGCGATCGTGATCCTCCTGATCGCCGTCGGCTCGGTGACGGTGATCTACAACGCCTTCGCCATCTCGGTGAGCGAGCGTAAAAAGCAGTTCGGCCTGCTGGCCAGCACCGGGGCCACCCCCGGCCAGATCCGGCGCACCGTATTTTTTGAAGGCGCGCTCCTGGGGCTGATCGGCATACCGCTGGGCTTACTTTCCGGTATCGGCGGCATCGGGGTGACCCTCTCCGTGGTCAACCGCCTGATGATCGGCTCCATGTACAGTGAAGATATCGCGCTCCGGCTGATCGTCTCGCCGGTCACCGTCCTGGCCACTGCCGCTTTTGTGGCGCTGATCATCTTCATCTCCGCCTATCTCCCGGCCAAAAGGGCCGCGGCGACCTCGCCCATCGAGGCGATCCGGCTGAGCGCGGATATCGAGATCAAGGGGAAAGACGTTAAAACCTCCCGGCTGACCCGACGGCTCTTCGGGATCGAGGGAGAGCTGGCTCTGAAAAACCTGAAGCGCAACCGCCGCCGCTACCGGGCCACGGTCTTCTCGCTCTTCATCAGCATCGTGCTCTTCATCTCCTTCTCCACTTTCATCAACTATGCGTTCACGGGCGCCGGCCTTTATTACCAGGATATCCCCTTCGATATTAACGTCAGCATCCATGACCTCTCCCCGGAGGAGCAAAAAGAGCTTTACGAGCAGATTGCCGCCCTGGAGGGAGTGGAAAGATGCGCCGTAATCAGGGATATTTATACTGAATCCTGGCTGGAGCGGGCCCAATTCGGACCTTACATTCAAAAGAATTATATTGATCAGGAGCTCTTCTCCGTAAACGAAAAAGGTCAATACCAGTTAATGTTTTACCTGTTAGCGCTCGGCGAAGATGAATTTAACACCTACGCCGCCACAAACGGGCTAGATGTGGAAGCCTTCAAAGATACTGAAAACTTCAAGGGAATCCTCATCAATAAAAATATCCAGCAGGAGGCCACGCTGGCCGAGTATGAGCCGCTGCAGGTGAAGGCAGGCGAGAAGCTTGCGCTGGCGGGAATACTGATGGATCAGGATAATCCGGAAATTACCCCTCCCGGCTTTACCATGGAGATCGGCGCGGTAACCGCCAACTATCCCCTCGGCGTCTCCTCCGCCGGCCTCGGGGCTGTTAACCTGGTCGTCTCTGAAGAGATCTTTGAGGCAATCCGTTTAGAGATGCAAAAGGTGAGCGAGCATCTGATGTATGATCATCATGATCACTTGCAGCTTTATCTAGGCGTAGACAGCAGCGCCGGCCTGGCGGATCAGATCCGCACCATTTGTGAAAATCATACGGATGGCTACATCTATATTGATGATGTTGAAGCTTCGCAGCAGGAGATGAGGCGCTCCAAAACAGTGATCGCCATCTTTCTCTACGGCTTTATCACCCTGATCACCCTGATCGGGGCCACCAATATCTTCAACACCATCAGCACCAACGTGGCCCTGCGCCGCCGCGAATTTGCCATGCTAAAATCGGTAGGGCTGACCCCGCGGGGCTTTAACCGGATGCTTAACTACGAA
>JAAZPQ010000186.1 GCA_012797175.1 Bacillota bacterium
CGTTTGAGGCCGATAAGCGGATAAGTGTTTCTAGAAATAGCCATCAGTAAATAATACGGCACAAAATAAAGTTATCCCGAGGTAATTTAGTTAAACTAAAACTAACCTGCGTGGCTAGAGCTGTGCCGGGCTAATATCAATAAAAATAACTTGAAAACTTATTAATTTCTTGCTATACTAAAAATTAGGGAAAAAACAGGGAAATAATTCCACCAATGCTGCAGTTTGCACAGCCCGGCAAAAACACTTCTACGCAAAGAATATAGTGAAACCCACGCCATGTTCATCGAAAAAGAGAGTCATTAAATATAAATAAGGGAAGGTTTCGAAAGACGTAAAAAGGATAACAATCTTTAGAAAAGAGATGGCACCAGTATAGAAATGTTATTTTCCAAGATTCAATTAATTTAGAGGGGATGGTTATTATAATTTACCAAATGCTTGGTTCAAATGAAAAAAGTTACTCGGAAGAGCATACTTTTTACCGTTGGCCAGCCTTTCTGGATGCCCTCGCCCGTATTTTAAAGATGACCGTTGCATTAATTGATCCGCATGGCCGGTTGGTTTCTGTTCATAATGATTTGTACCCGGTTACATATAAGAACTATCCTGCACTGAGGAATGCCTATATTGATTTTTTCCGCCGGGTCCCGCAGATCTACGGGGATAGGGGTGATGATGAACTTCTTTTTGATCCGCTCGGGCTGCCGGTAAACTTAACCCGGCTTGAAAACGGTTACTACATGGTCCTGGGGGGGTGTCTTGATCAACGCGAACCGCAGTTTTTATCCAGGCTGTCAAAGAAATTGTCGGCAATGGAAGTGCACGAGCAAGATAATAACTGGAACCAGATGGTGGTCTTGACACCAGAGGAGATGAGAGAGAACCTGGCCCGTGTTGCCGTGTTTTATAACCAGCTGGACCGTTATTTTGCCCGACCGGATCTGCCGGCGCTTCTCTCTGTTATTGACACGCTGGACATGCTGATCGCCTCCACCTTTGAGCCTGAACGCTTTGATTTCAGGGCAGTTCTAGAACTGGCCACCTCTGTTTTGGTGACCCTCGCCGGAAGCGGGGGCGCCTTTGCTTTTAGCTATGAGTATCCGGGACGGACGATGACGGTATGGAGCGGTGGCTACCCCGAAATATTACAGGCCCTGGCTGAAGAATGGAAAATGCTAGGGCAAGTGAAAGAGCCCGGAAAGATCTTTGCCGACCTGGTGCGGGACAAGGTTAAATATGAATTTGGAAAAAGTGTAAAAGGGGTTCATCGGCAAAGTAACGGCGCCTCGATCTATTTGGGCCTGGTCGGGGCAAAAGGGCTCTACCTTCAAGAGGCACTCCGTGCCATGGTGAATAAGATCACAGTGGCATTGGGGGTTTCCTTGCTTTCGACAGTGTTTCAGGACAGTTGGAAGATGGTTTTTAATTCGATCAGGCAGGGGATAATTGTCACCGACAACAAGGGGGCAATTCTAATAAAAAACCAGGAGGCAAAAGAATTTTTTGAAAAACGGGGCCTAGACCTGTTGACGGGGAAACTGGCTAAGGAATGTGGACTGGGCTCGCAGATCGAAGAGGCGCTCTTTAGCGCTGCCAAGGATGGTTGCAGCTTTAGGCAGAAGCGTTCAACGATCGGTGAGGGTAATTCTGTGACCCACCTGTGCTGGGATGTTGCCCCGCTTTTACGTGATGATGGCTATAATGCCGGTGCCGTCCTGGTGTTTAACGATATTACCGCGCCGATTCAGCTGCAGCAAGAGATTCAGGACTGGGAGCGTCTTGCTACCGCCGGGGAGATTGCAGCCAGCCTGGCCCATGAAATTCGCAACCCCTTGGCTACGGCGAAGGCGGCCATCCAGTTTGTCCGGATGGTCGATGCTCCGGCGAAGAAAGAGGAGCTGTTGAGCAAACTGGACCGGGAGCTGGATCGGATGAACGAGATTCTCACTAATTTTTTAAATATTACGAAGCCGCAGCAAGAAGAGAAACTGGAACCGGTCAATCTAACCCATACCTTGCATGAGCTGCTCTTTTTGCTAAACAGCGAAGCGATACTTCATGAAATTGATCTGGTAACCAATATTCCTGACGACAAGCCCCTACTGGTACTGGGCTCTCCCAATAGTATTAAGCAGGTTTGCCTTAATATTGCCCGCAACGCCATTGAAGCGATGGATGGCGGGGGCAAGCTGGTCGTATCGCTTTTTTCAAGTAAAAACCGTGTTCATATTAAGTTCCAGGATACCGGGCCGGGAATTCCTGCCGAAAACATTGCTACTTTGACCAAGCCCTTTTTTACCACGAAACCGGAGGGTAGCGGATTGGGCCTGGCCATCTCTTTGGCTATATTAAAAATGATGGGTGGGGATCTGAGGATCGAAAGCAGCCCGGGAGAGGGGACCACAGTCGATCTGACCTTACCGATCTATACCGGGTAAATTTAGAGCCCGCGGAAAGGAATGAAATGGTGAAGCAGGTCGATGTTGTAGTGATCGACGATGATGAAGGTATCCGTTGGATATTTCAGCAGGCCTTGGGCTTGTGTAACCTCAGTTGCCTCACTGTAGGTGACGGGGCCCAGGGGGTTAAAGATGTTATTCGCTGTAACCCGCGCCTGGTTATTGTCGATGTCAAGCTGGGGGCGATGAACGGTTTTGAAGTAGTTCGCCAGATCCGTCAAACAAATACTGGCGTAAAGATCTTATTTGTTACCGGATACCGGGAGACTATTACTGAAGGATGGGCTGCGGAAGAAAATATTCTCGGGGTTTTAGAGAAACCTTTTAATATTACAGAACTGCTGGAGATAATTACAGAGATCTTCGGATAGTGCTGCTCGTGGTAATAGCCGGTTTGCTCTGATCCGGTTTCCCAAAGCAGGGATCCTGGGGTAAAATATTATGGAAAAGAGTTATGAAGAAGACCATTATTTGCAGGAGGTTTCTATATGCCAAAACTTACCTTTCTAGGGCATGCCTGTTTTCTGCTGGAGGAAAAAGATCAAGAGACGCTGCTTTTTGACCCTTTTATCACCGGTAATCCCCTGGTACCGGTTAGCGCTGAAGAGATCAGGGCCGACTATATTTTAGTCTCCCATGCCCACGGGGATCATCTGGGCGATGCTTACGCTATCGCGGCAAAAAATGATGCCCTGCTCATCTCTACCGCAGAGATAGCCGATGCGGCACAGGGAGAAGGATGCCGCGCCCATGCCCTGCATATCGGTGGAAGCCATCATTTTTCTTTTGGCCGGGTCAAGCTCACCCTGGCCTTGCATGGATCCGGTATCCCCGGGGGGCACGCCTGCGGTTTTCTGGTCGGCTACGGCGGCAAAAAGATCTATTTTGCCGGCGATACCGGTCTTTTTGGCGATATGAAGCTGATTGGCGAGTTGAATTCGCCGGACCTGGCTCTCTTGCCCATTGGCGACAACTTCACCATGGGGATCGACGATGCCGTTGTGGCCACTAAGTTTTTAAAAGCCGGCCAGGTGATTCCCTATCACTTTAATACCTGGCCGCTGATTGAAGCCGACCCGCAGCTTTTCAAAGAGAAGGTGGAGCAGCAGACAGAGACAGAATGTATTATCTTGCAACCGGGCGAGTGCCACATCTTTTAAGCTTTCCTCACCCTCAAGGGTATGGTTAGTGAATTCCGTTGATCGGCACGGAATTCACTAAATTTTTCTGCGTTAGTACCTGAGAAAAAACTTGACTACGGAGGGACATTTGTTTAAAATACAGGTGAACAATTGAACACACATTCAAATATCTGGTGAATTAAAATGATCATGAATAGGGGAAAAGAGAGCTGCGATACATTCTGCGTAAACCCGCAAACGGTGGAGCGGGTTAAGGCGAAGATGTTATCGCCGGCTGTAGCACAGCGCTTAGCTATGACCTTTAAGGTGCTCGGCGAGCCCACGCGAATTAAAATTCTTGATGCATTATCAAGGGACGAACTCTGCGTCTGCGATCTAGCTGCTCTGCTGGAGATGAGTAGCTCGGCCGTTTCTCACCAGCTGCGGGTGCTGCGGGATGCCCGGCTCGTGAAATACCGTCGGGAGGGGAAAATGGCCTTCTACTCTCTAGACGATGCCCACGTTCTAACCCTGTTTGAGCAGGGGCTGGAGCATGTCGGCCACACTGCAGGCGAATTGGAATGAGGTGACTAGTAGATGAAAAATTCTGGTTGCAGCTGTGGAGGCGACAGTAACTTTCAACCTCTCCTGGCAGGAGCGGCCCACATCGAAGAGACGGTTAGGTCCCCCTTGAAAGCCCGAGGCGTGCTGCTGGCGGCTGCCGGAGCTTTATTTTTACTTGCTTTTCTACCCCATTTTTTGCCACAATTCTTACCGGTTCCCTTTCTCAGCGAGGGCCTCTTTATCCTGGCTTATATCCTGGCCGGGGGGAGAACAGTTTACGACGCCCTGGGTAGTCTCGGGCGGGGCTTTCTTCTTCATGAAAATTTTCTGATGTCCCTGGCCAGCCTTGGAGCGCTGGCCATCGGCGAACTGCCGGAGGCGGTGGCGATCATGTTGCTTTTTAATCTGGGAGAGCTACTCGAGACCGATGCCGTGCACCGCTCCCGGCGGCATATCGCTGCGCTGATGGAGACAAAACCGGATTATGCAAACCTGGTTACGGCTGAAGGTATCGAAGAGAAGGTCAATCCGGAAGCGGTCCCGCCGGGAGAGAAGATCATTATCCGGCCCGGCGAAAAGATAGCTCTTGACGGCGAGGTTATTTCAGGCGGCTCTTTTGTTAACAATGCCGCGCTGACCGGCGAAGCGGTTCCGCTGTGGGTGGAGGCCGGCGACCCGGTCCTGGCCGGTGCGGTAAACGGTTCCGGGTTGCTGCAGGTCAGGGTGAGCCGGCCGTTTGGTGAATCGTCTCTGGCCCGGATCTATCGCCTGGTCCAGGAATCCGCCGGGCGTAAGGCGCCGACGGAGCGCTTTATGACCACGTTTGCCCGCTATTATACGCCGGCGGTGGTTGCCGGGGCGCTGCTTCTTGCGACCATCCCGCCCCTGGTGATTCCAGGTGCTGCTTTCCGCACGTGGCTCTACCGGGCCCTTGTTTTCCTGGTGATCTCCTGCCCCTGCGCCCTGGTAATCTCCATTCCGCTGGGTTACCTTGGGGGGATCGGCAGCGCCTCGAAGCAGGGCATTCTCGTAAAAGGTTCCAACTTCCTGGAAGCACTTCGCCAGGTGAAGGTGGTTGCTTTTGATAAGACCGGGACTCTTACCGAAGGTGTTTTCCGGGTTGACCAGGTTATACCGGCCCCGGGAATAAGCAGATCGGAACTACTTGCCTGGGCTGCACATGCGGAAGCTTATTCCAATCATCCGATTGCCCGCTCGATCCGGGAAGCTTATTCGGGAGCTCTATTTCGTGAAGAGGTCACCGCATACGAAGAGATGGGGGGCTTCGGAGTAAGGGCAACCGTGCGCGGTAAGACGGTTCTGGTCGGCAGCCTGCGCCTGTTGCAGCGGGAGGGTATCAGGGAGCTCCCCGATACCCTGCCTGGAGAGGCTGTCTATATCGCCCTGGAGGACCGGTATGCCGGAGCCCTATTGATAAGCGATCGCATCCGGCCGGATGCGGCTGCGGCGGTGCAGCAGTTGAAAAGCCTGGGCGTGCTCCGGATGGTTTTATTGACCGGAGATCATGATGCCGCGGCAGAAGAAGTAGCTCGAAAGGCCGGAGTTGATCTGGCCTATGGCTCCCTTCTACCGGAGGAGAAGGTCTCTTATCTCGAAGCGCTGCTAGACGAGGCTGCGTCTGCCGGGGGCAAACTGGCCTATGTCGGAGACGGGGTTAACGACGCTCCGGCTCTTTCACGGGCTGATATCGGTATTGCCATGGGCGGTGCCGGTTCGGATGCGGCCATCGAAGCTGCCGATGTGGTAATTATGGATGACCAGCTTCTCAAGATTGCCACGGCGGTGCGTATCGCCATCTTTACGCGCCGGATTGTCCGGCAGAATATTATCCTGGCCCTGGGTGTGAAAGGGCTCTTTCTCGTGGCCGGGGCCTTGGGAGCGGCTTCGATCTGGGGTGCCCTCTTTGCTGATGTCGGGGTGGCGCTGCTGGCCATTGCCAATGCCACCCGGGCACTTTGGCCGGTGAAGCAGGAAGGAGAGCTTCCTATCGGGAATTATCTACCGGTAGAAGATTAAAACTATTTTAATCGGAGGTGTTCCCGGTGGCACAGGTGCTCTCATATGTCCGCATGGCGCTTCCGGAAATTGAAGCCCTGGATCGGAAGAAAACTATTTTTTTAATGGCGCTGAGCCCGATTGAGGTTCACGGGCCTCACCTGCCTCTCGGCACCGATATCTTTATTGCCGAGGAGCTGCTGCAGCGCTATACGGCCGCCCTGCAAGAAGAATTTCCGGATTATACCCTGGTCACGCTGCCCTCTCTTTACCTGGGTTCCGATGCCCTGCCGGTTCAAGGTTCTCTTTCAGTTCCGGCGCCTCTGCTGAAGAAAGTGTTACTGGCTTACGTCAAAGGTCTGGCGGCACAGGGTTTTCGCTACCTTTTTCTGGCGGACAATCACGGCGGCCCCCGCCACCAGTTGGCCATTGAGTCCGCTTCGCGTTGGGCCTGGCGCAGGTACCGCTTCTACCTGGTCGACCCGTTTAACCATGAATTCCGGCTCATGGTTCAGCACGACCCGGCCTTTCTGAAGCAGACCGGCCTGCAGCCGGGTAACTGCGGTGACGATGCGGATGCTCATGCAGGGACCAATGAAACCTCGTTGATGTTGCAGGCGGATCCGGATCAGGTCAGAGCTAACTGGCGCACGGTAGAGCCTTCGCTGCCGCCGCCTCCGGCCGGGGCGGTTTTGCTTCTCGGGCGTATTGCCTCTATTTTTTCGCGTACCCTCGGCGAGGATCTGAAGCATCTCGCCGCCACCCTGGCCTGGGTGGGAGACCCCCGGATGAAGCCGTACATGGGTGCCCCGGCCCTGGCTAATGCCAAAGCCGGGGAAGCGATGTTGCAGGCGCGCACCGAAATCGCTATGGGTTTTTTCCGCGATGCTCTGGCCGGTAAAGAGATTCGGATTACACCGCTGCTCTGGGGCCTACGCCTGCTGCAGATTTTGCCGGAGTAGCGACCCCCATACCCTACGCCTGGACCCTGCGGAGGTATATTTAGTCTAAAACTCGTCTAAATATATAGAAATAAAATAGCAGGGCTGCGGGGTTGGTTGTGATCGAAGATCAGGGTATAGTCCGGGCGGTTCTTGCCGGTAAGGGAGATAGCTACCAGCGTCTGATGGAAAAGTACCAGGGCCGGGTAGCGGTGACAATCACCGGGGTGATCGGTCCCCGCCCGGAGGTAGAAGACCTGACCCAGGAGACATTCTGGCAGGCCTACCGCTCGCTGGACCGCTTCCGGGGTGAAGCTAGCTTCTCTACCTGGCTCCTGCGAATTGCGGTAAATAAAGCCATTGATTTTCAGCGGCGCCGCCGGGAGGAATGCTACTATCTGACCGTTGACGATACTTCGCTGGCGCAGATCCCTTCTTCGGAGGAAGAGCCTGAGCCGCTTCTATTGGCCAAGGAGCGGCAAGAGAGACTTTACCGTTACCTCGATCGCCTGCCACCTCTTTACCGGCAGGTGTTGAGGCGCCATTACCTGGATGGTTTCTCCTATCGCGAAATTGCCGGCGAAGCCGGCGTCCCCGTGAAAACAATTGAATCAAGGCTCTACCGGGCCCGAAAAATGCTGCGCTCGATATGGCAGCACCATAATTAAAAAAGCCGGTTATTTATAACCGGCTTTTAGTTTCAAACGTTAGCAGTTTATTATTCAGGGAACCCTGATTCGGGGATCCCTGAATCTAACTTAACCACGTTTGCAGCCTGAGGCCCGCGGTTTCCTTCAACGATCTCGAATTCAACCTCTTGGCCTTCTTCCAAGGTTTTAAACCCTTCTTCCTGGATTTCCGAGTAGTGTACGAACACATCTTTGCCGTCTTCAACCTCGATAAACCCGTACCCCTTTTGGGGGTTAAACCATTTAACCCGACCTTGCATTAAATCTGTTACCTCCTAAATTCCCTGCCACAGGCGGGGCGAATTTCGACTCGACATTAACATATTATTAGGACAAATGCAAGACCGGGCTTAAAATTTGATCCGGAAAGGGTACTGCTATTGGACTATCCGCCTGAATTAAGGTATATTCGATCTAAAATTAGGGCGATTAAAAACGAAAGGCGAAGGTAAGGAGGCGTGATCGGATGGTTATCGGTGTCGGAGTCGACCTGATCTCAATCAAGCGAGTCGAGCGGGCTTACCGCCGGCGCCCGCAGCGTTTTCTCAGGCGGGTTTTCAGCACCGCTGAGCTCTCTTTGCTGATGCCGCGCCGGGCTCTCTTTCCGGCGATGGCGGCCCGGTTTGCCGCCAAGGAGGCGGTCTTAAAAGCGATCGGCTGCGGTTTGGGGCCGGCTTCCTGGCAGGAGGTCGAGATCATTGCTTTATCAGGGAAACAACCGCAGGTGCGGCTTTCAGGAGTTGCCGCCCGCTTCGCAGCAGAGAAGAAGATTACCGGGATCGCCCTCTCCATGACCCACGAGCCGCCCTTTGCCGGTGCCATCGCCGTGGCCTTCAACGAGAAAAGCCGGAAAGATAAAGAAACTTCGTGATAAGATCTATCCAGCTTCTTGCTTCTAACCTCTAACCTTCAATCCGGGCCAGGTTAAGCAGGCCGCCGGCCTTGATTATCCGAAGCTGGCGCAGCGTAAGCTGGTGTGTTGCCGTGAATCTGTACCCCTGTGTCCGGTTGGTAATGCTGACGCTTCCCTGGTCGAGCTGCTCCCGCAGCTTTTCAATGACCAGGAGATCATCTTGTTGCAACTTCTCGTAGTCTGCCGGAGATTCAAAGAGTAAGGGAATAATCCCAAAATTAACGAGGTTGGTATGATGAATCCGCGCGAACGATTTCGCCAGGACAGCCTTAACCCCCAGGTACATCGGGGCCAGGGCGGCATGCTCCCGGCTGGAACCCTGGCCGTAATTTTCTCCCCCTGCGATTAGCCCGCCGCTGGCTTCCCGGGCTCGCCGGGCGAAGTTTTCGTCCAGCGGAGCAAAGACAAATTCGCTGATTGCCGGGATGTTGGAGCGCAGCGGCAGAATTTTCGCTCCCGCTGGCATGATCTGGTCGGTGGTAATATGGTCCCCTGCTTTGAGCAGCACTTTCATAGGTAATTCATCCGGGGGAGGGCTGTTTAAAGGCAGTGGACGGATATTGGGGCCGCGGATAATTTCGACATCGCCGCCCTCTTCAGGCGGGGTAATGATCATCCGGTCGTTGATAATCACCGGCGGCGTCCCGGGCAGTGTCGGAAAGTCGCCCCATTCACGGGGGTCGGTAATCCGGCCGTTTAGGGCGCTTACTGCTGCCGCCGCCGGGCCGGTGAGGTAGACCGAGGCGTCGGCGGTTCCGCAGCGTCCGCGAAAATTACGGTTAAAGGTGCGTATCGATAGTGAGCCCGACGGGGGGGCCTGTCCCATTCCAATGCAGGGACCGCAGGCCGGTTCGAGGATCCTCGCTCCCGTGGCAATCAGCTTCTCCAGGTTGCCGCTGCGCGCCAGCATTAAGAGAACCTGTCGTGAACCGGGGGAGATCACCAGGCTAACCCGCGGGTGAACAGTTTGGCCCTCCAAGATCTTGGTTGCCAGGAGCAGGTCTTGATACGAAGAATTGGTACAGCTACCGATGGCTACCTGGTCTACAAGCAGAGGCCCGATCTCCCGGATTGGTTTCACCGCATCGGGGCTGTGCGGGCAGGCTGCCAGCGGCTCCAGCTGGCCCAGGTCGAGGGTGATCTCCTCATCGTAAACAGCGCCAGGATCAGCCTGAAGCGGTCTCCAGCTTTCTCCCCGCCCTTGGGCGGTGAGAAAGCGGCGTGTCTCTTCGTCGCTCGGGAAAATCGAGGCCGTCGCCCCCAGCTCCGCACCCATATTAGCAATTGTGGCCCGTTGGGGCACGGTCAACTGGGCTACACCGGGGCCGCCATATTCGATGATCCGGCCGACCCCTCCCTTGACCGTAAGGCGGCGCAGCAGCTCGAGGATAATATCCTTGGCCCCGACCCAAGAGGGCAGCTCTCCGACCAGGTTTACCCGGAGCACTGCCGGGGCATTCAGGTAGAAGGGGCCGCCGGCCATGGCCACGGCTACATCCAGGCCTCCAGCGCCGATAGCCAGCATGCCCAGGCCGCCCCCTGTCGGGGTGTGGCTGTCTGAGCCCAGGAGAGTCTTTCCCGGGATGCCGAAACGCTCCAGGTGGACCTGGTGGCAGATCCCGTTGCCCGGACGTGAAAAGTAGATCCCGAAGCGGGCGGCTATCGACTGCAGGTAGCGATGATCATCGGCGTTCTCAAAGCTCCCCTGGAGTGTATTATGATCAACGTAGCTAACGGATAGTTCGGTGCGAACCCGTTCTACGCCCAATCTTTCAAACTGTAAGTAGGCCAGGGTGCCGGTGGCATCCTGGGTTAATGTCTGGTCGATACGTATAGCGATCTCTTCTCCCGGTTCCAGCCGGCCGGAGAGAAGATGTTCTTTTAAAATTTTTGCTGTCAGATGCTCCGCCATAACAGACCTCCTCTTTCTATTAAGAGCCCTTCCAGAGCCCTTTAAGATTGGCTAAACTATAGCAGAAGAGGCCCGGAGCGTCAACTTGACCGGCCCTGACAGGCTGACGGGTTTGGCAATCTTTTTCGCAAGGCGCTGCATATTATACCAGTGAAAAAGGCTTC
>JAAZPQ010000004.1 GCA_012797175.1 Bacillota bacterium
AATGCTCCAACACGGCGCGTCCTACGGGAAGAGCCTCGGTTACGGCCCAACCGCTGCTTCCCTCAACCGCCGCAACTACAACAATACCCGGCGATTCAGCCGGCCCGTAGGTGACATACCAGCAGATATTCCCCTCGCCGGCATCGATCTCGGCGGTGCCGGTCTTGCCGGCGACGTTAAATCCAGGGATAACACCAGCGGCAGCCGGAGCACGCGCTCCGTGCAGTGTTTCCACCAGGGAACGGTGGACCGTCTCCGCAACCGCGGGGCTGATTACGTTCTCTTTCCATAATGCCGGTTCATCCGAAAGCAGCAGACGCGGCTGCGGAATTGAGCCTTTCGTGGCAATAGCGCTGTAGAGAAGGGCCATCTGCAGCGGCGTGATCATGACCTCGCCCTGGCCAAAGCTGCTGTCGGCGAGCTGGACTTCAGACTTAATCCCCTCACGTGCCAGGCGCGAGCGGGCCACCGGAAGGGGAAAAGAGATCTGCTCATCGAAGCCGAAGCGTTTTCCGTATTCGAGAAACTTCTTCTCCCCCAGGGCCAGCCCAGCCCGGGCGAAGTAGATATTATCCGAGAACTTCATGGCCTCGTTTAGATCCAGGCTCTCCACCTCGGGATGAACCCGCCTGACGTGGTAGTCTCCCCAGGCCTTCGAAGGCTGCCAGCGCTCACCCTTGATCTCAACTTTTGCAGCAGGGTCAATAGCTTTTTCGGCAATCGCGGCGGCGGCGGTAAAGGGTTTGAAGGCCGAACCCGGCGGGTAGATACCGGAGAGAGCCCGGTTTAAAAAAGCCTCATCTTTGTTCAACTTCTCCCACTCTTTTGCGGTCAGCCCGGCAACAATGCGGTTCGGGTCAAAACTCGGATTACTATAAAGGGCTAGAAGCTCCCCGGTATGCGGGTCCAGCGCCACCACCGCTCCTTTTTTCTTCCCCAACGCTTCGGCGACACATTTCTGCAGCTCCAGGTCGATGGTTAGGGTGATATCCTCGCCATCCTGCAGCTCGCGCGTGGCGATCAGCGCCTCCTCGTTCCCGTCTTGATCGAGAATGCGTAGGGTATAGCCGTTATCTCCGGCGAGCTTTTGCTCCAGCGCCGCCTCCAGCCCGGCTTTACCCAGCAGATCGCCGGCGTGGTAACCTTCATCTTCCTTCTCTTGGAGCTCTTCCGAATTGATCTCCCCGAGATATCCAACCAGGTGCGCGGTCACGGATCCAGCCGGATAGCTGCGGCGCTCCACCTCGTTAATCATCGCCCCGGGAATCTGAAGGAGCCGGTCCACAAGGCTCTCCTCTTCCGGGCTGAGCACAGCCAGGGGGACATAGTGCCCCTCTTGAACCCAGGGTTGATGTAGCTTTTCTATAATTGTCGCGCTGGAAAGGCCGAGCAGCGATTCAACCGCCGCAGCAAAAGACTTCTCGTCCTCGTAGACCCCGGGGACGGCTCCCAGCTCTTTAAAAAGACGGGGACCGGCCAGGACCTTGCCATTGCGGTCATGGATACCCCCCCGCCGGGGCCTCTCGAGATCCAGATCCACCCTCGAATCGTCGCTTAACTGCGGAAAGATGAGCCCGGGATGCCACTGCAGTAACCAGGGTGCTCCTCTTTTTTCGCGACTTAGCTCGAGGCTATAGCTCACCGGAATTGGACCAACAGTGGATGTCTTTAGGACCGCCGAGAGGGAAAGCGTCACCCGTTTGGCGCTTGAGCCAGTTTTCTCTACCTCTTTAAGCTCGACAGCATGAAGGCCGATCCCCCGGCTAATACTGGTATAGCGCTCCACAAAACTTTCTGCGGAGTAAGCCTTCCGGGAGGCGCTGTCCAGCAGCTCATACATGGCCTTGTAATCCTGCTCTCCCCAGAGAGCGTAAAACTGCTCCGCCGTCGCCTCGGGTTGGATGCGGCTGCAGCCAGAGCTAAAAAGCAACAGTATTAACAGCACGGGTAGCAGCAACCGGATAGAGGCGTTAAACCCTAACTTTTCTTTCAGCATAGACTCCTCCCCCGCTTAATCATCTATCGTCTCGATCTCATGGCGGTTTTAGTTAAACTCTTTTGCCAATTAGATACCAAGTATAAGCTTCGGTAATCTCTACTTCAACCAGCCTCCCGGTCAGATCTTCCTGCGCCGCAAAGTGAACCAGCTTGTTCGTGCGCGTGCGGCCGCTCAGCATCTCCGGGTTATTTTTACTCGGGCCCTCCACCAGCAGCTCCATAGCTTGGCCGACCAGGGCACGGTTAATTTTCAAGCTAATCTCATTCTGCCGTCGGACCAGGCGCTGCAACCGCTCTCTTTTCACAGGGGCAGGCAGCTCCTCGTTCATCGCCGCGGCCCGGGTACCAGGGCGCGGCGAATAGATAAAGGTGAAGGCCTGATCGAAGCGAGCCTCGTCAAGTAAGTCCAGGGTCTCTTGAAAATCCTCTTCGGTCTCGCCGGGGAAGCCGACCATCAAGTCGGTTGTTACGGCGATGCCAGGGATCTCTTTTTTCAGGGTGGCGACCAGCTCAAGGTATTTTTCGCGGGTATAGCGCCGGTTCATCAGCTCCAGGATGCGATTACTCCCCGCCTGCGCCGGCAGGTGTAGATGCTCGCAGATCTTCTTGCCCCTGTGCATAACTTCAACCAGGCGGGGTGAAAGATCTTTTGGATGCGAGGTTAAAAACCGGATCCGGGCCAGCCCTTCAACCTGGTCCAGCTCCGCTAGCAGATCGGCAAAATCGTGGCCTTCTGCGAGATCGTGTCCATAAGAGTTGACGTTCTGGCCGAGCAGGGTAATCTCCAGGTAACCATCGGCGGCCAGCGCGTGGGCCTCGCGGATAATCTCTTCGAAAGGGCGGCTCCGCTCCCGGCCGCGGACATGGGGCACAATGCAATAAGAGCAGAAATTGTTACATCCGTAAATCACCGGTAGCCAGGCGTGGAAACGGCTGGAACGGCGGACCGGCAACCCCTCGCGGCTACCACCGTTGCCGGCGGTATCGATCAGCGGCCTGCGGCTCTTTTGAGCCAGCTCCAGCAGCTGCATAAAGCGGGGCAGGGCCTGGGTTCCAAAAATCAGGTTGACGAATGGAAAGCGCCGGGCCAGCTCCGCCGCCACGGCGGGCCGCTGGACCATGCAGCCGCCCACGGCGATAACCAGGTCCTGCTTCTTCTCTTTGAACGCCCTTAGCCGGCCCAGCAGGCCGGCGACCTTCTCTTCGGGCTTTCGACGGACGGCGCAGGTATTGATCACAACCAGGTCAGCCTCATCCTGGCTAGCCGCAGCCCGGTAGCCCATACTTTCGAGCATCCCGGCAAGCACTTCGGTGTCAAACTCGTTTGCCTGGCAACCGAAAGTAATGGTCAGATATTTTTTCCCCTCTCCGCTCGGCTCCAGCCGGGGAGAAGCGTCCACATGAGCCCGTTCCACCCGTCCGCCTCCTTCTTAGTTTATTATACCAAAATATTGATCGAATCAAAGGAAGAAGAGCCGGGTTCAAGAGAGAACCGGTGACCTTCTTTCCTAATGGTGACCTTCTTTCCTAATAGAGAAAGAGTAAAATAAATAAGGAGCAAAAAGCCCTGCTCCTTATTTATCCGTTCCTTTTTTTAAAAAACTTCCCTAAGTAACCTGATCTACCTCCAGTTGCCGCGGTGGCTGCCGCTGTAGCTGTTTTTTTATTTCGGCCGCATTGTCTCGCAGCAGGTCTGGCTTGAGGTAGAGACACCTTCTTTCTCTCTTTCCCTTTCCGGCTCTGCCTCCGGTTCCTCGGCAACCTCAAAACCGGTCAGATAGAACAGATCATCATCTTCGTCGGCAGCAAAGTTATTATTGACCTGGATTTCATCGGCGGTACAGTAATCACCCCTCCCCCAGAATTCACAGCTCTCAACCGTGCACCTGACTTTTGTCACGACAAACGACCTCCCCTGGGGCCATATTTGTCTAGTTAGGATAGCCGGGATAATCCGGCACTATCCTGCCTTTGTTTACCAGAACAAATTTCTCTAAAAGAAGGATTTTTAACACTTAAACCGAATCCTAGGGACTTGGTAGGCAAAGATTCTGGATAATAATGCCATAAAGGAGCTGTAACCAATGTACCGCTTTAGATGGGCAGCCTTTCTGGTCGTTACGATACTGGCCATGGCTGGCCTGATCTATTTTCAACAACAGAGCGAACTACAGCGGGAGAAGTGCGAACGTTTAACTCACCGGATCAATGATCTGCAGGAGGCCTATGAGAACACGGCCCGGGAGTTAACCGATGTCCATGATGAGAACCGCAAGCTGAGCCAAGAACTTGATGAAGCCCTGGGTAAAATTGAAACCATGGAGCAGCGAAAAAATAAGCTCGAATCCATCCTCTTTAACCAAAGGCAAACTTACCAGAATGCCGTAGCGATGCGTGGTGCCACAATGTCTGTGCTGACACGCTCTAACTTTACAGCTGAACAGTATGAAAGAGCTTGGAGCAAGCTTGGTGCCCACGGGTTAAAAGGCACCGGGGAGGCCCTGGTGCAAGCCGAAGAGCTTTACGGCGTAAACAGCCTGGTCCTTTCTGCAATTGCCTACTTGGAAAGCGACGGCGGTAAATCGAAACTCGCCCGTGAAAAACACAACCTCTTCGGGCTCGGCGCAGGCGGCGCCAACCCATACCAAAACGCTCTCTCCTTTTCAACAAAAAACGAATCGATTTATTACACCGCCAAAATGCTGCGCCGGCGCTACTTAAGCCGGGGTTCCCGCGCCTGCCAGGGAGACAACCTCACCGCCATCGGGCCAAACTATGCCGCCGACCCGCAATGGGCGAAGAAAGTAAGCCGGTCCATGTCCAGCATCGCCCGCACCGCCATCCCCGGCGGCCCCTAAAGGTGACAGGGGGACGTACCTTCTGACACCTCATTAATCAGTTACCCCCCTCTCCCCGCAAGGGAGAGGGGGGTTTTTACTTCAGGCCAACTGTTTCTGTCAAGGGAGACCCTACCCCGGCCCTTTTCCCCGCAAGGAAGAGAAGATTTTTCTGTTCAGCGTCTCCTCCCCTAGCTCCAAGGCAACCTAAAAGCTGTCCTTTGACACCCTTCTCCACCTAATTGTGATAATTTGCCGAATCTTGCGCTTACCCGGGCAATAGTTTAATCGCGCTATGGGGGCAAACTTCGTGACAGCAGTAGCAGCGGATACAACGCCGGGGATCGATCAGCGCCTTTTTCTCATTAATCTGAATGATTTAAGGTAACAGGGAGTAGCCAGCGTTTACCTTTCCCGTGCTAATATGTTTACCTTAAATCCCTTCAATTTAAATACAACGAGCACATGGCTCACCTGGTCTGTATTTTACATCAAGTTTCCTCTTAAGACCACTGGTTTAAAGGCCACTCTACGGATTGTTTCCTTCTAGAAGCAGCTGGCTAAACATAGAATATAGTGCTATGCAGCCCGGCAAACTAAGATCTTCGCTAATTCGCGGGACCGTTCAGCTGGCAGCGGCAAGTATACTAACCCGGATTATCGGCCTGGCTAACCGGATGATCCTCTCCCGCCTGATCGGCGCCGAGGGGCTTGGCCTTTTCCAGATGATCCTGCCGCTTTATGCCCTACTGGCGGTATTAGCTGGTTTGGGGCTCTCCGGCGCGGTAACCAAGATGGTTGCCGACCGCAGTGCGACCGGTGATACCGCCGGGCAGCTGCAAGTCTGCCGCATCGCTACTCGTCTCGTTCTGGCGGCCAGCGCCGCCACCGCGATTCTCCTCTGGGCTGCTCCGGCCCTGTGGCGTCAACTTATTCCCGACCAGCGTATTCTCAGCACTTTGCGATTAATGCCGGCCGCTTTTCTTTTTGCCGCCCTCTCTTCAATTCTACGCAGCTATACCCAGGGACAAGGTTGGATGCTCCCCACGGCTCTATCCCAGATTGCCGAGCAGGTTATCCGGGTCGCTGTGGGACTTGTTGCCGCTTACCTGCTGCTTCCCTACGGCCTGGAGAAGGCCCTGCTGGGACTATTCGGAGGCGTCATTGCCGGTGAGATCGCCTGCCTAACATTGCTCTTTTTGATGCAGCTGCCTGCAAAGAGAAAAACGCCACCCTTGCAGTTGGGGCAAACTTCCGCCGAAATGATCAAAGAGCTCTTCTCCCTGGCCTTGCCGATTCTCCTGATCCGCCTGAGCACCTCCATTACACAAACCGTTGAATCCCTGATGATTCCGGCGCGCCTTCAGGCTGCTGGCTTCAGTGCCGTCCGGGCTACCACCATTTTCGGGCAGCTGGCCGGAATGGCCCTCCCCCTTCTCTTTTTACCCACAGTCTTGATTATCCCCTTAACCACAACCCTGGTTCCGGCCGTCGCCGCCGCAACAACCCTGCGTCAGCGGGGGCGATTAGAGACGCTGGTTAACCTTTCGCTGTGGGGTACGCTAGGACTGGGGACGCTCTCGGCGGCTCTGCTCTACCTCGGCGCTCCCACCTTCACAGTTATTCTCTATGGAAGTGCCGATGCTGCCAGGCTGGTGATCAAACTGGCTCCGCTCGCTCCTTTTGCCTACCTGCAGTTTACCACCGCCGCCATCCTGCACGGTATGGGCCGGCCTGCTTATGCTGTAGCCAGTGATCTGCTTGGAACCGCGGTCAGCCTGGCGATCATCTACCACCTTACCGCGCTGCCGCACTGGGGCATCAACGCGGTTATCTGCGGCTATACAGTGGCCTTTATCATGATCTCGCTGCTCGATTATTTCTTAATCCAACATTTTCTGAATAGAATTTAACCAGTTTAGGTGACAGGAGAAACGTCCCCCTGTCACCCCTGTCACCTTTTGAGGCGGTTGAGGAATGAGGGGAGGGAAAGTTTCCAGCCCATTCGGCGGAAGAGGTAGATGAAAGCGGCGACGACAAAAACAAGGGCCAGCCAGATCCACGGGGAAAGGGAGTTTAAGATGCCCAGGAGCCTGAAAAGAAGTCCGGCTGCCCTGGTAAAGATGACGCTCCAGCCGATCACCCAGAGGCTGAAGATGGCCCCCCCGAGGGTGGTATAGACAATAAAGAGCAGCAGATTCATATGCAAGACCCCGGCGGGAAAAGAGATAAAGGTACGGGTGACCCCCCAGAGCTGACCAGCAAAGATAGAGTAGGTCCCGTACTTTTCGATAAAAGGATAAACCTTGGAGAAGGCAGCCGAACGCCCGGGGGCAGGCTCCTTGGGGCGGCGGTTGAAGAAACGGTTTCCGACGACCCGGCCGATACTACCGCCGAGGTAGCCAAGAATATAGCTGATTACACTGCCCAAGATAATGCCCGCGGTAGAGGCAAGTAGGAGCAACCAGAAGCCGGCCCGACCGCTTAAAATCATGCTGCCGGCGGTAAGCAAAACCACCGTCGAAGCAAAGGGGACTCCGACACTTTCAATTAACATCGCCGCGGCCACACCCCAAGCGCCGTATTTACTGACAAGATCGCCACTGAGTGCCTGGATCGTGCTTATTAACTGCGGTAGATCTATCCCCAAAGAAATCACCTGCACATCATCGCGTGCATGCCCCAGGCCCCCGCTTCCGGTTCCAGCTGCGCAGCAACCACTTCCAGCGGGGATACTTTGATTACCGGGGCCACGGCAAAATGTTTCATTTTTTCCCGGATCTGTCCGACCAGGGCGGGCCTGTGCCGGGCGACGCCCCCTCCAATGACCATGCAGGAAGGGTTGAGCAGGGTGGCCAGGTTGGCCAGGCTGATGCCGATATCTTCAACCGCCTGCTTAATGATCGAACCGGCCAGGATATCCCCCTCCTCGGCCCAGTCGAAAACAGCGGCAGTGTTCAGCGGCCCGATAGAGGGATCGCTCTCGTCCCAGAGCATCCTGCCGCTGCGGGCGATTCCCTCTCCGGAGGCCCAGGACTCCAGGCAGTCAGAGCCGCCGCAGCCGCAGCGCCGGCCCTTGCCAAAACGCTTGAAATGGCCGATTTCGCCAGCAAAGCCCCCGCTGCCACGATAAATCCGACCATCAAGATAAAGCCCCGCCCCGATCCCCGTGCTGATGGTAATATAGGCGGCATCGCGGTGTCCGCGGGCGGCACCATATGTAACCTCGCCAAGAATCGCTGCGTTGGTATCGTTTTCCAGGTAAACCGGGCAACTGAAGCGGCGCTGCAGCAGGTCGCGAAAGGGAATCGGCTCGTGCCAGTCTAAGTTGGGGGCCTCGTAAATAACCCCCCCTTCAAAATCAAGCAGCGCAGCAATGCAGACCCCCAGCCCGGCCAGGGATTGAGGAGAAACTGCCACCTCTTGCAGGGCCCGGGAGAGCGCTACTTCGATCACCTTAACCACCAGTTCCGGAGTGGCCTCCGGCGGGGTGGGCAGCTTTTGCCGTAGGATTACATTCTGATCCGGTCCCACCAGGAGCAACAAGATCTTCGTTCCACCTACGTCGGCAATGGCATAAACTTTATTATCCACCGCACACTCCTCCTTCCGCCGTCCCTGCTTAGATTCTCCCAGAACGAATAATCGAAAAAAGCCACCAGATTCCTGCACAGATCGCCCCGACTAAAATAATTTCGGCGAGCGGAATATTCTCCAGCCAGGAGATTGAGCCGAGCTTTAAGTTTTGGGAGAAGGCGATGATCAGGCTGGCCAAGACAATGCTGAAGCTGAGGCGATTGGCCAGATTTTTCACTGTTTTCATGACCGGATCAACCTGGGGCAGCTCCATTTTAAAGCCGAGCTCGCCGGCCGTGGTAGTCCGCAGCAGCTCCACGGTGCGCTCCGGCAGCTCCTCCAGCAGGCGCCGGTATCAGCGTAAAGTGCCCCGCATCCGCCGCATGGTCAGTCTCAACTGTCTTCGCTGCAGCGCCGGGGCATACTTGGCGGCTGCTCCAGCCAGGTTAAACTGCGGGTCCAGGCGGGCCACCGTCCCTTCCAGGGTGATCAATGCTTTGGACAGAAGTAAAAATTCGTGAGGAAAGCGCAGGCGATGTTTCGCCGCGATCTGCATTAACTGCTGGATTGCTTCGCTAATGACAATATTTTTAAGGGGTGTATCCAGATATTGCTCTTGTAGCCCGTCAATATCCCGGATCAGCTCGAGACGGTTGATTCCCGGGGGGACAAAGGCAAAACCCATCAGCTCATCAACCACCGTAGCCGTATCCACACCCTGCAGGGCGCGCACGATGGTTATGAGTTTGCCGCGCATCGTTTCGCTGATGAACCCGGCGGAGCCGAAATCCATAAAAAAAAGACGCCCGTCCGGCAGTACGGCCATGTTGCCGGGATGAGGATCGCCGTGGAAAAAGCCATCCACGAAAAACTGTTTAAAAAAGGCATCAGCCAGTATTGCCGCCACCTCTTGCGGAGCCGGTACGGCCGGCGGATTCTCCAGGTAGCGGTTAAGAGTGATCCCCGCACGGTATTCCAAGGTCAGCACATTCCGAGTGGTATACTCCCAGTAGACCCGGGGCAGATAAACTTGCGGATCTCCGGCAAAGTTATGGCGAAAACGCTGCGCGTTACGCGCCTCGTTGCCGTAATCCAGCTCGCGCAAAACGATCTGCTTCAGCTCTTCGGCAATCCGGCTGAACTGGTAAATAGACCCCCAATCAGTGCTGCGGTCGACAAAAGCAGCCATCTCGCTTAAAATTTCCAGGTCCTGCTTGACCATTTTGTCCACACCGGGACGCTTGATCTTGATGACGACCTGGTCACCGCTCAGCAGGACCGCCCGGTGGACCTGCCCGATAGAGGCCGCCGCCAGCGGCTCGGTTTGAAATTCAGCCAGCCAGTTCTCCAGATCTGAATTCAGCTCGGCGACCAGGATCTCCTGCGCCTGTGCCGATGGAAAAGAGGGCACCCGATCCTGCAGCCGGCTCAGCTCCTCAATAAAAGAGGGAGGCAGCAGGTCGGAGCGCGTACTCAGGAGCTGACCCAGCTTGATAAATGCCGGGCCCAGCTCCTCGAGGGCCATCCTCAGGCGGGTCTCCAGGTTCTGAGGCATCTCCGCGTCCCTCTTCCGCCGCACGAAGATCTTTTCCCAGAGCCCGTAGAGATGCAGCTGGTCCAAAACCTGGGCGAAACCATATTTGATCAAGACCCTTAAGATCTCGCGGTAGCGCCCCAGGTAGCGTAACTGCCGCAGGCGGCCCAGGCTAAACCTCATGTCAACTTTTCTTTTAACAATGCCGCCAGCTCATCGATTTTTCTTTCGACCCGGGCGAGCTCATCCTGGCTGACATATTTCTCCCGGTCCTCAAGCTTGCTCTTGACCTGCTGCAACTGCTCCGCAAGGCGGTCTTTTTCTTCTTTACCCTTGTCGATCATCCGGTTAACCAGCTTTTGTGCTTCATCGCGCTGCATCTCGCCTTTTTCTACCAGCAAATCGATAAACTCTTCGGCTTTCTCTTTGCTCAAGACGATTAAACCCAGGAACGCCGAAACAAAATCCTCCAACATCGCAGCCACTCCTTTTCAGTTGTCCTGACTCTATTTTACCTTATTTCAGCATAAATCTGTAACCTGTCTGGAAAAGAGCCTTACAACTGCCGCGTCAGCAGGCGCTTTGCAAACCGGGAGGCGGCGATCAGACCGTCTCTTCGCCGAAACCATTATTCTTCTTCGGTCTTTTTGTGTCGTACAGATAGTCCTCGTAGATATACATCAGCTCTTTGTCAAACAGCGGCCGCTTTAGTTCTACGGCAGCGCTTCTCACCGCTTCAAGAATATCGCTCGCCTCTTCGTCGGAAAGGGCGATACCGTATTCAACAAACTTCATCTTAACCGCTTTTCTGCCGGAGTGCTTGCCAATAATGATCTGGCGCTGCAGCCCCACCTCTTCAGGGCTGAAAACCTCGTAGGTTTCGGGATACTTCAGAACACCGTCGGCATGGATTCCCGATTCATGGGCAAAAGTATTGGAGCCAACAATCGGCTTATTCGGGTAAAGGGGACGCCCGGAAGCCCTGGCCACGTATTCGCACAGGTTTAAAAAATCTTTTGTGTTTACCCCGAGATTCATCCCGTAGAGAAACTTCAAGGCCATGGCCACCTCTTCGAGGGCGGCATTGCCTGCCCTCTCGCCAAGCCCGTTCACCGTAACACCGATGAAGCGGGCCCCCGCCCTCATTCCGGCAAGCGCATTGGCCGTGGCCATCCCGAAATCGTTATGGGTATGCATCTCAACATCCATGCCGGTAGCATCAATAATCCGGCTGATCTCCTCGTAAGTCCGGAAAGGCTCCAGCACGCCGACAGTATCGCAGTAACGCAGCCGGTCCGCCCCGGCAGCCTGGGCCTCCCTGGTAAACTGGATCAAAAAATCAAGATCGGTCCGCGAAGCGTCTTCGGCATTAACGGAGACATAAACCCCTTCGTTTTTGGCGTATTCCACCGCCTTGGTCATATTTTCAAGTACCCATTCCCGCGAGGTGCGCAGTTTATGCTTAATATGAATATCAGAGGTGGAGATGGAGACGGCAATGGCATCGACCCCGCATTCAAGCGAATGGCGGACATCGTTAACATTGGCCCGGTTCCAGGCCATGATGCTTGCCTGAAGGCCGTAAGAGGCGATCTGCCTGATCGCTTCTTTCTCATCACCGCCCATTACCGGGACGCCCGCCTCGATCTGGTGGACGCCGACATTGTCGAGCATCTTAGCAATACGCAGCTTCTCCCGGTTTGAGAAGACCACCCCGGCGGTCTGCTCACCGTCACGCAAAGTTGTATCCACGAGCATGATTGAGCCTTTTTTTAATCCTTCGGTAAATCGTTTCATGGCAAAACCTCCCTTCCGGCCAGATAATAAAACGCCGGTTCTTTCTAACGAACCTGGCCGGATCCATAGATGATATATTTCAAGCTGGTTAACGCCTTTAGCCCCATCGGCCCGCGTACATGCAGCTTCTGGGTGCTGATACCCATCTCGGCGCCAAGGCCGAACTCGCCGCCGTCAGTAAAGCGGGTCGAAGCATTTACGTAAACTGCCGCCGCATCGACCCGGCTTAAGAAGAGGCGGGCGCGATGGTAATCGGCGGTGACAATGGCCTCCGAATGCATCGTTCCGTAACGGTTAATATGCGTAATCGCTTCGTCCATGGAATCGACTACTTTTACCGCCAGGATCAGATCCAGGTATTCATTCCCCCAGTCATCCTCCCCGGCCTCCTTCACTGCCCGGTGGTAAGAGACGGTGCGGGGGCAACCGCGCAGCTCTACCCCAGCCTGGTCCAGCTTCGAAAGTGCCGGGGGTAGAATCTCCTTCGCCGCAGCCTCATGCACCAGCAGTGTCTCGATGGCGTTACAGACTCCCGGACGCTGCACCTTGGCATTAACCGCAATCTCCACGGCCATCTCGGGAACCGCACCTTCGTCAATGTAGAGGTGGCAGTTGCCTGCCCCGGTTTGAATTACCGGAACAGTGGCATTTTCCACCACCGTTTTGATCAGCGAGGGGCCGCCCCGCGGGATCAGCAGGTCCACGGAGCCGTTCAAGCGCATCAGGGTGCGGGCAGCAGAGCGGTCGGTATCCTCGATCAACTGGACCGCAGCCGCGGGCAGATCGGCCTTGCGCAGCTGCTCCTGGATTATCCCAACCAGGCAGATATTCGAGTGAACCGCTTCAGAACCACCGCGCAAGATCACGGCATTGCCCGATTTCAGGGTCAACCCGGCCGCATCAACAGTGACATTGGGACGGGCCTCGTAGATAATGCCCACTACTCCCAGGGGTACGCGCATCTGCCCGACCTGCAGCCCGTTCGGCCGGAGCTTCATTCCGGTAACCTCACCGATGGGATCTTCTAACGCAGCAATCTCGATTAACCCGTCTGCAGCGGCGGTAATTCTCTCTTCGTTCAGCAAAAGGCGGTCGTAAAGCGCCTCGCTGTAACCGGGGCTGCCCCGGTACCGCTCTAGATCCCGAGCATTAGCCTCGATAATTTTCTTCTGCTGCGCCTTTAAAGCAGCGGCAATCAGCCGCAGGGCCTTATTTTTAGCCCCGGTGGAGACGCCGGCCAGAACCGCGGCGGCGTTACGCGCACTTTCAGCTTTGGCAACCACTTCGGGGTGCATTTTAAGTCCTCCTTCTCCTTTACTTATTCAAGGGCGGCAACGAGCTTGAGCACAGTCATGAACTATAAGATTATCACGATGGATTACTTCATCTCCGGCCTCTCTCCCGATCAGGCGGACGATATCGCTGCTGCTATGTTTCTTGATTAATAGCAACTCTTCGGAAGAGAAACCGGTTAGACCGCGGCCGATCTCCCGGCCGTGCCGGTCACGGACGGCGATAAGGGCCCCTTTTTCAAAGGAGCCTTCGACCCCGAGCACACCCACCGGCAGAAGGCTCTTCCCCGCCTGGCAGAGCGCACGCTTGGCCCCGTCGTCCACGATGACGCTGCCCTTTACTACTCGTCCATAGGCAATCCAGCGCTTGCGCCGGTTCAGGTAATTCGACTGCGGATGAAAATAGGTGCCCACCGCCTCACCGCTCAAAATCCGGTGAAGCACCCCGGCCTGCTTCCCTCCAGCGATAATCATCCCCACGCCTGAATTGGTGGCTATCTCGGCGGCCTGCAACTTGGTGACCATCCCTCCGGTCGCCAGGCGGTCACCGGTTCCGGCCGCATATTCTTTTATCTCCGGCGTGATCTCCTGCACCTCCGGGATTAAGCGGGCCCCGGGCGAAAGCTCCGGATCGGCCTCGTAAAGCCCTTCGGCTGTTGTCAAGATCACCAGCAGGTCGGCATCGCAAAGACCGGCCACCAGGGCAGAGAGACGGTCGTTATCGCCCAGCTTAATCTCCTGGACCGAAACGGTATCGTTTTCATTGATTACCGGCACTACGCCCCAGCGTAGCAGGGTGAGAATAGTATTGCTGGCGTTAAGGTAACGGCCGCGGCTGGCAAAGTCAGCCCGGGTGAGCAATATCTGGGCCACCACCTGGCCGTACTCCAAGAAAAACTTTTCATATAGTTGAATCAGCACACCCTGCCCCACAGCGGCAGCAGCCTGCAGCTCGGGTATGGTCTCCGGGCGGTGCTTCAGCCCCAGCCGCCCCATCCCGGCCCCGATGGCTCCCGATGAAACCAGGACGATCTGCCGCCCCTGGTTTTTTAAATCAGCCAGTTCGCGGACCAACCTCTCGATGTAAACAAGGTTCAACTGGCCGGTTTCATGGGTCAGCAGCCTGGTACCGATCTTGACCACGATCCGCTGTGCCGTGGCAGGGTTCTTGCCTGTTTTACTCACGTTTCAACTCTCCCGCTCTTTCAGTAGCCGCCATCACCGCCGCTATCAGATCTCCCCGGAAAGAGCCCTTCTCCAGGACGGCTAAAGCGGCGGCAGTCGTTCCCGCCGGTGAAGTCACCTCGTTGCGCAGCTCCGCCGGGTGGCGGCCGCTCTCCTGAAGCATGCGGGCCGCGCCGAGAACCGTCTGCACGGCCAGCTTCGCAGCGATCTCGCGATTTAGCCCCGCGGTAACGCCGGCATCGATGAGGGCCTCTACAAAAAGATAAACATAGGCCGGGCCGCTGCCGCTCAAGCCGGTAACCGCATCCATGAGGCTTTCGGGAACAGGGACGGTCAAGCCCAGGTGAGAGAGCAGTTGCCCGGCTGCGGCAGCCTCCTCTGGACTCACGGCGCTTCCGGCGCTCATGGCGACAGCTCCCTCCCCGATGAGACAGGGAGTATTGGGCATCAGCCGGATAACCTTGCTGCCGGCCGGTAACCGCTCCTCGTAAAATTTAATCGTCACCCCGGCAGCCAAGGAGATAAGCAGGTGAACGCCAGGCCGGTAAAGATCTTTCCAGGAGTCAACCGCGGCAGCCACATCCTGCGGCTTGACCGCCACAAAGATATAGCGGCACTGCCCAAAGAGCTCTTCCGGGCCAGCGGCCGTCTGGAGCCCCATCTCTCCGGCGGCGGCATCGGCTTTCTGCTTATCCAGGTCATAGATCCAGAGGTCTGCAGGGCTAATTGCGCCAGAAGCGGCTATCCCCCGGGCCAGCGCCGTCCCCATAGCCCCGCAGCCGATAATACCGATACCGAATAAAGCCACGCCCCTGTGCCTCCTTGTAAAAATAACATAAACAGAAGTGATCGCACCTTATTTTATAATAACCGCGCCTTCTGTGCAATACAGCAGCAGGAATAAACCAGTAATTTCTGCTCCCAAGCAATCTCTCCATATCTTACCATGCCAGGTCCGGCCTAAAGCCTGGTAAAATCAGCCGTTGAAGAGCCGCCAGCCCTGCAAACGCAGCATTAAACTGTTTGACAAAGTTATTACGGTAGATTAAAATAATCGTAGCAGGGGAGTAGCTCAAGTGGCAGAGCACTGGTCTCCAAAACCAGGGGCTGCGGGTTCGAGTCCTGTCTCCCCTGCCAGTTTTTTGAATAAACACGGGAATATCCGGCTCCCGTGTTTTTTTGACTGGATCACCCGATAATTGGGACAAGCTTAATGATCTAATTTGCAAAGTTGAATTTGCAATAAGAAATCCGGGGACCGGCCGAAAGAAGCTATCTTTGTGCCGGTTCCCGGGTGATCGAGGCAATCGCTAATGATCTTTCTCTACCAGCTCCCTGATATCCTGGAAATCTACGTAATGCATGCCTACAGCCTCTCTCAGCTCCCTGGCGATAAAGGTCCTGGTAGCCATCACCAGGTATCTCTTCCCCCGGGCTTTCAATAAGTTTATCGGACGTTCAAAATCCCCGTCTCCACTGACCAGTACCGCCATATCATAATGATCTATGGTATTAAACATATCCAGAACAATTTCAATATCGAGGTTAGCCTTCTGCTTGTAAGTGCCGTCATCTTGCAAGACATGCTTTAGATCTTTGGTTACCAGAGAGTAACCCATATAGGTAAGCGCTTTTAGGTATTTATCCTGCCGGGCCTCAGGATGAGCATCTTTACCGACATAATAATTTGCATCAATTAATTCTCCTTTTCCCCGAACATATTCTAACAACTTCCGGGGATCAATCCACCATCCTAAATCCATTTTTTGCATATAAAAAAAGTTTCCTCCATCAACGAAAAGCGATATCCTCACTCCATCCCCCCTTTCTTATAGATCTATTCGTTGAAATTGAACAGTTTACCTTTTTAAATTGTACTATTATTTAGGCCATTCATATTAGACCAAAAGAAAACCGTTTGAGCAGTTCATTCATCCCAGCGATCAGACTTTCTTTGGGCTTTTTGGACCTCCGAAAAAAATCTTTTCCGGTTACGCCGGACCTGCCTTTTCAACTTGATATCCCGGTAAATATCCTTTCCGAAGAATATAAAGAAGTTTATCACCGCGGCCACGGCGGCAATCTTATGCGGCAGCGCCCCCAGGAGCACCGTTCCACCGAGCAGGGCCCAGTTCAGCCAGGCCAGGTATTTGATCTTCACTGGCAGGATAAAAAATAAGAGGAGCTGAAAGTCCGGGTAGAGATGGGCAAAGGCCAGAAAGAGTGACAGGTTGAGATAAACCCCCGTGTAGCCGGCTCCGGTAATAAAGGCGGCCACGGTCGTGCCGACCATCCCCAAAAGGTAGTAGAGGTTGAACCTGAAGGCGCCCCAAGCCTGCTCCAGCCCGGTGCCGACCAGGTAATAGAAGTAAAGGACAAAGATAATCCAGAAGGGAGAAAAAGAGGGAGGGATGAAAATATATGTTACCAAGCGCCAGATCTCTCCTTGCAGGACCCGGTCGGGATAAAGGACCAGCAAGTCGACCGCCGCGCCCCTAGGCAGGACAAAATCCACAAAAAAGACCAGCGCATTTAAAGCGATGATATAAACAATCAGGTTGCTTATCGCATACTTTCTGTATTTGCGTTCAAGTTGGTTTAGCCAATTCAACCCGCCTTACCCCCTTTAAGCAGTGAGATTTAGCCGCTGCACCAGGCAGGGCGATCCCGCCTATGGGGCGCTGTCATTATTGTAACTGCAGCAGCTCCAGAAATGCAGACTCATCAATAACGGCCACGCCCAGCTCGTGGGCTCGGGCCAGCTTGCTTCCTGGCTCAGCACCGGTCACCAGGTAATCGGTCTTCCGGCTGACCGCCGGGGAGACCCTCCCGCCGCGCTCGGTAACCAGCCCGGCAGCTTCATGGCGGGTAAAGCGCTTCAGGGCCCCGCTGAATACAAATGTTTTTCCCTCCAGCACCCGCTCCCCGGCTGTGTCACCTTCAACAACCGGTTCGTTGAAGTTTACCCCGGCTTGCGCTAACTTATCCAGCAGCTCCGCCGTCTCCGGCGCCTGAAAGAACCGGATGGCCGCGCCGGCAATCTTCGGCCCGATTCCCGGCACCGCAGTCAGCTCCTCCGGTCCAGCCTCACGGAGCCGATCCAAGGTCAGAAAATGCTCTGCCAGCAGCCGGGAAGCCTTCTCCCCGACAAGGCGGATGCCGAATCCAAAGAGAAGCCGGTGCAGCGGGTTGCCTTTACTTTTTTCAATCGCCGCTACCAGGTTGGCCGCCGATTTTTCGGCCAGGCCCTCCAGCTTCGAAAGCTGCGAAGCTTTTAGGTAGTAGAGATCGGCCAGGTCGCGAACCAACCCTTCTCTCCAGAGCAGCCTAACTACCGCCGGCCCCAGCCCCTCGATATCCATGGCCCGGCGCGAAGCAAAATGAACAATCCGCTCGACCAGCTGGGCGGGGCAGGATGGATTGAAGCAGCGCCGCACCGCCTCTCCGGGAAGGCGGTGCACGGCCGCCCCACACGAAGGGCACTTTTCAGGCATCTGAAAGGCCCTCTCTGCGCCGGTGCGCTTCTCTTTCAGCACCCGCACCACCTCGGGGATAATCTCCCCGGCCTTGCGAATAACCACGGTGTCGCCGATCATGACCTCTTTCTCGGCAAGGATATCCTCGTTATGTAAACTTGCCCGCTGCACTGTCGAACCGCTGATCAAAACCGGCTCGAGCACGGCCACCGGGGTGATCGCCCCGGTCCGCCCGACGTTGACCAGAATATCCAGAACCCGGGTGCTCTTCTCTTCCGGGGGATATTTAAAAGCAACGGCCCAGCGAGGGCTGCGGGCGGTATTACCCATTCGCTCCTGCAACGCCAGATCGTTAACCTTAACCACGACGCCGTCGATCTCGTAGGGCAGCTCGCTACGCCGCTCCGCCCATTCGCAGCAAAACTCCCAGGCCTCGTCAATATTGCGGCAGAGCGCCCGGTGAGGATTGACCGGTAGACGGAGCCGCTCCAGGTAGGCAAGCAGATCTCCATGCGTAAAAACCGGCAGGTTGTGCTCCCCTAACCCGTAAAAAAATATTCGCAGCGGGCGGGCCGCGGTAATGCGGGGATCAAGCTGGCGCAACGAACCGGCGGCGGCGTTGCGGGGGTTAGCAAAAAGAGGTTTATTCTGCTCCCGGCGAAGACTGTTCATCGCCTCAAAATCAGCCCTGTTGATATAAACCTCGCCGCGCACCTCTGCAGTAACCGGATCGGGCAGGTTAAGCGGGATCTGCCTGATCGTCCGCAGGTTATGAGTGATCTCTTCCCCGGTAAAACCGTCACCACGCGTCGAACCGCGGGTAAAACGGCCCTCTTCATACTGCAGCGAAACAGCCAGCCCGTCTATCTTCAGCTCGCAAAAATATTCCACGCTGGAAAGGCCCGCCAAGCGGCGCACGCGGCTGTCGAAATCGCGCAGCTCCTCCAGCTGGAAGGCATTGTCCAGCCCGAGCATGGGCAGCTTGTGGGCTACGGTGGAGAAACCTGCCCGCGGTGCCCCGCCCACGCGCCTGGTCGGTGAATCGTCTCTCTGCAGCTCGGGAAAACGGCGCTCCAGCTCAACCAGCTCGCGCATCAACGCATCAAACTGCTGATCGCTGATTACCGGGTCATCGAGGACATGATAGCGGTAATTATGCTCTTCAATCTCCTGGCGCAGCTGTGCAGCCCGGGCAGCCGCCTCTTCCAAGTTCTCTTTGCTCACCGGTATCTCAACCTGCCTTCTCTAAAAGGTGACAGGGGGACGTTTCTCCTGTCACCCGAATTTGCCCTCGCCAGGTGACAAGGGGACGTTTCTCCTGTCACCTAAGTCCTCTCCCCCGGCGGGAAGAGGGAACGCTGGAAGCGTTCCCGAAGAAACCCTTAATATTCGATCCCTTTACGAGCCTCTACCCCGTCATTGTAATGATGCTTAATCATCAGCACTTCGCTGACCATATCCGCCCGCTTAACCAGCTCAGGCGAAGCACCCCTTCCGGTTAGTACCAAGTCTACCCCAGGCGGCCTATTTTCTAACAGCTCGAACAGCTCCTCTTCGGAGATTAACCCGTAATCAACGGCCACGTTAATCTCATCGAGCACGACCAGGTCATATTCGCCGCTGTAAATGGCCTTGCCGGCCCGGACAAATCCGTCGCGGGCCAGCTCGATATCAACTGGATCCGGATTATCGCGGTTAACAAAAACATCCCGCCCGGCCCGGTCAATAGTCAGGCGGGGCATCTTCTCCGCGGCCAGGAATTCACCGTAATCGCGCCCCTTCATGAAATGAATCATGTAAACAGAAAAGCCGTGCCCCAGCGCCCGCAGCGCCTGCCCTACCGCCGCGGTAGTCTTTCCCTTACCCTCACCGGTATAGACCATGACCAGCCCTTTTTCTGCCGTTTCACCCATATCTCGTCTCTTGCTCCTTTCTACCGGCGGGAGATCGTCCTTTTTCTCGGTTGGCCTGAATCCGTCGGGCCTATTCCCGCAGCAGGTAACGGGAAATAACCATGCGCTGCGCTTCGCTAGTCCCCTCGTAGATCTGGGTGATCTTGGCATCGCGCATAAAGCGCTCTACCGGATAATCACGGGTATAGCCGTAACCGCCGAAGATCTGCACCGCGTTGGTGGTAATCTCCATGGCTGCTTCCGAAGCAAAAAGCTTGGCCATGGCCGATGCCTTTCCGTAGGAGAGGCCCTCTTTCTCGAGGAAAGCGGCCTGATAGGTCAGCAGGCGCGCAGCCTCTATCTTGGTAGCCATATCTGCAAGCATGAAAGAGATCGCCTGGAAGTTAGCGATAGGCTGGCCGAACTGCTCTCTGCTCTTGGCATAAGCCACGGCCTCTTCCAGGGCCCCCTGGGCAATCCCCACCGCCTGCGCGGCAATACCGTTGCGGCCGCCGTCAAGGGTGCTCAGGGCAATTTTAAGGCCTTCGCCTTCTTTCCCCAGCAGGTTCTCCTTCGGAACCCGACAGTCTTCAAAGATAAGCTCCAACGTCGGCGAAGAGCGCAGCCCCATCTTCTGTTCCTTTTTACCAAACGAGAATCCGGGGGTGCCTTTTTCTACGATAAAGGCGCTCATCCCCCGGGACTTCTTCTCCGGGTCGGTCATGGCGAAAACTATGTTGATTTCGGCTTCGCCGCCGTTGGTGATAAAGATCTTCGTTCCGTTAAGGATATAGCTGTCCCCGTCAAGCCTGGCCGTAGCCTGGGCCGCGGCCGCATCGGTACCGGCGGTAGTCTCGGTCAGGGCAAAGGCACCCATCTTCTCGCCCAGGGCCAGCGGCTCCAGGTACTTTTTCTTCTGCTCTTCGTTGCCATACTTGAAGATTGGCCAGCTGGCCAGCGAGATATGTGCAGAAAGCGTCGTCCCGGTCGAAGCGTCAACCCTTGAGAGCTCTTCAACGGTAATAACGTAGCTGATAAAATCGCCGCCCGCCCCGCCGTATTCTTCTGGCCAGGGAATCCCGGTCAGCCCCAGCTCGCCCATCTTGTTGAAGATCTCTCGCGAAAAAAGCTCTTTATCATCCCGCTCTCCGGCGCTGGGTTGAACCTCTTTTTCAGCAAAGTCACGCACCATTTGCCGCGTCATCTCTTGCTCTTCCGTTAGGATAAAATTCATTGTACCTACCTCCTGGCTTGTTTATAGATTATTTTTTAATAGTTCCCGAACAATTACAAGGCGCTGGATCTGGTTGCTCCCCTCGTAAATTTGGGTGACCTTGGCATCACAAAAGTAGCGTGAGACCGGGTTTTCGGTACGCACCCCGGCCAGGTTCCACAGGTCAAGGCAGCGGGTAGCGGCCGTGACCGCCAGATCTGTGGCGAAAAGCTTGGCCATGGAAGCCTCTTTACTGCAGGGAACGCCGGCCTCTTTAAGGATGGCAGCGCGGTAGACCAGCAAGCGGGCCGCCTCCAGCCCAGTATAAAGATCGGCCAGGGTAAAGCTGGCACTCTGCCCCGGCGTGGCGCCTTTTCTTCTGACACCGGGGGAGCAAAAGTGGGCCGTAGTCTCCTCGATGGCAGCGCGGACCAGACCCAGGCCCTGGGCAGCGATACCGATGCGCCCGCCGTCGAGAAGAGACATGGCGATGGCAAAACCCTGCCCCTCGTCGCCGAGACGGCTCTCAGCGGGAAGCAAAACATCGTTAAAGCGCAGTTCGGTGGTTACCGAGCCGTGTAACCCCATCTTTCTTTCGGGCGGG
>JAAZPQ010000030.1 GCA_012797175.1 Bacillota bacterium
CCCAACCGTCTAAACCGGATAGAAGAAGTGGATCAGGGCCACTACGGCAAGCAGGTAGACCAGCCAGTGAACCTCTTTTGCCCTTCCAGAAACCAGCTTCACCACCGGGTAAGCGATAAAACCGAAGGCAATCCCGTCGGCGATGCTGTAAGCCAGCGGCATGAAGATAATCGTCAAGAACGCCGGCAGGGCCTCGGTAAAGTCGTTAAAATCGATCTCCTTCACCGCGCCGATCATAAGCACACCGACGATGACCAGCGCCGGCGCGGTCGCCTGCGACGGGATCAGGTCAAGCAGCGGCGCCACGAAAAGGCTGAGAAAGAAAAGCAGCCCGGTAACGACCGCAGTCAGCCCGGTGCGGCCCCCTTCGGAGACCCCGGCGGTGCTCTCCACGTAAGTAGTAACCGTGCTGGTACCGAGCAGGGAGCCGCCGATGGTCCCGATGGCATCGACAAACATGGCCCGGTTCACCCGGGGCAGCCGGCCCTTTTCATCGAGGAAACCAGCCCGGGCCCCCGTCCCCTGTAGGGTCCCCATGGTATCAAAAATGTCGACAAAAAGGAATGAAAAGATCACGAAAAAGGGGATGGAGAGGGCCGCTTTCAGATCCAGCTGTAAGGCAACCGGGGCCAGCGAGACCGGCATCCCGAAGATATCCCCGATCCCGGTGGGCAGCGCCTTGATTCCCATGAAGAAGCTGACCACGGTGGTCAACAGGATCCCGATCAAGATCGCCCCCCGTACCCCGCGGGCCATCAGCACGGCAATGATCAGGATGCCGATCAGCGTAAGTAGCGGCCCGGGCTCGGTAAGTTGGCCCAGGGTGACCTGGGTGGCCGGATCGGAGACAATAATCCCCCCGTTCTGCAGCCCGATATAAGCGATAAAGAGGCCGATACCGGCGGCCACGGCCCGCTTCAGCGTGGTCGGCAACGCGGCATCGATATAGCCGATCGCCCGGGTCACGGATAGGATCAAGAAAATTACACCCGAAATAAAGACTGCACCCAGGGCCGCCTGCCAGCCGTACTGCTCGGCAACAACAAAAGCGAAGAAGGCATTTAGGCCCATCCCGCTGGCCAGGGCAAAAGGATAGTTAGTTAGCAAACCCATCAGGATGGTGGTCAGCCCGGCCGCGATGATCGTCGCGGTCATCACCGCACCCTTATCCATCCCCGTGGCGGAAAGGATATCGGGATTAACAAATATAATGTAGGCCATGGTCATAAAGGTGGTGATCCCGGCAATCACCTCGGTCCGCACATCGGTATGGTTTTCCTTAAGCTTGAAAAACTTTTCCATCGGTTCAAACCTCCTGACATAGTTCTCTCTAGATTACCAAAAAAAGCGCCGGCTTACTCTCCTCTTGAGCAGATCACCTCCTAATTTTAAAGCCCGGACAGGTAGGCTGCGAGCGAAACCTACCCGCCTGGGCTTTTGTCCCTCCGGTGTAGCGCTTAAAAAGTTAAGAACAAGACCTTCGGCAGCGCCTGTACCACTTGGACCAGCCTGGATAAACAAAGGCGAGGTTGCCTAATTTCACCATCCAGCGGAACCCTAGGTACACTTTCCCTCGTCAATGCTTATAACGACTAAGGCATCGAGAGTAGGTATCAATATTTTGATATCGCTAATAAGTTTCGCCATAATTGTTTAAATTCCTCTTAAAATTTTAGAGGAATACCCATATTTTTGTAGGGTAGAGGAGAAAAAAGCTCTCTTCTTACCTTCGCTTTACGGCTGGTTGACCGAAAGAAGCCTTGTCTTCAAGGAGAACTCGGTATAAGATCGTGATGAAAAGAACCGCAAGATGGAGAGCCACAAGAGGAAACAGGAGGAATAACTTTTGGATAAAATTATGGAAACCGTCGCTGGAATGATGGCCCTGGCCGCCCGCACCGCGCCGAAGGCCGTCGGTGCCGACTTCATTGAAATTAAAATATTGACCGGACCTGAGATCGAGCTCTTGTCCGGAGAAATGCTTAAATATGGCCGCGAAAACGGTAAGCGCAATTATGACCGGGACGGCGACAACGTGCGCCGCTCCAGCGCCGTTCTGCTGCTGGCCCTCGCCGATTCCGAGCCTCTCTGGCAGGACTGCGGAGCCTGCGGCTTTGCTTCGTGCCGCAAGATGAAAGAGAAGCTCAGCGAAGGCAACGAGTTCGCCGGCCCGGTATGCAGCTGGCGCATTCTCGACCTGGGCATCGCCCTCGGCTCGGCGGTAAAGACGGCCTCGCTCTTCAATGCCGACAACCGGATCATGTACCGTATCGGGGTGGTCGCGCGAAAGCTAGGCCTGATCAAAGGCGAACACGTCATCGGCGTTCCCCTCTCCGCCACCGGAAAAAATATCTACTTCGATCGCTAAGTAACCCGCCTCTTCTCCGCCCACCGTCCCTCTCCCCTACTGGGGAGAGGGTTAAGATAAAAACGCCGTAATCGTCAAGTAGGCAGCTCAATTCTTCTTGGCGTGTTCCTTGGTAGCGCGCTCAACCTTCCAGGTTGCGCCAACCCTGTATTCCGCCCCGCCATACAGTTGGTTATTATCGTAATCCACAACAAGGGCCGTTATACCTCTTAGAAACGGCGATTCTGAAATGTATATTCCATAACCGTGCTCACGAAGCTCATTTTTAAGTTCATAAGACAATTCATCTTCATAAAATAAAATATTACCGTAATAATATAAACGTGGTAATTCAATGGCTTCTTGCAAGGGGATCTCTTTTTTTATAAAGTTAAACAGTATCTGCATTAAAATCATGGGTATTTTGTTTCCGCCCGGCGTACCGATGCCAATGACAGGTTTGCCTTCTTTGGCTAGAATAGTAGGTGATAGGAAGCTACGTGGCCTTTTACCTGGCTCCAGGGAATTGGGAGACTGAGAGCTTTTTGCAAAGTTTCTCAGCTGATTATTAAGAAAAAAACCTTCTAAATATATTGCTGATCCAAAGCTTTGACTAAGGGTGTTTGTTGATGAGACCATCATCCCATCTTTATCGACAATAACAAAATGTAATGTATCTCCTTCGTCATCAATATCATCATCAGCATAAGTAGGATCATCATCGTCTTCGTAAGGGTATCCGAAGGACATTTTTTGTGTCAATTCTTTAGCATAATCGAGGCTGGTCAGTTTGCTCACGGGAATGTCAGAAAAGTCAGGATCCGTGATGTTTGTTAATCTATCGCGATAGGCAATTTCTACGATCCCTGCCAACGCTTGAATAAGCTCGCCTGTACTCGTAATTTTTTCTGTATTTGTTATCTCAAGCAATTGTAACATTTGAATAAGGGTTACCCCTCCAAGAGGAGGGGGAGCTGAATAAACCTTATAATCATCAAAAACCCCGGATACAGGTTTGTATCTTTTTACTTCATAATTTTCGAAGTCTTTAACCTCAATTCCACTGATCCTAGCCGCTATCTTTTCAGCCAAGATACCCCGGTAAAAATAATCAGCTCCATTTATTTGAATCTGTTTTAACGTTTCTGCCAGCTCGGTTTGCGTTAAGCGCTCACCTGCTGATAAAGGCCTACCGCCAGGGAAAAAATGAGGCAAAGAATCAACGGGTAATCGATATTTTGCTTGCTCAAGCCTACGAGTGAAGAACTCTGATACTTTAAAACCATCTTCTGCTAACTTGATAGCTGGTTCTAGAAGATATTTTAAGTCTTTAGTGCCAAATTCATGGTGAATTTCCTCCATTCCTTTAACAAAACCAGGAATTCCAACCATTCCCGTCGTCATAACGCCCGAAAGAGGAGCGCATTCTCTATATTCATAAGCCACTGGATTTCGTCCATCAACAGGGTAGATAATCATAGCACCGCCGCCGCCAATTCCGGCATCAAAAGGATCTACAACGCCGAGAGTATAAGCCACTGCTATTGCAGCATCTACTGCATTGCCACCATTTTCTAATATTTCCATACCTACTTCTACTGCTATCGGGTTTGAGGCGCTTACGCCATATCCATCGACAGTGTCAATACCTTTAACCGCACTGCTTGTAAAAATCTGACTTTGAGGAAAATGAAACGGTAATCCATAGAAATGGCTGTAGAGAATTAATCCAATTATCAGGACGATATATAAGCAAACTGTTACTTTACGGTTTTTCAACTTGGTTAATCCCTTCTATTACGTGAGAGTGATCAACTCGTACAGTTATTTTATTATTCTCTTTCGCCCAGGCACCCTCTTCTAAACCCTGGGTAAGAGCCGCAAATATTCTTTTACTACGAAAGCCAATGGGGGTACTGTTAATGGGACGTGGTTGCGCATCTTGGATAAGCAAGGGGATAAATTCTATTAATGCCTCGCCGTTTGACATTAATATATATCTTACTAAAACAGACTCCCTGGTACGAAACCAACCCTGGTCAAAAATTAAATTACCCAAGCTATACAATATGAGAGAATTTTTATAAATCTCAGCAGTTTTAATTATATGCGGGTGGTGCCCGATTATAATATCAGCGCCTGCATCTACCATGGCCTTAGCCAGATCTTCTTCTTTTGGATGTATCCTGCTATTATATTCATGGCCAAAATGCAAATGCACTAAGACAAGATCAGCATTTCTTCGAGCTTTCCTTATTAACGGACCATAATTATCTGGTTTTGCCGTAAGAACCGTAGGTTTGTCAACAGTAGCAAGGAAGTAATTGTAATAGGCGTCAGTAAACCCTAAAGTAGCAATTTTAATGCCATTGATAGTCGTATAGGATACCTTTTGGGCTGATTTAAGATCTATCGCTGCACCTACCGGACTAATTCCACAGCTATGGAAAACAGAAAGGGTATCTTCTAACCCTTTTTCTCCATAGTCAAGTAAATGATTGTTAGCCAAGTTAACTGTTGTAAAATTAATACGTTGCAAGGCTTCCGCAGCCCCGGCAGAAGTTTTAAAATGAATATCCGTACCTTCTTCTGGGGGATAATCATTTAAAACTATCGGTTGTTCAAAATTCCCAGTGTTATAGTCTGAAGAGGTAAAATAGGGCGCTACATATTGTGTTACATAATCATAACCATATGCTTCAACGACCTGCTCTACATGGCGTGAAAACATCATATCCCCAACAAAGGTTGCAACGAAAACCGCTTGATTTGGTCTTTCAACTTCAGGAAGGGGCGAGGCCTGGACAAAGCCTAGGGCCACAATAATTAAGAAAGCGACAACTAGTAGAGCAAGAGCATGGATAGTGCTGTTTTTCTTAGTTTGCTTTATAAAGATTAACATTTTTTCTTTCAATGTATACGGTTTTCTTTTCACTTAATCACCTTTTATATCATGTAGTATAAAAGCATAATTAGAAAAGTTATACCGCTTAGCAAAACGGTACTAATAAAAGTATGGATTACACCCTGTTTTTGAATTGTATTTGCAATTAGGCCTGGAACAACAACACCTATTCCTCGAACCTCAAATATTTGAAACGGAACCATTGGGTAGAAATAGTCAAAAGTTAATTTTAAGACAATTGCTGTTAGAAGCATGGCTGTAAACATACGACGCCCGTATAAAATAGTAAAACGAGCAAGGCCATGCTTAACTAAAAGAAAGGTTACGAGGCTGATAAGTAAGATTAATGCAATAAATAAGGGCTGATCAAAATATAAGGCTAAATAACCTGGAACAATTAAACCTGAAGGTAAGGTTCCTGTAACTTCAGCATAAATAAGGCTTAGTACAACACCGATAACCAATGCCACATATAAATCTGTACTATACATCTATCTTTCCCCCTAACGATAGACCTATCTTTTGTGCTATCGCAGCAACCGGGCGTGTCACGGTACTCGTCATAATTTCTTCTTCCAGGTAAGCGCTCGGGTAATCACCCGGGTAATCACTTGAAATACTTTCTAACATATGAATAACGTTTTCCCCCTGGCCATGTATATTGCCGATACCGTAAACAATGTCACATTGAGGTATATATTCACATATTGAATTAAATACTTTCTCCGGTGCTTGTCCCTCAAAATCGATTACCATGCTCGATTTAAATTTGCCACGATTATAAGCATCAGTTACTGGTTTTGTAATTTCACCAATAAGGATCAAGATATGTATAGAAATGTGGGGAAGAACCTCTTTAATAAATTGTTCAGTTCGATCTACCCGATCGTAGCGGCAGTTCATAATTACCATGGGGCTTTGTGTAGAAAAACCTAATTCTCTTATCTTGTGCCAAATATTAACTGTGGACACTGGATCATTAGCGGCAAAAGCATTAACAAACGGTATTGTTTTATCTTGGTAGTTAAGATTAAGGATTCTTAACACACCTGGATCAGGGTTCGCTTTGAGCATACCCTTAAAAGCTGTCTCTTTATCTATGCCCATTACTTTAGCCACGCTTAAGGCTAGTGATACATTTTCAGGGAATACCATGTACTTAAATTGGTTTAAATAACCACTGGGTATTTCGGTAACATCTGTTATGACTACTTCTGTTCCTCTATGTTTAGCTACCGTCTGAAAATAATCGCGGTAAGGCCCATCTGATATAACCAGGGTCCCTTTATAGGGAATTGTCGAAGCTAAAGCTTCAGCTACAAATTTTAAGTTTGGTCCCATAATCTCCATATGATCTTCAAGCACATTTGTAATTACAACTATAGGGGCCTGCATCATCTCTTCTTGAAAGGTGGCCTGGTAGTCGGGGTGAACCGCCATACATTCGCTTACTAATACTTTTGCGCCAACTTTAGCAGCATCTGCAATTACTGTTATCTGTTCACGAATATTGGGCCCCTCTGGAAAACGTTTAATAACTTTCTCATCTTCAGTAAACCAGTAAATCATTCTGGGCGAAGTTCCTGTCGTTTTACCTATAACTTGGATACCAGCTTCTTTTAGAATTCCGAAAATTAACCTTGTAACAGTAGATTTGCCTCGTATTCCGTTTACTATTATTCTAGTCTTAATTAAATTTAAGTTCTGTTGATGTTTTCTTTTTTCTAGAATTGCAAGTGTAAAAACTAACATGCTGAAAGCAACGGCAATGAACAATGGCATAAAAACACCCTTTGCTAAATTGACTATTTTAATAATTTATTTTGAGCTTATGGTATATTCTACATAGTTCAACATTTACCTCTTTCAAAAATGAATTTGTTCTTTTTATTTATGACATGCAGAATAATTCCCTAAGCGGTAATGGAACTTCTCCTAAACTCCGTGAAACTTTGCTGGCGTAGTATTACGTAGTTTACAATAGAACCTTATTATTGATTTTTGCTGACAACAAGCCGGCAACAAGCAATATCCCTGGCTAATTTCGAGGCCTCTGTTTCCGTCTCTTGGCCGTCTACAGTTCTTACTCTGGGTTGTATCCTATCAATGGCGGTACCTCTTTTTTATGTTACCTACCCCCTTTCTATCGAAAGAGCAGAGGTACCGCCACCTCAATTTCTACAACTAATCGGGCCTCTTCGATCGCATCCCGCGGCCGCCTAGAAACAGCCCAGCTGGCAGCCGTAAATTTTTACTTTTAACTCATCGCAAAGCCGGCCGACAGCAGCAGGCTGGCAATTAAACTCCCTGGCAATGGCAAAAGACTGCTGGCATGACAACCTATTCTCCGAAGCCTCTTCCCGGATACGCTCTTGAAGCTGCGCTATCATTTTATCCTCCATTTATTTCTCACCCTTCCTTTCTTTTATAATCCTGCCCCGTTAACCTTAACCCTTATTCTACAAACCGGATTGATTTCCATTTAACATCTTCAATTACGCCTGCCTGGTCAGTGCAAGCATACCGCCGATATTATTCCCTTCTTTTACCGCTTCTTCTCCCTGGCCAGGGCCCGTCCGATGAGCAGACGCTGCACCTGGGCCGTGCCTTCGTAAATCTGGAATACCTTTGCATCCCGCATCAGCTTCTCCACCGGGTAATCCTTCACGTAACCGTAACCGCCGTAAACCTGGACCGCATCCGTGGTTACGCGCATAACCATATCCCCGCAGAAAACCTTGGCCATGGCCGCCTCGGTAGAGTTGTCCAAGCCCTGCTCCCCCTTCCAGGCGGCCTGCCAGGCGAGCAGCCGTCCCGCCGCGATATCCCTGGCCATGTCAGCAAGCATAAACATAATCGACTGGTGCATGAAGATCGGCACGCCAAATTGCTCCCGTTCCAGGGCATAATCCAGCGCCTGATCCAGGGCGCTACGGGCCAGCCCTACGGCAGAGGCGGCTACGCCGGGCCGCGACTGGTTAAAGGTTTGCATGATAATCCGGAAACCCTCGCCCTCCTCCCCAATCCGGTCGGCGGCAGGGACCACCACCTCGTCAAAAATTACATCGGTGGTATCGGCAGCACGTTGTCCCATCTTGTCCTCCTTCTTTCCCACGGAGACACCGTCTGCCTCGCGGGGAACCACAAAGGCAGTAATGCCGCGATGCCCCAGCGAGCGGTCCACCGTGGCAAAGACGATATAGTAGTCCGCCACCCCGCCGTTAGTAATAAAACATTTGCTCCCGTTGAGCAGATACTCGCCGTTCAGGCGGCGGGCAGAGGTGGACAGCGCCGAAACATCAGAACCCGTTCCCGGCTCGGTAACGCAGAGGGCCATCAGCTTCTCTTCACGGCAGGCGGAGCCGAGATATCTCTCTTTCTGCTCTGTGCTGCCGTGATTAACCAGCGGGATAGCCGCCAGGCTGTTGATAGCGACAGCGGTCGAGATACCGGCACAACCTGCAGAAAGCTCTTCAGCTATCAGCAGCTGATCCACGGCGCCCAGCCCGCCGCCGCCGTATTTTTCAGGGATAGGCCCGTAGACCAGGCCGGCCTGAAAAGCCTTCTTCACAATTTCATGCGGAAATTCCCCGCTGCGGTCATACTGCGCCGCCACGGGGATAATCTCTGCCTGCGCAAAGTCCCGCGCCATCTTCTGAATAGCCTCCTGTTCGGGTGTTAACGAAAAATCGATCATTTTTACCTCCTGTATCAACTAAAGTAGTGGGAAAAAGCTTTTCCGCCTTTCCTCCAATATTATACAATAAACAAGAGGCAATATTTTAAATTTTAAGCCGGATTGAGAAAAGTTTTAGCGCGATCATCGCAAATCCTCATAAAAAAAGATTGGCAGAGGGTATCTCTACTCTCCGCCAATCCTGTCAGCATATTTGCGGTGCCCAAATGATTACATCATCGGCATGTCGGGGCTGGGCATAGGCGGCGTGCCGTTTTCCTCGGGCAGGTCGGTAACAATAGCTTCGGTGGTTAACAGCATCCCTGCAATACTGGCCGCGTTCTGGATCGCCGAGCGGGCCACCTTGGTCGGATCGACGATACCCGAGCTGATCATCATCTCGAATTCGTTTGTAATAGCGTTATAACCGTAACCCTTCTCCATCCCCTTGACTTTTTCAACGACAACCGAGCCTTCCGCACCGGCATTCTCGGCGATAATCCGCAGCGGTTCCTCCAGGGCCCGCTTAACAATGCTTACCCCGGTCAGCTCATCGCCGCTAAGCTCATCTTCAAGCTTGGTCAGTGCATCCGAAAGATTCAGGTAGACAACCCCGCCGCCGGAGACAATCCCTTCTTCAACCGCCGCCCGGGTAGCCGAAAGGGCGTCTTCAATGCGTAGCTTTCTCTCTTTCATTTCGGTTTCGGTAGCAGCGCCAACCTCGATTACCGCTACGCCACCAGCTAGCTTCGCCAACCGCTCCTGTAGCTTCTCCCGGTCGAAATCTGAGGTAGTCTCATCGATCTGGGCACGGATCTGATTAATCCGCTTCTTAATGTCATCCACATTGCCGGCACCATCAACGATTACGGTCTCTTCTTTACTGATGCGTACCTGGCGAGCCCGGCCGAGCATGTCAAGATCGACACTCTTGAAATCAAGCCCGAGATCTTCAGAGATCACCTGGCCGCCGGTAAGAACGGCGATATCTTCAAGCATGGCCGTGCGGCGGTCACCGAAGCCAGGCGCCTTCACCGCAACACAGGTAAAGGTACCGCGCAGCTTATTAACCACCAGGGTAGCCAGGGCTTCACCTTCGACATCCTCGGCTACGAGCAGCAGCTGCTTCCCTCTCTGGACAATTTTCTCCAGCAAGGGGAGCAGGTCGTGGATATTGCTAAGCTTGCGATCGGTGAGTAAAATAAAGGGATCTTCCAGTACCGCTTCCATCTTCTCGGTATCGGTAACCATGTACGGCGAGATATAGCCGCGGTCAAACTGCATCCCTTCAACTACTTTCAGGTCGGTGGTAAATCCTTTTGATTCTTCAACGGTGATGACGCCGTCTTTGCCGACCTTCTCCATCGCTTCGGCAATGAGCCGGCCGATCTCTTCATCATCGGCAGAGATCGAGGCCACCTGGGAAATATCTTCCTTGGTCTCTACTGTCTTGCTTAGGCTCTCGAGCTCATCTACGGCTACCTTTACCGCCTTGTCGATACCCCGCTTGATAAACATCGGGTTCGCCCCGGCGGTTACGTTCTTCAGCCCCTCGCGGATAATCGCCTGGGCCAGCAGCGTCGCGGTGGTGGTGCCGTCCCCGGCAACGTCCTGCGTCTTGGTAGCCACCTCTTTGACCAGCTGAGCCCCCATATTTTCAAAAGGATCTTCAAGCTCAATCTCGCGGGCGATGGTGACCCCATCATTGGTGATCTGCGGCGAACCGAATTGCTTGTCCAGGACCACGTTGCGTCCCTTGGGCCCGAGAGTCACGGTTACGGTATCCGCCAGATCGTTAACCCCTCTCTCCAACGCCCGGCGGGCATCTTCATTATACAGAATTTGCTTTGGCATTAAACAAATACCTCCTTTACTTTAATAACTTCGTTCCATGAAAAAAGTTTATTGAACCAGCGCCAGAACATCATCCTGCCTTAGGATTAAGTACTCTTCACCTTTAATCTTTATTTCTGTTCCGGCGTAGCGGGAGTAAATGATCTTGTCCCCGACTTTCAGTTCCATCTCCTGCCTGGTTCCATTTTCCAGAACCTTGCCCGGCCCTACAGCCATCACTTCTCCTTCTTGTGGTTTTTCCTTTGCCGTATCTGGTAAAACGATGCCGCTGGCGGTCTTCTCTTCCGCCTCCAGGGGTTTGACCACAATACGGTCGCTTAGGGGTTTGAGGTTCATCCTATCTGCCTCCTTTTGAGTGTAATTGGTTTTAAATTTAGCAGCACTCATTAGAAGTGAGTGCTAATAAGGCTCATAAAAAATATATCAAATAGAAAATTTGATGCAACCCTGACTTAGGCTAATAAATTAGGGTTATTAAGCAATTATTAGTGTTTACCGCTTGGAATCTTAAAAGATCTGGTTATTCCGATGCATCTCTCCCATTCTCACCAGCGGTTGCTAAATGATATTATGAGCGAACTTAATTTCAATTATGCAGCGGCCCTTGAGCCCCTTTTTTTGCTTCTTTCCTACTCTCCCCAGGCATAATTCCACCACCTGAGCCTGGCCTTTTCTCTTTACCCCTCACCTCCACCCCGGCCTTACCCCTCAAAGGGGAGGGAAGAG
>JAAZPQ010000031.1 GCA_012797175.1 Bacillota bacterium
AAAGCGCCCAAACGATAATTGATGGTTACGACAACAATGTTCTGGTCTCGAGCCAAGATGGTCCCGTCATAAAGCAGCTCCCGGCCGCTGCCCCGGGTAAAAGAGCCGCCATGCACATAAAAAAACACTGGCGACCGGCCGTTCGCCTTTACATGGCGCCAGATATTTAAAGAAAGAGAGTCGGCCCCGCTGTGCTTCGCCAGCCGACCGGGCTGAGGAGCCACCGGCGAAAATGACCGTGCATCAAATATTTCTGTAGAACGGGGAACCGGAACCGGCGGGCGGAACCTGAGCTCACCGGAGGGAGGCAGGGCATAGCGAATCCCTTTAAAAACCTGCACATCTCCGGTTTGAATACCCCGGTAGACCCCTGTACGCGTGCTGACCAGACAGTCATCCCTGAACTGCAAGTTCAACGCCCCTCTTGACTTTGAAAAATTCGAACTGCTAATTTTCTTTTCCCCAACCGCGGCTATATTGCACCGCACAAGGGATGCAGGCAACCTGACCGTTCTTAATCCTGGCCCGCGGTTCCATGACCTCTTCACCGCAGTAACCGCATTTAACCGTTGCGAACACTTTGGCCTTCTCCGGAGGGGTAAATTCGATTTCATGCATCTCTAAAACCTCCTCCAGGGGCCGGGATAGAAATTCATTTATCCTCTCCGCCATCAAATCGCGATATATTTTTTCTTCTTCGGCCGTGGCTTCTCCCCGGGATATTTTATGTCGCAGTTCCGTGAACCGGGGAGAGGGCTCCTCTCTCCGTCTCTTGACAACTATGCGTACAGCCTTGCCCTGCGGACGTAAAGCAAAAGTATAAACCTGTTTACCATAATCTTTGTAAATAAGGTTGCCTTTACCCAGGGTGCACCCCGTCATGACTTGAATGGCATCAACAGCACAACTATCGTTTTCCACTACCGCAATCAACTCTTCATCCAGGTCTCTTGAACTTCCCAGGGCTAGTAAGGCTGCTTCGCTCACCCGAAAACCTACGGCTAACCCCATGCAACTGTGGCCGTGAAATTCGACCGCCTGAGCCCATCGTGTTTTTTCTGCAGGCATCTATTTCCCTCCATCCTATTCAATTATCGCGCGCTTCGGACGGTGCTTATACAGCTGCCTTCCTCTCTCTCCCCCTTGATTCCTGCTTTTACCTTACTCAAACTCCAGCAACCCATATTTTTGTTTAATCCTGTTTGTTTCCTAACCAGGGTTTCAAAAGCGTTCATCGCCGACGTTTTAACATTAACCGGCAGATCCAGGTAAAAAGAGGGCGTGTGCCGCAATTTCAGCAGGACACGCCCCTCTCCGCCAAAGCCTCCAGCCCCAGAGCCCGTATTCTGTTCAGCAGGGACTGAAAGTAAAAACAGTTACCCTGTCGCCCTCGGTTCTTCGAGAGAGGATACCCCCTAGAGCTTGACCGTTCTAGATTCGCCGCTCATCGAGCAGAAAGCAGCCTCGCCTTCTTCAACGTAGAAGAGCTCAAAGATAGTGTCATCTACAGAGTAGGTTTTCTTTAAAGCAGGCGCCAGCTCTAGAGCCTTTGCTTTTATGGCAGGGGTAGTCTTAAATACCGCCTTCCCTTTTAAGCGTATCCATGTTCTGTCAGGCGTTGCCGTAGTTAGCTCGAAACAAGGATTTGTCTGTAACTGTTTATAGACATCCTTTTGATTACTTGTGCAAAACCAGAGCTTACCTTCATGCTCCATCACGAAACCAAAAGGACGGACCTTCGGTTTATCCCCATCAACAGTAGCTATATAAAACGGAGCATTTTCCTGCAAAAACTGGAGTACTTCCTTCATCGTTTGTCTTCCTTCCTTTGTTTGTTGATTAGATTAATTGGTTACTTTAAGCGTTTCCCCATTCTTCGTGAAAAACAATTTCGCCAAGTTCTTTACGCGGGCGAGGAGACGGTCTGCGAGCGGGTACACCCAGGGGAGTAAGGGCAACGACACGGTAAGGCAGGGGGACTTGGCACGCTTCGCGGGCTGTGGCCTCCTCAAACCAGGCTACCCAGCAGGTGCCCAAACCCTCAGCATGAGCAGCCAGCATCAGCTGCTGCATGGCCAAGCCGGCATCAAGCAGATAGTAGTCCTTCCCGTCCGCCCGGCCCGAAGCCTGGGGGTCGGCACAGAGAACGATGACTACAGGGGCTTCGGCAAGCGCCCTTTTACAGGGGTTTCCATCCGGCAAAGAGGCGGCCAGCTTCTTTTTGCGGGACTGCTCTCGAACAATGATAAAGCGCCAGCACTGCTTGTTACTCCAGGAAGGGGCCAGACGAGCGGCGTGTAACAGCTTTTGCAGAACCGCGTCAGATACCGGATCCGTAGTATATCTGCGGATGCTACGCCTTCCTTCCAACGCTTCATAGAGATCCATCTATCTGAAACCTCCTTTATTTTTCTCAAATAAGGAGAACCTCGTTAATTGTGTGAGCAATTAACCTTGATCCAAGGTGAAAGTAATCTTTCCGGCGGCACTGTCCACACGAATTACCTTAATGCGGATAGGATCACCGAGCCGGTAAGTTTTACGGGTGCGCTCTCCGACCACGGCAGCCGACCGCTCCTGGTAAACGTAGTAGTCATCGGTCAGCTCGCTCAGGGGGATCATTCCTTCAACGGTATTCTCCAGCTCAACAAAGAGACCGAAATTGGTCACTCCATTGATAATCCCGGGAAAGACCTCTCCGAGCTTGTTTTCCATGTACTCCGCCTTTTTAAGATCCTCGCTGGCCCGCTCCGCTTCCATCGCCGCCCGTTCCCTTTCTGAAACGTGTTCGGCAATCGCCGGCAGCCGTGACTGCAACATGATGAGCCGCCCTTCGCTAAACCCACCCGGTTCAAGCGATTCCTTTAACAGCCGGTGCACAACCAGGTCGGGGTAGCGCCGGATCGGAGCGGTGAAATGGCAGTAGCAGCGCGAAGCCAGCCCAAAGTGACCTTCGTTCACGGTAGTGTAGCGGGCCTGGGGCAGGGAGCGCAGCACCAGGTTGCGGATGAGATTTTCAGTGACCCGGCCGCGGGATCTTTCCAGAAGCATCTTTAAATGATGCGGTTTAAACCGGCGCAATTCCGCCGCGGTAGGATCACCGAGTAGAAGAAGGGTTTCACGCAGGGCCGTTAGCTTCTCCTCTGCCGGTACGGCATGGACCCGATAGATCAGGGGTAACTGCTCCCTGGCAAAATGAGCGGCGATCACTTCATTGGCCAGGATCATGAACTCTTCGATCAGAGATTCCGAACGCCCCAACTGGCGGCGCTCCACGCGGAGAACCTTCCCCGCGTCGTCAAGAACAAACTGCGGCTCAGGGATATCGAGGTCGAGGACCCCACGCTGCAGACGCCTCTGCCGCAGTTGCACTGCCAGCCGGTCCATCTGCCCGAGTATCTCGCCAGGAAAGGATTGATCGCCTGCCGGCGCCACTCCGCCTGCGAGGTATGCCTCTACCTGCGGATAAGTCAGGCGCCGCGCCACCCGCACGAGAGCGGGGAAAAAGCGGTACTGCTGCAGCTCTCCCGTAGCCGATAGATCGATCAGCACGCTTACCGCGAGGCGGTCTTCGCCTGCCTTCAAGCTGCAAAGATTCTCCGAGAGCAGGGGCGGGAGCATATGCACGGTCCGATCCACGAGGTAGGTGCTGGTGCCCCTCTTCAGTGCTTCCCGGTCGATAGCCTTCCCTTCACGAACATAATGCGACACATCAGCAATATGCACTCCCAGGCGGAAGCCTCCCTCCGGAAGCATCTCCAGGGAAACGGCGTCGTCAAAATCTTTCGCCTCTTCGCCGTCGATGGTCACCATGAAGAGGTTGCGCAAATCAACCCGCTTCTCCTCGGAGGCAATCAGCCCGATCGCCTCCGCGGGAGGAAGCGAATCCAGCTCTTTTAAGACCTGCGGCGGAAATTCTCCAGGCAGCTCATGCCGGCGATCAAAAAGAAGTTGCTCTGTATGTGGCACACCTGGCATCCCGATCCGCTCTACGAGATGGCCGCGGGGCGGTTGGTTCCCTTTCTGCCAGGAATCGACCTTTACCATCACTTTTTCTCCGCGACGAGCCCCCTTCAAGCCATGTGAAAGATTTACCGCTCGGCCAAGGCGACGGTCGTCAGGTACCACGTAATACTTTTTACCCCGCCGCTCCAGAGTCCCAAGTAGCCGTTCGCTCCCGCGACTCAAGATGGTCACCACTTCGCCTTCGCGGCTGCGACGGCCACCGCCGGATGAGAGCAGGCGGACCAGGACCCGGTCTCCGTGGACCGCTCCATTAATCCGGCCGGGCTTGATAAAAACATCTTCTTCCTTCTTGGAATCGGGCCTCAGAAAAGCATATCCCCTTCGGTTTCCTTCGAGAACCCCGGTGATACAGTTCAGCCGCCGGGGCAACCCGTAACGTCCCCGCTCGGTTTTAACCAGTAATCCGTCAGCCTGCATCAGCTGCAGCTGCTCCAAGAGTGTAGTTCTTTCTTCTTTCCGCAAGCCCAAGGCGCCGCTTAGTTGTTGCAGGGTTAGTGAACGCTGGCGGTGGCCCGACAACAGCTGCATGATTCTATCTTGCAGCTCCGGTAATGATTTTTTCTTCTCTTTAGGTTTCATTTAAGCAAATTACAACCCCAGATCTGCGGCAATAGACTGCATCGCTTCGAGACTAAGGGTCATAAACCTCTCCAGAGAAAGATTAAGCTCGCTGCAGCTCTCAATCTGCCCCCGGTCTGCACCCCGGGCAAAGCTCTTCTCTTTGAAGCGGTTCATCACAAAATCAAGATCGATTGCCGCCAGCTTTTTCTGCGGATGAATCAAGGCCGCCGCCACCAGCAGCCCGGTAACCGGGTCGGCGGCATAGAGGGCTTTATCCAGCAGGGTCTGCCGCTCTACTCCAAGCACCTCATTATGAGCTTTTACCGCCTGGATCAGCTCTGGCGGCAACCCTTTTTCCTCTAAAATTTGGGCGCTCAGCAGCCCGTGCTGCTCCGGTTGATCCATCGTCCGGTCATAGTCAAGATCGTGCAGCAGACCGGTCAGGGCCCAGAGCTCTTCATCCTGGCCCAGCTCTTCGGCAAGACGGCGCATTACTGCTTCAGCTGCCAGCATATGCTTGATCAAATTTTTAGTTTTAACCTCTTGTTTAATTAAACGTAAGGCTTCTTCGCGTTCCATCGATTTCTCCTCCAAAATATTACTCCACTAATAACTTGTTTACATTATACCCCTAGCTGCATTAAAGTAAAAGTGCAGGGTAGAGCCCGACTGTTGCCGTTAACCGGCGCCGCCTGCTGAACAAAGCAAGGGAGCAGGCAATACCCTGCTCCCCGTTTTTCTGCCATAAATGACCTTACCGTAAAATCGTCAGCACGATCGTAAAAAGCATGAAAACTATGGCCAGGTAAGTTGTCGCCCGGCTCAACTTTTCATCGAGGCCTTTTTTCTTGCCAAAGAGGCTTTGGGCGCCGCCTTCAATAACTCCCAGACTGGCGCTGCGTCCTGATTGCATCAGTACCGTGACGATCAAAGCGATGCAGACGAGAATATAAATCGCGGTCAGCACATTAATCAGCATAACAGCCACCCCCGCTATAAACAGAGCTCACCATTATTTTAACACAGAACCTGGGGCCCGGCAAATTATCGGGCCTGCTCAGCCTGCTTATAAGATCGCCCGGCCGGCAAAACGGCCGCCTTCACCGAGTAATTCTTCGATACGCAGAAGCTGATTATACTTGGCTACGCGATCTACCCGGGAGGGAGCCCCGGCCTTAATCATCCCCGCTCCAACCGC
>JAAZPQ010000187.1 GCA_012797175.1 Bacillota bacterium
ATGTTTGAAATTGAGAGTGCCGCCGATGCCCCGATTATGGAGAGAATTTCAGGAGGGCAGTTCTGATCGACGGATAACACCGTGGCCACAATGTGGACCGAGTTACGCAGCTCCTCTGGAAAGAGCGGCCTCAGGGGGCGGTCGGTCAAACGGGCACTTAAGATCGCTTTCTCTGTCGGCCGCCCTTCGCGCTTGATGAACCCGCCGGGGATGCGACCCACGGCATAGAGCCGCTCTTCGTAATCAACGGTCAGCGGAAAAAAATCAACCCCTTCGCGGGGTTCGTCGGACATGGTTGCCGTCACCAGAAGCACTGTTTCCCCGTAACTAATTAAAACAGAACCGCCAGCCTGCCGGGCCAGCCTTCCTGTTTCTAGTTTCAGAGTACGGCCTTCCAATTCTAATGAAAATGTTTCCAAGCTGCTGAGAACCTCCTTTCATTCCTTTAGTTAATATTCCTTATTTCCGCAGGCCCAGCTGGCTGACTACTTCCTGGTAACGCTGCGGGTAGTTCTTGCGCAGGTAATTGAGCAGTCCGCGCCTTTTTCCGACCATCTTGAGCAGCCCTCGCTGCGAATTATAATCCTTCTTGTGCTCCTTTAGATGTTCGGTCAGGGTATTGATCTGTTCAGTCAGAAGGGCAATCTGCACCTCCGGCGAACCGGTATCGGTCTCATGAATCCGGTAGTGCTCAATAATTTCCTGCTTCTTCTCCTGGGCTAACATCACCATTGCCTCCCTCGTTATTATTATTACCGCCTGGCCAAGTAAAAGGTCGGGAGAGCCTTTAACCTAGCCCGCGGATCATATTAATAAAAATTTTAGCACAGTTAATAGCAAATGTAAAACAGATCTTGCGGCCGGATAAAGCGCACCGGCTCCACGAAGGCGTCGATACCTTCAAAGAGCGATTTAGCCAGTCTTCGGCCCCGGGTAATATCCTCCCCAATCTGCTCTCGCAAATGCGATGCGGAAGAAAAACTTTGGGTATCCCGGAGCCGCTCCAGAAAGTAAAGGGTGATCTCGCGGCCGTAGAGCTCACCGGTAAAGTCCAAGATATAGGTTTCGACTGAGAGAGCGTCGTCCTGGAAGGTCGGTTTAACCCCAACATTGGTTACTCCAAAATGGAGCTGCTTTCCCAGACCGCCTACCGCGGTTAAATAGACGCCGCTGCCTGGCCAAACCAGGTGGGAACTGGGATTTAAGTTGGCGGTGGGATAGAGCATCTTTTTTCCCCGGCCCCGGCCGGAGATGACCTTCCCTTTCCGAAAGAAATAGTAGTTCAACAGAAGGGCCGCCCGGTTAACCGCTCCCCCGGCCAGGAGCCGCTTTATTTCCGAGCTGCTGATCACGGTGCTCCCGGCTTTCTCCATGGGAGAGACGGTGACGGCAAAGCCCAGCTTCTTTCCGTACTCTTGCATCAACTCTTCGTTGCCGGCACCGCCGCAGCCGAAAGAATAATCTACCCCGATCGAGACGCCGCTGACCTTAAACCTATGGCACAAGATCTCAAGAATAAAGTTTTCAGGGGACAATGAGGCCATCCAGGTGGTAAAGGGGACGACAAAGAGGTAGTCCAGGCCCAGCTCCGCCATCAACGGCACCCGGTCGGCAATCTCGGTCAGCAGGCAGAACTGCTTTTGAGGATGCAGCAAGATCGATGGATGCGGATCAAAGAGCAGGGCAGCGGAAGATCCGCCTGCGGCGCGGGCCTGGCGGACTGCGCTCCGGATAACGGCCTGGTGCCCGCGATGAACCCCGTCAAAATTGCCCAGGGCCAGGTAAAGCGGCTTTTTTCCGGAAAAACTGTGTAGACCGTTAATGATCTCCATCCTGTATCCTCCTTACGGCGCTAAAAATTTTACTGTTTTCAAAAAAGTCCCGGATTCGACCTCTTCACAGCGGGCCAGGGCCTTGAACTGGCCTTGGAGATCGTAAACCCGCACTGGATAGCCGGTCGGCAGAACCGCGCCGGCCGGCCCCAGTTTACTCCGGCTAACCGCTCGCCCGGCGCGCAGGTCCTCTACGATTTCATCGGATACGGTGAGGGTTTCAAAATGAAGCAGGGCCCGATCCATTGGCAGTAGCATCTTTTTCAGCTCGCCCGCCGCGGCAGCGGCGGCAAGCTGTTCAGGCGGGATCGCCGTATCGATCTTAAAGGGGCCAACAAAGAGCCGCTCTAGTGAATGGAGATGCGCTCCGCAACCGAGAAGGCGCCCGATCTCCACAGCGAGGGCCCGGATATAGGTCCCCCGGGAACATTCCACCTCGCAGATAATCTGTGCCGCCGCTAAGGGGCAGAAGGAAAGAAGCTCGAGGCGGTAGATCTCGACCGTGCGCTTTTTTACCGGCACCTCTTCGCCGTGGCGGGCATAGTCATAAAGCGGACGCCCGCGGTGTTTTACTGCGGCATAAGCGGGGACCTTCTGCTGGTGCACTCCGGTCAAAGAGCGGAATATTTTTTTGATACTTTCCTGCTCCAGGCAGGGGATCTCGCTCCTGGAGATGACCGCCCCCTCGGCATCGCCGGTGGTAGTGCTCACGCCAAGAGTGATCGTGGCCCGGTAACCTTTACGCAGCTCAAACAGATACTCGGCAATGCGGGTAGCTCTGCCCAGGCAAAGCGGAAGCACTCCGGTAGCTGCCGGATCAAGGGTCCCGCCATGCCCCACTTTGACCCCGGGGACCAACCGCCTTACTGTAGCCACGGCCCCGTGCGAGCTGATCCCGGCCGGCTTATTTAAATTAATAATTCCATCCATCTGCTTCATCTTTTAATTTATCGTTCGGGCATCTGTTTACCGCCCGGAGCGGTCTCATCGCTAATTGCCAGCAGCGCTTTCCGGATAACCATATCCCTAACCCGGTCATAGGGGCCCTTTATCCGGCAACCAGCCGCGCGGGCATGTCCGCCCCCACCCAGTTCTCTGGCCAGCGCGCTGACATCAACACTTTTGGAGCGAAAGCCGACTTTAATCCCGGCGGCACTGTCAAGAAAGAACATGATCCCGATCTCCACCCCTTCGATATTGCGGGTATAGTTGATCATCCCGTCGAGATCTTCCATCGCGGCCCCGCTTTGTTCGAGCATCTCCCGGCTGGCTGTAATCACGGCCAGCTTTTGGCCACCATAAAGTTCAAGCGTGCCAAGGACTTTTTTCAGAAGAAGATAAAACGGAAGCGGCCGCAGATTAAAGAGCTGATCCGAGAGGATCCCAGGATTGAGATCGTGGGCGGCCAGCAGCGCCGCGGCGGTCCGGTGGGTGGCCGCAGTGGTATTTTCAAATTTGAAGGATCCGGTATCGGTGGAGAGGGCCACGTAAAGGGCCTCGGCCATAGACGCGCTCAGCGGTAAATGCATCGCCTCCAGCAGGCGAAAAATAATCTCGCCTGTCGCCGCCGCCTCCGGATCGACCAGGTTGGCCGTTCCGAAATAGCAGTTGGTGACATGGTGGTCGATATTGAGAATCACGCGGGTACGGGCAACCGCATCTTTAAAATCTCCGGTCCGCTCCAGGTCGCTGCAATCAAGAACTACCGCGGCGGCAGCTTCATTCCATTTTTCACCAGAAGCAAAGATCTTTTCACTACCTTTTAAGAAGGCATATTTCCGAGGAACCGTTGCCGCCATAAAGAGGCGTACCGTCTTGCCCATCTTCTCCAGCGCCTCCCCCAAGGCCAGCAACGAGCCGATGCTGTCACCGTCGGGCTGAACATGGGAAACCAGGTTAAAAGAACTCTGCTGCTGCAAGAGCGCTATCATAGCCTTCTGTGCCTTCTGGACCTTCTGTGTCATCATTCTTTCGAATTATCCTCGTGCAGAGATTTTAAAACACGGTCAATATGCGCGCCGTACTCCATAGAGCGATCTTCGGCAAAATTAATCTCCGGGGTATAGCGCAACCGGATACTTTTGCCGATCTCGCTGCGGATGAAACCGGTGGCTCGCTGCAAGGTCTGCATGGTCAGATTTTTCTCGGCTTCAGTACCGTAGATGCTCACATAGATAGTGGCATAGCGTAGATCGCGCGATAGCTCCACCCCGGTGACACTGGTCAGTGAGGCAATCCGGGGATCTTTAATCTCCCTGGCGATAACCCGGCCGACCACTTTTTTAATCTCCCCGGCAACCCGCCGGGACCTGGTTACAGACATTGTCTCCCCCTCCCCCCGCGCGCAATTTGCGCAGTCAGTTGACCTGCTTCATCGTATAAGCTTCGATCAGATCACCTTCGGCAATATCATTAAACCCGTCAAGAAGGAGGCCGCATTCAAACCCGTTGGAGACCTCGCGGACATCATCTTCGAACCGCTTCAAGGAGGCCAGTTTTCCCTCGTAGAGCACTACCCCGTCGCGAATCAAGCGGACCAGGGAATTGCGGGTAATCCGACCCTCGGTGACATAACATCCCGCAATATTACCGAGGCGCGAGGCTTTAAACACCTGTCTGATTTCAGCCTGCCCCTGGATCTCCTCCCGGTAGACCGGTTTAAGCAATCCGTGGACCGCCAGTTCGATATCCTCGAGCGCTTCGTAAATAACACGGTAAAGGCGCAGATCAACCCGGTCTTGTTCGGCCAGCCGGCGGGCATTACTATCCGGGCGGACATTGAATCCGATGACGATTGCATTGGAGGCCGAGGCTAGCATAATATCGGACTCGCTAATCGCGCCAACGCCGGCATGGATTATTTTAACCTTAACCTCATCGAGGCTCAGTTTAAGAATCGCCTCCTGCAACGCTTCCACCGAACCCTGGACATCGCCTTTGATGATCAGGTTAAGCTCCTTGACCTCCCCCTCTTGAATCTGCTTAAACAGATCGTCCAGGGTGACCCGCTGGGTCCGCTGGGCGGCAGCTTTAATCTTCTGGGAACGTTTTTCAGCAACCTGCCGGGCCAGGCGGTCATCGGCAACTACCTGGAACCGATCACCGGCCAGAGGAACATCATTTAAGCCAAGTAGCTCCACGGGGGTAGCCGGTCCGGCCTCAGCAATCCGTTCTCCCTTATAATTCAGCATCGCCCTTACTTTACCGGTAGTCGTGCCGCAGATCAGCGGTTGGCCCACGCGAAGGGTGCCGTCCTGGACCAGAACCGTCGCCACCGGGCCCCGCCCCCGGTCGAGATGAGCCTCGATCACCGTTCCGCGGGCCGCGCGTTCAGGGTTGGCCTGCAGCTCGCTTAACTCGGCCACCAGGAGAATCATTTCCAGCAGCTCCTGAAGGCCTTCCCGCTGCAGTGCACTAACCTGGACGAAGATAGTATCGCCACCCCATTCTTCGGGGACCAGCCCGTGTTCTGAAAGCTGCTGCTTGACTCGTTCGGGGTTGGCGCCGGCTTTGTCGATCTTGTTGATTGCAACGATAATGGGCACCTCCGCCGCCCGGGCGTGGTTAATTGCTTCGATAGTTTGCGGTTTAACCCCATCGTCAGCAGCGACGACCAGGATGGCAATATCGGTAACCTGGGCTCCCCGGGCCCGCATAGCCGTGAATGCTTCATGGCCGGGCGTATCGAGAAATACAATTTTTTTCCCGGAGACCTCTACCTCATAAGCTCCGATATGCTGGGTAATGCCCCCGGCTTCACCGGCGGTGACATTAGTCTGGCGAATAGCATCCAGGAGCGATGTTTTTCCGTGGTCAACATGACCGAGCACCGTGACCACGGGATGGCGTTCGATCAACTTCTTGTCGCTGACTTTCTCTTCGCCGAGCAGCTCCTGCTCGATCGGGTCGGCGACAAATTCAACATCCAGGTTATACTCATCGGCCACCAGCTCGATCACTTCGGAACTAAGGGCCTGGTTAATATTGGCAACAACACCCAGATCGAGGAGCCTGGTGATCAGTTCGGCCGGAGTGATCTCGAAATGAGCGGCTACCTCGCCGACAGTAGTGCGGCCCTCAATTCGTACCTTCCGCCGCTTTTTCTTCACCGCGGCCTTTTCCTCAGGTAACCGTCGTGTTTTTCGAGCAGCCACAGTTTTGTCCGGCATTTTTTCCCTGCTCTTTTTTTCTGCCGCGGTCGGGCTGTCCTTTTTATCTTCGTCCGGGCGGGGCGCTTTCTTTTTCTTGCTCTCGGCGCTCTCAGCCTGGCCGGTAAGAATGGCCATGACCCGCCGGGCCTCTTCATCATCCAGGGTGCTCATATGGTTCTTAACCTCGATATCCATACCTTCCATAACTTCAATTAACTTTTTGCTGGTCGTCCCCAGCTCCTTGGCCAGTTCATAGACTCTTACTTTAGCCATTTAACACACCTCCATTAAAAGCCCTCCTTATAAACCGTTAAGACGTGTGATCATCTTCTGATTCCAGCAACGCCGTAATCTCCGCGATGACCTCTTCGGAAAGAGGATGCTCTAAATTTTTTTCAAGCCTTTTACCTTTCAAGGCCTTTTCAAAACAGGTTTTTTGCCGGCAGATATAGGCGCCGCGGCCGGAGATTTTACCGCCCGGATCGAGGCGCAGTTCGCCCTGCGGCGTTCGTACCAGGCGAATTAGATCCTGCTTTGGTCTTTTTGTCCGGCAGCCGACACAGATGCGCAGAGGAATTTTTCGCTTTCTGGCCATCTCCTTGCCTCGCCTCCCCTGTAAACCTACTTCTCTTCCAGGCTATCTTCTGGAACCTCTTCCGCTTCATCCGCCTCTATCTCCGGTAAATTCTCATCTGCTTTATCTTCAATTTCAAGGGCTGGCTCACCCGGCATTGCATCCGGTTCTTCCGGTGGCGAAGCCTCATCGTCATCGTTAGCCAGCCCCAGTGAAAAAAGACGCTTCTGGGCGATCTGCGTCTCACTGCAGATATCGATCTTGAAGCCGGTGATCTTTGCCGCCAGGCGGGCATTTTGTCCCTCTTTTCCGATAGCCAGCGAGAGCTGGTTATCGGGGACAATAACCAGGGCTGATTTTTCATCAAGCTCTACCGAGACCACCTTGGCCGGGCTAAGCGCGTTGGCCAGGTACTGCTCCGGCTCTTCGCTCCACCGGATCACATCAATTCGTTCGCCCCGCAGCTCATTGCTGATCGCCTGGACCCGGTTACCCCGGGGGCCGACACAGGCACCGACCGGGTCAACATCCTTATGGTTGGAATGAACCGCCAGCTTGGCGCGGTAGCCAGGCTCCCGCGCAGCTGCCTTTATTTCAACGATCCCGTCGTAGATCTCCGGAACCTCCAGCTCAAAAAGTCGTTTCAGAAAGCCGGGATGGCTCCGCGACAGGATTACCTGGGGCCCCTTGCTGCTCTTTTTTACCTCCATGATAAAGGCCTTGATTCTTTCATTCATCCGGTAACGTTCACGGGGCAGCTGCTCCTCCTGGGGCAGAATTCCTTCTACTTTTCCCAGGTCTACGATGACATTGCGATGCTCAAAACGGCGGACCGTTCCGGTAGTAATATCCTCAACCCGTTCCAGAAACTCCTTGTAGATCAGCTCCCGCTCCGCTTCCCTGATTCTCTGAATAATCACCTGCTTGGCTGTCTGGGCGGCAATCCGGCCAAATTCCTGTTGGGCGACCTCCTTCTCGACCAGATCGCCTAGCTGGCAGCTGGAATCATAAACCCGGGCTTCGTAAAGCTCGATCTCCTGCTGGGGAAATTCGACCTCCTCGACCACTTTCAGCTGAGAAAAGACTTTAATCTCTCCGGTTTCCCGGTCCACGTTAACCCGGACATTGCCGGGAGCCTGGTAATTCCTCTTGTAAGCCGAAACCAGCGCTACTTCAAGGGCTTCAAAGAGAACCTCCAGTTCGATCCCCTTATCTCTTTCAATTGCCTTTAGAGCGGCAATAAGCTCTTTACTGTCTACCGAAATTTGAACCTGACCTCCTTTCTACGCACTCTTTACGGTCGAAACCATAAATGAGCCTTGTTAATCTTATCTAGCGGTATCCTGACCGGCTCCCCTTTTTCGGGGAGCAGCTCAATAAAGCCCTCTCCGGATGTAGTTAGCTTTCCTTCAAAACTTTTTCTTCCGGCAACCGGCTCCAGGGTATATACTTTCACCATTTCACCCTGAAAACGCTGAAAATCGCTTTCTCGGGTTAGAGGACGCTCTACTCCCGGTGAAGAGACCTCGAGAATATAGCTCTGGGGAATCGGATCGTAGGCGTCCAGAAGGTCGGATAGATCCCGGCTGAGCGCTTCACAATCGGAGATGGTCACCCCGCCGGGTTTGTCAATATAGAGGCAGAGGTGGCCCTTTCGACCCGCATGGTAATCCAACTGGACCAGCTCCAGGCCATGCTCTTCGATCAGAGGCTCAACCAGGCGGCGCAGTTTTACTTTCAGTTTATCCCTGGACATAGTCATGCTCCCTTCAAAAAGAGGCTCTTTTAACAGGAAAGAGTGGGAAAACCCACCCTTAATCAAAGAACCCGCTACACCGAGTTAAAGATTATCACAAGCGGCTCTAGAATGCAAGTAAAAGGAAACGATTAACCTTATTTCAAATGAAGATCAATACTGGCCGTATATTTAATGATCTCCCAGTACATTTTACCTCTTGCCGCAAGCCCTTTCCAGAGACCGAGCTTCTCTTCTTTCATTAAATGTGAGAGGTCCGGCAGGTTTACCAGGGCCACGGGAATCTTATTTTCCTCCATATAGCGGTGCAGGGCCACCTCGACACCGAAACGAGTCAGATCCAGGTCGGAAAGATCGCTAAGCAGATCCCGTTGCAGCGCTCTCTGGCCGCTCAGATACGGAGCCACCTTTTGTGCCAGGTCGGTGGCTATCCGTCCCTTTTCAAATACCCCCAGGCTCATCAGGGCCTGGTTCTCCAGGACCGGTTGAAGCAGTGCGTTGACATGATCTTCGGTTAATCCGATTAGATCGGCATCAAGAAAGAGAACGATCTCGGCAGCGGTCTGCTCCAGCCCGGCTTTCATAGCGCCCCCCTTCCCCCTGTTTTCTGGCAGCTCAACGACCTGCACGCCATCAAACTGCAACGCGATCTTCACTGTATCATCGGTAGAGCCGTCGCTGACGACAATAACTTCGTTAATCAGGCGGCACTTGGTCAACACCCCCAGCACGGCTCCGATAGTCTTTGCTTCGTTATAAGCAGGTACGATTGCAGCTACGTCCACGTTTCTACCTCCTCAGATTTACCGCTCCCGGAAAGGCTTTGCTTTACAGCGGTAAACTGTTTTAGCTCTTCTTGAAGTGCTTCCATAAGTTGATCTTGAGGCACCGTGCGGACAACCTCACCCCGGCGAAAAAGCAGGCCCTGTTTCCGTCCAGCGGTGATCCCGATATCGGCCTCCCTGGCCTCACCGGGCCCGTTGACGGCACATCCCATCACGGCCACCTTCACCGGGTGCGGATAATCATGAAGCAGCTTGGCAACCCGGTTGACCAGGGGAATCAGGTTAACTTCACAGCGGCCACAGGTCGGACAAGAGATCAGCTCTGGCTCGCGCCGTGGACGCAGATGCAAAATTTCAAGAATGTGCCGGGCCACCCGGACCTCGGCCAGGGGATCCGCCGTCAGCGAGATGCGCACGGTATCGCCGAGCCCTTCGGCGAGGAGGGTTCCGACCCCGATCGCTCCTTTAATCAGGCCGCTTTCCAGCGGGCCGGCGGCGGTAACCCCGAGATGCAAAGGATGGGGCACCTGCCCGGCAATTAGGCGATAGGCCTCGATGGTGGTGGGCACGTCGGAGGCCTTCAGCGAGATAACAGTCTGGTCAAAGCCGGTTTTCGCTGCGGTCTCAAGATAGCCCAGTGCCGATTCAACCAAAGCGGCAGCGGTGACGCCGCCGTACTTTTGCCGCAGCGGCCGCTCCAGGGAGCCGGCGTTAACCCCGATCCGCAGGGCGGCGCCGCAGTCGGCGGCCCGGCGGCAGAGTTCATCGAGCTTTGCTGTGCCACCGATATTGCCTGGATTGATCCTAATCTTCGCAGCACCCCGCTCCAGGGCCCGATAAGCGAGGTCGATATCAAAATGAATATCAGCGACCAGGGGAACGGGGCTGTCCCGGACCAGCTCGCCCAGGGCATCGGCAGCACCGGCGTCGGGAACGGCCACCCGAACCAGCTTACAGCCGGCTGCCGCCAGGTCACAAATCTGTTGCAAGGTAGCAGCAGTATCGGAGGTCCGGGTATTAGTCATCGACTGGAGCACTACCGGCGCCCCGCCGCCGATGGTAATCGGGCCCACCTTTACGGCAAGCGAGCGGCGCCGTTTAACAGAGTTCATCAACAGTTCCCTCCCTGCAGATCTGCCCTCAACGGCCCGGTAGGATATCCCAGCGGATCAGATCATTATAAGTAACCAGCAAGATTAGTAAAATCAAAAGAAGAAAGCCGATAAAATGGATTAGGCCCTCTTTTTCCGGATCCAGGGGCTGGCCGCGCAGCGCCTCGATCAATAAAAAGAAGAGCCGGCCTCCATCAAGGGCCGGGATCGGCAAAATATTGATCAGGCCCAGGCTGATGCTGATTAGCCCGGTCAGCCAGAGCAGGTTAACGAAACCGGTCTCAGCCACCTCGCTGACAATTTTAATAATCCCCACCGGGCCGGTCACATCGAGGGGCGCCTGGCCGGTGAGCACTTGGAAAATAGAGGCGACAATCATGCCGAAGCGCTCAAAACTGGTCCCCAGCGCTCCCCAGAATTGATATTTCTGCATTAACGGGCCGATCCCGATCTTCCCATTACCGTCCAGATCGGCCTCGGCGGTGAGGTGAAACTCTTTAATCACCCCGTTGCGCTTTACCACCAGGCTGATCTCCTCACCGGGGTGCCCTTCAATAGCCCTGACAATCTCGTTCCAGTTTTCAACCGGCTCCCCGTTAATTGCGGTAATCTCATCCCCGCTCTGCAGCCCTGCTTTCTCAGCCGGCGTCTCGGGTATAACCAGGCCGATGATGGAGCGGTCGGGCTGCTGCACCCCAACAAAAAAGTAGAATATAATGAAGAAAAGTAACAAGGCCAGCAGCAGGTTCATTGCCGAGCCCGCAGCCAAAACGACGGCTCTTCTGGCCGGCGATTTCTGTGTAAAACTTCCCGGCTTACCTGCTTCTTCAGGGTTCTCGCCGAGCAGGCGGCAATATCCCCCCAGTGGAAAGAGGCGCAAGGAATAAGCGGTCCCCTTTTTCTTCCAGCC
>JAAZPQ010000188.1 GCA_012797175.1 Bacillota bacterium
AGCACGCCGCCAGCGTTCGTCCTGAGCCAGGATCAAACTCTCCAGTTTACACCTTTTAATCCTCGCTCTCACAAGGTCCTACCTTAAAAAAGGTAAAGAACCCGCCGGACTACCTTACCCTATTCAACTTTCAAAGAACAGCTCAATGGCTGCACCCGTCAACCGGGCGCAGAGTTTATAATACCATGGAGTAAACACTTTGTCAAATATATTCTTTCCGTTTTCGATATAAAAACAGATCTTTTTCTGCTTGACGACCTGCTCCACCCGGTGACGAATATAGGCATAATTCATGGATTCGCGCAGCCCCCGGGCAAAAGCCTCCATATCCCGCCCCGTCATCCCGCCGTAGCTGGGCATCCCTTCAAAAAGAACCACCTTGGAGGTGGCCTGGCGGCAGATCTCTTCATCATTAACGGCCAAAAAACCACCCATGTTGACAATGCCGTCTTTCTTGCCGCTCATCGTACATCCGTCGGCATAGCTAAACATCTCTTTAACAATCCAAATCTCAACGCGGCTTCAAGGTAGGAAATAGGATAACATCGCGGATAGAGGGGCTGTCGGTTAAGATCATCACCACGCGGTCAATCCCGATGCCCAAGCCTCCCGCCGGAGGCATCCCGTATTCAAGAGCAGTCAGAAAATCTTCGTCCATCATGTGCGCCTCTTCGTCACCTGCTTGACGACGGGCCAGCTGCCGCTCAAACCTCTCCCGTTGATCAATAGGATCATTTAACTCCGTAAAAGCATTGGCCACCTCTTTACCAGCGATAAATCCTTCAAAGCGGTAGGTTAAACGCGGATCTGAATCCATCCTTTTTGATAACGGCGAAACATCAATCGGATACCCCAGGATAAATACCGGCTGGCACAGCTGTTCTTCGCAGTAGGTCTCAAAGAAAAGATTCAAGATTTCACCCCAGGTACTTTCACCTTCCAGCTCCAACCCGGCCTCACGGGCCGCCTCCCGGGCACCGGCATCATCGCTGATCTTTGCAAAGTCTACGCCACAATACTTGTGAACTACGTTGATCATCGTTTCCCGGGGCCAGGGAGGAGTCAGATCAAAGGTTTCTCCCTGGTAGGAGATCTCGCTCTTCCCCAACACCCGCCTGGCACACTCGTAGATCAGGTTCTCAGTGATCGACATCATATCTTCATAATCAGCATAGCTCTGGTAAATCTCAACCGAGGTGAATTCGGGATTATGAAACGGAGAGATCCCCTCGTTACGAAAGATCCGCCCAATCTCATAGACCTTGTCCAACCCGCCGACAAGCAAGCGTTTTAAATGAAGCTCAGTAGCAATACGCAAGTAAAGTTTCATATCAAGAGCGTTGTGATAGGTAATAAAAGGGCGGGCCAGGGCCCCGCCGGCGATCGTTTGCATAATCGGCGTCTCCATCTCCAGAAAGCCCCATTCGTTTAACACATCACGCATTGTTTGGATGATTTTACTACGGTTGATAAAAGTTTGCCTGACCTCTTCATTGACGATCAGGTCAAGATAGCGCTGGCGGTAGCGCAGCTCTACATCTTTTAAACCGTGCCATTTTTCAGGAAGAGGGCGCAACGCTTTCGTTAGAAAACGGTAATCATGCACCGCCACCGTAATCTCGCCTTTCCTGGTCTTGAAAACCGGCCCCTTCACGGCAATAAAATCACCGATATCAAAAAGATCGATCAGGTTATATTTCTCTTCGCCAAGCTGGTCCAGGCGAAAGTAAATCTGAATTTTTCCTTTATAATCCTGCAGGTCGGCAAAAGTAGCCTTGCCGTGCGTGCGAATACCGGTTAACCTACCGGCGAGAGAAACCTCTTTGTTTTCCAGGGCATCAAATTGCCCGATTACTTCTGCCGAGTAGTGACTGCAAACATACTTGCTGCCAAACGGTTCAACACCCTTCTCTTTCAGCTGAACCATCTTCTGGCGCCGGGCCTTCATTAGTTCGTTAAGCCGATCTTGCTCCATTTCGTTAAGCTGATCTTGCTCCATTTAAATTCCTCCAAAAATTTAACTTATTTCGAGGATCTTATATTTAAGTGATCCTGCAGGTACTTTCACCTCGACTTCGTCGCCGATCGATAATCCCAAGATGGCTTTACCAACCGGAGACTCATTAGATATTTTGTTGTCCCCGGGATCGGCTTCAGCGGTACCGACGATAGTATAGGTAAATTCACGGTTCATTTCAATGTCTTTAAGCCTGACCGTTGAGCCGACTGTCACATAATTGTTGCCGCTCTCTCCTTTTTCCAGAATCCGGGCCCGGCGTAAAATTTTCTCCAGGGTAATAATTCTGCCTTCAACGAAAGCTTGCTCGTTTTTAGCATCTTCGTACTCCGAGTTGTCAGTAATATCACCATAGGTAATTGCTTCTTTAATTCGGGCGGCAACTTCTTTACGCTTGACCGATTTAAGAAAAAAAAGCTCCTTTTCCAGCTTCTCCAAACCGCCCCTGGTTAAAAGGATTTCTTCATTGGTCATGTAATGATTCTCCCCCTCGAGATAATTTAATCTGAAAGAACATTACAGTACTATGAGCTTTTTTGAGGACATATGCGTTTGACGGTAAAATAAAAAACGGAACCCCTGAGAACTTATAAATAAAGTGCCAAGTTCTCCTTGACACTACCCAAAGAGCCCTAAATTGTTCCGCATGACGTAATCATAAATTGTAAAAAGTATTATAAATGCACCTACTGTAATTGTCAAGGCTAAACAAGCAAATTGTGTGATCGGCCTGTGATATTGTCTTCGGCAAGCGGTGCGGGATTCGAATGCTTAAAGATAACGCATTCTATTAATTAAGAAATAACAGGAGGGTTTGCTCTAATATTTTCCAGATCGGCAAAATCAAAATAGTGGCCGGCGGCCGTGAACCCGGACAGGGCAAAACCGTGTCTCCCGGCGAGACGGCCTATCCCGGCAACCTTCTCAGCATGCAGCTCCCGCCCGAGAAAATAACGATCGTATCTCCCTTCCAGGGCCAGCAAAATCGCTTCGGCCATCCAGGAGCAAATGCACGCTGCAGGAAGGCCCGGGGCACAGCCCAGTACCGCCTCGCCCGGCAGCCGGACTACAGCCTCATCGAAGGTCACCACATCGGAACGCCGGTTGATAAGATTTAAGGAGAACTCATCCGCAGCAGCCAGGTTGCAAACAATTGCCCCCGGCTTCAGATCGGACGAACGGAGCGCCATGCCGGCAGCCCTGCTGGCAACAACAACCAGGTCTGCCCGCGCCACCGCCTTGCTTACCTGCACGCTGACCTTGCAGGCCACGCCACAGTTATAGAGCACCCGGCGCGATAAAAGATCTAGGCGGGCATTATCGCTGTCTACCAGGGTCAAATGGTTGGCCCCGTCGCGGGCCAGTATCTGCGTACAGACGCTGCCAAGAGGTTCGGCCGCCCCTAAAATGAGCACTGCGGCCTCCTCGAAAATAATTCCCATTTGGGTGGCTGCCTTCTGTAGCGCTTCCATCGCCGCAAAGGCGGCGTAGCCGGAGCCGCTGGTTACAGCCGGGCCAAGCTCTCGCACAATCGCCACGGCAGAATCACCTAACAGCGCCAAGATGGACGGATCGAAACCGATGATGCGCGCGCCCAGCCGGGAAGCCTTCTTACCTGCACGAAAGGTTTTCTTAATTAACTGGCTTTCGGTACGCTTCGATTGATTGGAAACGTGATTAAAAAAAAGAAGATGTCCTTCTGCCTGCCCGAAAGGAGAATCGATCCCGGTCAGGGCGGCCATCTTGAACGGTGCAAAGTGGTTCCAGTAGCTGGCTATAAAAGCAGGCGGCCGGGCCGAAAGGCCCGGCCGTAGAGAATTGACGATGAGGGCAAACTGACCAACCATCGGCTGTGCCACCCGCTCCTGCTAACAAATTATTGCAGCTCTTCAATACGGGGCGTGATCTTTAAATCTTCAAGCATCTGATTGTATTGCTCCCTTGAAAGCTCCCTGGTGCTGCCTGCTAAAGAGATCAGAAGTGCCTCTAAGATATTGGTCCCAAAAGAGCGGCCATCCATCTCCGGAGTAGTCGTGATTAAGGTCTTTACACCGCACTCTTTCAGGCAACGGATATCATCCCGGGTCACGGTGTTGGTAATGACAATTTTGCCGGGTAGCTCCGGTGGCATATAACGCTTAAGAAAATGAAAGTCCCCGGCGATTATATCATTCTCCAAAAAATACTTGGCCTGCCGCGGTTTGCGATCCTCCTGCTTCTCCCCGGTGGGGTAAAGCATTGAAAATGGCAGCTGAACGACAATTGGCGCGATCAGCCGGGCAAGTCGGGACAGGCTTTTTAAAGACTTCAACGGCAGCGGTAGATTGAGGATATAAAGAAAATCTCCCAGGGTGACATCAGAACCGGTCTCGAACAGGGCCTGGGCCATCCCGAGCCGGTCCATGGCACAGGTCAGCAGCACCTTGGGCCGCTCTTTAAAAATTTCAGTATTAGCCGCAAGATACTCAATTGCCCGCCGATCGAGGATATGCTTTAACCCGGAACCATCGACGATTGGAGTCAGCTTCGCCGCTTGGGTAATTTTACGGGCATCACGGATCACATAGCGTTTATCTTCAGCAAAAACGTAAAGATCGATCCCTCCCAAGCCAAAAGCATCTACTTTACCATCATATTCTTGAATTAAGGCGATCATTCTTTTCATATCCCCATCGGTCCCGAAACGCTCGATCTTGCATTCTTCTCCCATCAGGTTTACAGTAACCGCATGGTCCCTTTGAGAGGAGCCCAGGCTGATTCCCAGTACATGTTTCAAGTTAATCCTGCTCCCTTTTTCCGCGATTGTTTAAAACCTGCTCAATTAAAGAGCGAAACCGGTCCGGATCAACCAGCTGGTCTTCGCCAATGGGGGTCGGCCCTAGACTTAGATAGAGAATCTGGCAATCGAGCAGCGCTTCGGCAAAGCGGTACCATTTTTCAGAGGTAGCCATTACCAGAACCTCATAATCTCTTAATTGGGCAATTAGTTCAAGAACCTGATTAAAAAAGTCAAGTGCTTGCCTCTCGTCGACCAGCTTCCAGCGTTCCTGGTTGGTCATCAGCCAGAAAAACTCCAGCCCTAAATCCTGGCATGTTTTTACCAATTCATCTTTGTTTTTAACCGGAAAACCGATTACCGCCACTCTCTTCCCTTTACGAATCTCACCGATCGCTTCGAGACGGGAAATAAAGGTGCGATCGAGTGAGAGCCGCCGGGCAACCTCTTGCTGGGATAACCCCTCTGCCCTCTGCTCTAAAACCCGTTCCAGTAAACGCTTGGCTCGATCTACACTGACCAGTTTGTCACCAATCCGCACGATTTTTTCAAACTGCACGTTCAGCCATCCTTGTGCACATATTTGTATGCAAAAGCATTCTACCACTCCCCCTGTCAAAAAGCAAGCATAACCCGCTCTTCTTCCAGAGATTGCTGGAATCCAGCCGCAACAAGATTATTTAAATAAGAAAGAGCCGCTCCCTGGAGCAGCTCACCAGACCCGGTCATGCTTAAAACAATGTCAGCTCTCTATTCTTCAAGCAAGATGCGATGGTCCATTAATTGAAGCTCTTTAATTTTCGCTTTAACCTGCTTTTTTTCGCCCAGCATCCCCACCAGAAGAAGATCATCGCCCTGCGGCTTGATCACGCTCACATCCTCCATCACCAGCTCTTCTCGCCCGTCTTTGACCAGGTAGACACTTGATTGGCACACCTTAATCCACCTCCTGATTTAATTTATATTCTTCCGCATTGAAATACCCTAGGATGATTGTTCGCAACTGGGCTACCGTAGCCGCTTCAGCGATACTGCGCCGCGCTTGGGCCGCTTTGGGGAACCCCCGCAGATACCACCCGGCCTGGCGGCGCATCTCACGCAGTGCTGCCTGTTCACCTTTGAACCGGCAGAGCATCTCAAGGTGACGTAGGGCCATAGCAGCCCGCTCTTGCGGCGCCGGCGCTGGCGGCACCGCCCTTCTTTCCAGCCCAGCCTTAACCTGTTCAAATATCCAGGGATTACCCAAGGCCGCCCGTCCGATCATCACGCCGTCGCAACCGCTGTAATCGAGCATTGCTAAGGCATCTTCTGCGGAGGTGATATCGCCATTGCCAAAAACAGGTATGCTTACGGCTTGCTTGACCGCCCTAATAATCTTCCAATCGGCTTGGCCGCTAAAACCCTGCAACACGGTGCGACCGTGGACAGTTACCGCCTTGACCCCGGCCTCTTCAGCCCTTTTGGCCATCTCGACAGCGTTAACCTGGTGATCGTCCCAGCCTTTGCGCAGTTTTGCCGTCACCGGGCAGGTTACCGCCCGGGTGACCGCCTGAAAGATTTCACTGCAACGCTGCGGCTGCCTGAGCAGCGCCCCCCCCTCGCCGTTGTGCACAATTCGCGGGGTGGGGCAGCCGAGGTTAAGATCAACCAGGTCTGCGCCTAGTTTCTCTGCTTTCGCAGCTGCTTTAGCAAGCAGCGCCGGTTCGGAACCGAACAGCTGCAGCCCTACCGGGCGCTCTGCCTCGCTGAAATAAGTTAAAAAAAACTATACTTGCCTCCTTGCAACAGCGCACGGGCATGAATCATCTCGGAAAAAACCAAACCACACCCGTATTCTTTAGCCAAAGTTCTGAAAGGATGCCCGGTAAATCCGGCCATCGGGGCCAGGGCTACAGCAGGAACAACCGTAACCCGGCCTATTTTAATAACCGGTGGCCCGGCCGGGTAATTCAGTGATATAGGGAACATCAGCACTCTCCTTAATAATAAAGAGCTCTTCTCTGGGCACATCCAGTTCTCGGGCAATTCTCTCGAGTAGCTGCGGAGAGGGCTCTTTAAGTCCTCTTTCAATATTGCTAAGCATGGTTACAGAAAGATCGAGTCTTGTCGCCAATTCTTGTTGAGTCACCCGCTTGAGGCGCCGCAAGGCTCTGATCCTTTGTCCAAGTTTAACCGGCATGAAGACCGCCTCCTTCTGAAACTAGGTTCGACAAAAAATACTCTTATCCTGCAAATTATGGCAGATGGCGGCCTTCTCTTGATGGCAGATAAAAATAGCCCTCTCCTTATTATTTACCCGACAGTCATTATCCAATCACGTCTCCCGGCAATTTGCCACGCGCGAAACCAGCCTCACGATTTGCGTAAGGTCAACTAAGATAACGACGGGCCAGCTCCACCAGGAACCTTGTTTTCAGATAAAGACTTTTTATATCGGTCCGTTCATTGCAACCGTGCATGGTTGTTGAAATATCAGGATCATAACCGGCATCCATATGGCCGATCCCGTATGCCGGGATACCGATATTGCGCAAATACTTTGAATCGGTAGAACCGGTAGAAATAATCGGTAGACAGACCGCATTCGGAGCAGCCAGCTCTTCGGTCAGCTCGGCTATTAACCAGTATGGCTCCGTCTGCGAAGAGGTGAAGGTTGGTTCCTGGTATTCAGTTAGGGCAGTTTCAACCCCCGCACCAAGCAGTTGAAACAGCTCTTGAAGGACATAATCGGCATTCTGCCCAGGAAGAATGCGGATATCAAGTTCGCCCTCGCAAGAATCAGGGACTATGTTTGTTTTAATTCCGCCGCGGATGATATTCGGAGATATGGTTATCCTGGTCATGGCACGCAGCATTTCGGTAAAGGCGTGGTCCAGATTAAGTTTCTCCAGAAGCTCATCTGTATTATACGGAGTCGGTTCTATATCCAAACCGCGAACCCGGGCCAGCTCTTTTAATAGAGAGAACAGTTCGGGAACAAGGACTATTTCCGGCTGATAGTCAGCCAGCGCAGTCACCGCCCGGCTCATCTTAACCACTGCATTATCGCCAAGAGCAGGCGTCGAACCGTGGCAGGAGACTCCCCGGGCTTTGATATTGGTCCAAGCCGTTCCCTTTTCGCCTACCTGAATAAAGTAGATTACCTTCCCATTGAAAGAGAGAGGATGCGGGGCGCCCTCGTTAATGGCAAAGTCCGCCTGAATCTTCTCTGGGCAGTTCGCCGTGAGATAGCCCGCCCCCAGTTCACCGCCCTGCTCTTCATCGGCAGTGGCCGCGATAATCAACTCGCCATTTAAAGGGATCCCTTCTTTGGCCAGCTGCAGCGCGGCACAGACCCCGGCTGCGGCCAGGTCCTTGCAGTCGATGGCACCACGACCATAAACCATTCCATCCTTAATCTCTCCAGAGAAAGGCTCGAAATCCCAACCATCGCCCGCCGGAACTACATCCAGGTGGGACATGTAGAGCAACTTTTTAGAGCCGGAACCGAGGCGGGCAAGCAAGCTGCCCCGGCCCGCAGCCGGTTCGATAATTTCACAATCAATACTGGCCTGCTGCAGTAAACCGGCCAGATACCGGGCTGCTGTCGTTTCATTTCCCGGCGGATTGGCCGTATTGATTTTAATCAATTCGCTAAGAATTTTTTCCGGAGTCACCCTTGATCACTCCAATTTATATACTATGAAGCCAATTTAATCATACAACAAGGAAGACCCTGAGGGAAGTGAAAATGTTTTACCAACAAATTATGGGGTGGCTTTGAATGCTTTCGTGAAAACAGGCTACGAAAGAAGGTTTTTTAAAGACTGCAGCGTTTCCGGATCAACGCTTTCCCACAGCAGCTCAATGAATTGACCGGCCTTAAAGAAGCAGTTGTTGATAATCCGTTCCAGGTAAGGGCAGGGGTTAATCCGCTCTACCTCCCGCAAAAAGAGATCTCGTTCTTTTTCAGACAAACGCTTATTTAACAAGGAAGCCAGTTTAGGCCTTAGAGGACTTTCGCCAAGGGTATAGAGAATGGGCAAACTGGCTTTAAAAAGCAGCTCTTTTTCCCGGAGTAAAGAAGTAAAACTTTCTCTCTCCTGCTTTACCTGTAAACCGATCCCCAGGTAGAGGCCGTAATAAGAGAGGGCTTCGTTTTGCCAGGGTTTAAGCCCGGCTAGCCAGGCTCCGAGAGTACAGGATAGGGCATAAATAGAGGCCATGCCGTCACAAATCTTCTGCAGATAATCCTTACAAAGATCCTCTGAAGCCGCTGCCTGGCCAGGGATCTCGATCGTGGAGGCGACAAAACGGGTAATTATCTCGGACATCCCCTGGATAAACAGAGGCTGGTTGCCCGCCAGAGTCAGGGCCAACCCGAAGTAGAAATCGCCGCAGAGAATGGCCTCTTTCGGTGAAAGCTCGTCTGTTGTAGCCATGCCCCGATGTGTTCGCAGCGCCAGATGGAGAGCTTCCAGGGAGGCTGCCAGGTGATATCTCTGCCGGGACTCGGATTGATGCGCTGAAGCAATGATCAGAAAAAGGGCCGGGCAAAGCCGCTCACCCTTCTCGGTTATAGCGATAAGCCGCTCGCGCAATACCCCCGGCGCCCGGGCCGAGGCCCGCCATAACAACCGCTCCACCTCATGCATCTGGGCAGCTAGCAGCCCCCTTGCTTTGCTCCCTGACCCGCCACCCTGCTTCTTACCATCGGCCTGCGGTTTCAGCGGGATAATCTTTCCCTTCAACTTAAAACCCCTTAGTCTTGATCAGACTTTAGTATACAGCAGCAGCTGTTGTTTGATACCAAGAGCAGACATAACCTACGAATACATAATGGTAGGCAAGTCTAACTCGTTTGATTTACTCTTCTGTAAACTAAAG
>JAAZPQ010000224.1 GCA_012797175.1 Bacillota bacterium
AAAGACCTCCTTGGTTACTCTGCTTGAAGAAGAGTATGTTATAAAAAAGGGCTATTGGTTAGGTGGGTACAGTTTGACGCTTACATTCTTACAAGGCTTTAATACAAGGCTTTATATAAATTGACCCTATTGGATATAGCGGTTTGTTGGGTTGCTACAAATTTTTAGAATAAAGATGGTCTTATTCATACGATGACTTATCTTAATTGAATTAGTACACTTGTATCAAAAGTTGAAGTTATGATTTCGTTAACTAAACAAGGTTTCTGTGTTTTCCACAAATGGATTTGAAAAAATGGAAAGGGGTTGATGTAAGGGCGTTCTTAGGTGAGTTTTTTAGATGCATGTATCACAGAAATTTGGAGCAATAAAAAAAGGAGGCAAAATTGTGGCAGTTGAAAAAGAAAAATTGAGTGGTATGAGGCTTAGTTTCCAATACGGCACTCCTCCAGCGGAGTTAACCCAACGAGAAATCAAAAGGGAACCAACACTAAGAGCAAAAAAGTTGCTAGATGATTATTATGAGGCAAAGGTTTCACTTGATACTGAGTTTCCTTATTGGTATACAAAAACGTGGCGAGAAAATGAAGGTCAAAACCCAATAATTAGGCGGAGCCTTGCTCTTAAAAGTGCTTATGAACATTTGACACCCATGATACCTTCCCAAGAACTTTTAGCAATGCAAAAAACCCGCTTTGTTCGGGGTTCATTTATGATGCCTTGGACAGCTAATCGCTTTGCCCTGAGTGATGAAGAACATATGGCGCATGAAGCTGAGGCTGCATCGCTAAAGAGTTTGGAAGAAATCACTGTTATAGCGGAAGGCGGCGGAAACGTTACTGAAAGCGCGGGCAACGTTCTTTCAATTTCAAAACGCTTTGGCATTCGCAAAGAAGATTATGCTGCCTTAATTGAAGATTGTAGGTACTGGAAAAATAAGTCATCTGAAGATATGGGTTTTATGTGGGGAGCTATGCACCCGAAGTACGATGAATACCTAAACATAAAAAAAGCAGTTCTGGTACATGTTGACCTTGAAACATCCATTCGTCATGGACGGAATGTTGTAAACTATCAGTATCCTCTTCAAATTGGATTCAACGGGATGATCCAAGAATGTAAAGATAAAATTGATGCCAATCTTAACGAGGGTTGTGTAGATAAGATTGCTTTCTGGAAAGGCGCAATCAACGTAATTGAAGGCGTTAAAACATGGATAAAAAATTATGCTAAGGAAGCCAAAAGGTTAGCTGGTATTGCAAAAGATAACAAGGCTCAGCAAGAACTATTAGAAATGAGCGAGAGGCTGGAATGGATCTCTGAAAATCCGCCACGTACTTTTATGGAGGCGCTGCAACTTTGCTGGACCTGCCATATCGCAGTGACAAATGAAATTCAAGGGTCAGGATTTTCTCCCGGGAGGTTGGGCCAAGTTCTTTATCCGTTTTGGAAAAAAGATATGGAAGAAGGTCGTATAACCCGGGAACAAACTATTGAAGCATTGGAATGCATGAGGGTTAAATTTACAGGAATTGATCTGGCTATGGCTGTCGGTACAATCGGGCTGCTTGCAGGCAGTACCTTTAATAATCTTTGTGTTGGCGGTGTTAAGCCTGATGGGACTTCGGCTGAAAATGAACTAGAAGAATTAATTATTGAATCTGCTATTTCGTGCGCAACACCGCAACCAACCCTTACAGTGTTGTATGATGGAAAGCTGAGCGACAAATTTATTCATAAAGCTATCGAGTGTAATAAAACAGGTACTGGATATCCAGCATGGGTTAACAACAGGATTGCTATGGAGTATTGCCTCAGGAATTTTCGCGATGAAGGTATTACACTTGAAGACGCACGTGCATGGACAATCGGAGGATGCCTTGAAATTCAACCGGGTGCCTTAGTTAACGGGGAATTTGGCGCTGGCTCATATAGTTCGACAGGTGCGAGTTTCATAAATGCACCGAAGGTGCTCGAATTAGTACTCTTTGATGGATACGATCGTAGGACAAAGACACAAGTATTTCCACCCCATGGTTTAGAACTGAAAACTTTTGAAGAGGTTATGACTGCCTGGCAAAAGTATATGCATGAATTGGTAGTTGTGTTAGAAGAAATGTATAACATTAGAGCTTCGGCTTTCCTAGAGCATGACAACCCGATGTTCTATTCTGCCCTAATGGCTGACTGTTTGGAAACAGGCCTTCATATGGATAAGGGCGGTAGTCGATACAATAAATGTATGACAACATGGATTACCGGACAAGTAAACTTAGCCAATTCCCTGGCATCCATTAAAAAGAATGTTTTTGATGATAAGAACTTTACGATGGATGAATTAAAAGATACTCTGATTAACAATTTTGGTTATGAGAGCGCTTTGGAAACCGGGAAATTTTCAATGGTTGAACAAATAAGGGAAGATGATAAATTTGCAAAGATACATGCGCAATGCATTGCCGCTCCAAAATACGGTAACGATGATCCGTATGTCGATGAAATCTATAAGCAAGTGGTAGAAGACTGGAGAGACTATGTCTCGGAGGTAAAAGATTTCTTCGGCAGATCGTATGTGCCTTGTCAGTTGTCCGTTGCTACTCATGGCCCTCTGGGGCAAGCATGTCTTGCTTCGGCTGACGGGAGATTGGCCGGGCTTACCCTAGCTGATGGTGCTCAATCGCCATATCCTGGAACAGACCTAAACGGACCTTATGCGGTTTTGAATTCAGCCACTGTCATCGATCACAGCGACTATCAGAATACCCAGTTGAATATGAAAATTCATCCTAGTGCTATTAAGGGACTGACAGGTGCCGAAAAGTTGAAAGAATTAATTAAAGCCTATATGGATAAAGGCGGCTACCATATCCAGTTTAATATTGTTGATACCAAAATGTTAAAAGACGCTCAAGCAAACCCGCAAAACTATAGAGACCTTATGGTCAGAGTGGCTGGTTTTACTCAATATTGGGTAGAACTTTCGAAGCCCATTCAGGATGAGATTATTGCAAGAACCGAATATGAGGAGGTATAAGCAGTTATGGCTAAGTATTGTAAAGACTGTAAAAATTGCGCTACTTTTGATGTTTTTAAAGGCAATTGCGAAGCTTTGGGAAAACGTGTCATACTTGATACACCGATGGACGATTGCAGTGACTATCAACAAAAAGAAAAGTGTGGTTTCTGTAAGTACTACGCAATGAAACCAAAGGAAGAATTTCTGGGGGTGTGCAGGAAGGACTCGGATGTGCCTGACGTAGATGTATATGCTGAGCTAGTGGCTTGTAACGACTTTGTTCCTAGTGCGTAGCAAGACAATAAATTTGCTTTGAAGAGCCCTTAGAAGAGCCTATATCTATAGGCTCTTCTAAGCCGTGTTCTGCATCTTCCAAAAAATTAAATGAAGGGACGATGGCCGTATATGAGTAGCAGAGACAAGAAAGGTTGGCTTTCGGTATTAGGGTGTTCCGCGGCTATTTTTTGGTCAGGGGCGCTAATCTTTGGCTATCCTGGTTTAATGGGTCCATATTGGCAGAAGCTGTTTGAAGTAGATGCCGGTGCTATTGGAAGAATTTTAACTTTCGTATTAATCTCATTGGGATTTTTTATGTTCTTTGCCGGTAAATGGCACATGAAAATAGGAACTAATAACTCAATACGCGTAGGCACCTTTATTTTGATAGTTAGCTTACTGATACTTAATTACGCCCAAAATATTTATATGGTATATATATGGGCTTTCCTAAATGGCACAGCGTCTTGTTTTATTTATGTTCCAGGTCTTGCAACAGTGCAAAAATGGTTCCCTCAACGACGAGGTCTTGTTTCCGGTATCGTTAACTTGGTTTTTGGGATCTCGGCAGCGATTATGTCACCTATTTTTAATGTAATGTTTCATTCCTTCGGTTATACGATGATGAATTATGTTGTAATTGTGCTGGTGCTAATCGTAAATCTATTAGCATCTCTTGTGTCAGAAATGCCTGAAAAAGCCAAGCTAACTGACGCAGAAAAGGCGGAACATGAAAACCTATTAGCCTCTATTCAGGCTAAAGCAGCTAAGAGTTCCCAAAACCAAGTGATGGGGTCCTTTACGGTTACCGAAGCACTAAAGACAAAGAGTTTCTGGTTTATCTGGCTGACATGGGCTTTGATGGGCGCTGCCGGTATTAACATGGTCTCTTTGTCTGTCAACTACTCTGTGTCATTAGGACTGGCAGGCGTTGTAGCCTTAACTGCTTTTAATATTACCAATGGCCTCAGCCGGATCATTGCCGGTATCCTAACTGATCTTATCGGTGGAAATTTAACCGGTTGCTTTGCATTTGCCCTTGCGGCCATTGGTTATTTTCTGCTACCTGAATTTACAAGCATAACAGGAATAGCCGTTTTGGCAGCCTTTGTTGGTTTTGCTTTTGGCACTTTGTTTGCTATCACAGCACCGATGGCTTCAGGCATTTTCGGCTTAGAAAATTTTGGCATGATTTTTGGTTTGATCTTTAGCGCCTATGGTTTTGTTGGCGGTTTAATTGGGCCCGCTCTTAGCGGATATATACTAAAAACAAATGGCGGTAATTTCACACCAGTATTCATATATCTGGGTGTCTTCTGCCTTCTGTCAGCTTTCTTTATCATGTTTGCTAGACCCATACCCATAAAGCAAGCAGGTACCGAGCAGGTACAAGGGGCAAAGGCGTAGATTAATTGCTGACCATTTATGATGGTTGCTTGCTACCTGGATTCCCGGGAAATTAGATTTATATTTGGCACAAAGCCTGATCGCAAAGCCTGAAAAATAAAGGTCTTAAGCACAACAACGTAAAAAACCCGGGAATTCAGGTAACTAAATAAAGATGGGCAAGTTGTACTGTGGCAGTTAAGTTTTTATTAGAAATTAAAGATGGCGGCCATCTAAGATAAGGAGAATGCGCGAGAAAAAAAGGATATAATTGATGATGAAAGACTGACATGCTGGGAGATTGTTTGAGATGTATCACATGAGTAGGTTGGAAATTAGCTGGGGGGATTATAATTGGGGTTAGTGTAAGAGATGTTCTGACAACTGACGCTTTATCAGGAAGTCAAGTAGTTGCTGGAGAAAAAGGACTTGACCGTGAAGTTCGTGGTGTTATTATTGGTGAGATACCGGATATTCAAAACTGGCTGCGCGGGAATGACTTTGTTGCAACTACAGCTTATATAATGAGTCAGCAACCTATCTCGAATTTGAAGGAATGGGTTGTGGGCTTATTTAAAAATGGTGCAGTGGCCTTAGCGATAAAGACAAAAAGATTTATTAACGCAATCCCCCAAGAAATTATTGATCTGGGCAATCAATTAGATTTTCCGATTATCGAGTTAGCGGAGAGTGCCGGGCAATCTGAGATTAATCGTCAAGTGTATGGTTTAATTATTGATCGACAGAATGAATTGCTCCGCCATAACCAAAACGTACTTAAATCGCTTATCGATCTTTATTTAAGTGGAGAAGGTCTAAATGGTATAACAGCTAAAATGTCTAAGTTATTAGAAAACCCGGTTATAATTGAAAGCGCCTATGGGGATTTGCTGAGTTATTCAATCGGATCTTATATAAATGTGGAAGAGCTTTTAGCTCATTACGCCGAGAAACGGGGAAAATGTATCGATTTGAGTATGTTAATGGGGTGTTGTAAAAATAATTGTTTATACAAATTAGAAGAATCAGATATCAATCCTCAATGGTCTCAATTGGTCGCTCCCATTATCAATAATGAGAAGGTTTATGGTTTTGTATCTGTATTAGAAGTTAACCGTACATTAAGTGATTGGGATCTTGAAGTCATAGAACCAATGTGTGTAGTCATTGCTCTTGAATTATATAAACAAAGGGAGCTATATCAAGAAGAGGAAAAGGTCCGCATTAGGTTCTTACAATCTGTTTTGGAGGAAGACTTCGATAGAGCAAAAAGGTTTGCCCATGAGCTGGGCTTCAATTTATCTACCCCTTTATTTTGCATCGTCGCTCATTTTGGAAAAGCATCTAAGAGAAAAGAACACAAATTTGCAGATATTAATTCTTATAATATTAACATTTCTAAACACATTACACATTTAGTTAGTAAAGCAGACAATAATGCCTGCGTTATTTGCACCGAAGATGAATTGGTTGTTTTTGGTCACTTTTTTACAGAATTAGATCAAGATAAAAACGAGCAAATCGCTAAGCAAATTGCGCAAAGAATTGTTATTAGCGTTCAAGCGCAAAATAAACAAAAGGTTACCATTGGCATAGGCCGGGCTCATGATGAACTACCGGGTCTAAGGAAAAGTTATTTCGAGGCATTGGAAGCAGTAAATATTATTAAAAATTTCTGCCTTACAAAAGAAATAGCTAATTATGGTGAATTGGGATACTATAGAATACTTTCTTCAGTAGCGCAAGATCTCCCAGAAGCGGGATAGTGTCAAGATACTGTAGGGAATATTTTAGTCAGGACCTCGTTACCTGCAAGGGCTTAATGTATCATTGTATTTTTTAATCCTGCTAAAGCCTCTCGAGTTAAGCTGAAACCGCTTTGGAGTATCGGTATATTCCCCCAGCATTCTTTGCCTACAGCGCTTGCTTTTTTTATCTCTTTAATTTGCTTTTGAGCTTCTTCTTTTAGCCCAATTAATTTAGACGGCTTCTTTGAGGACAGGTAATGCTTTTCTATATCTACGCCGTTATAATCACTTGCCAGCATTAGGGACATGCTTTCAGCACCGTCTTTGCTCCACCCCATCGGTCTACTGCTCATACGAGAAGATAATATGTGACTTACATGACCTTCTGCGCTGCAGCCTACCACATCATCATACTTATAATACGCCTGTATTCCATCCCAATTGTTGGCTATGTAGCTAATACTCTTGGTAATTCGTTTCTTTCTGGGCTCACCTGTCGCCTCAGTTAAAGCTTGTTGCAAAGTGCTCATTACCGCTTCTTTTTCCCCAGCTTCAATGCCTTTGTATACTAAACCTCTCAGATGGGGAACATGGGCTGTGGCGATAACAATATATTTGGCTAAGTGAAACCGATCCAGGATAAATATGGCCTCGGGAATCCACTCCAAGCCGCTTTTTATCCATGCGCCCCCGTCCCCGGAAAGATAGATCCTTTCAAGCTCTTCTACCTCGTAGGCCTCACAAATATAATCAGCCACCTCTGTCCACTGCTCTTCCGGTGTACTTTTGACACCGGTAAAATAACGAACATTTTTCAACTTGCGACGGCCACCAAAATTATCTTGGACCACCCCTTCATGCACATAGACTAGCCGCACCTGGAACCTACTGCCTTTCTCAAGCCCGGCCACATGGTCTTCATCAGCTTCAATGTAAATATTTTTAACTTTACGCTTTCTAAATTGCTCAGGCTGTTTAAGCTCAAACTCCTTTACCGTATTCGCAACCGTCTGGCGACTTAATTTTAAATCCCGGTCATATCTGCTCAGTTGCTCAGTGGCTCGTTCATAGGAAACTTGGGTGCTTAAATTCAGCAATTCAGCTTTAACAACCGGCTCTACACGCATATGAGGCGTAAAACCTACATGTTCGTCTACCAGGTAACTATATTTTTTAGCAGAACGATTGTAGAAATATGTCCGATCATAAGATATTTTTCCAAAAGAGGTAAGCACAGTTTTTGGGTCATTTTTACGCACTATTTCCCACCCAGGACGTGTAGTTTTGTCTGTTTGATACTTTCTATCTAACTCAGATAGCACTTCTTTTAATACATCGGCACCTAAACCATTTAAAAGCTCTTTTAAACGCTGTTCAAAGGTCATAAAATCAGTATTTTGCTCCAACAACATCATTACCGCTTCCATCACCAGCAGGAACTTCTCATCAATACGGCGAATTATCTCCATCGAAGGGACCTCCTCATTTTGGTTACCCTAACGGGTAATCATCCTATAGGATGACAAGGTCCCTTCTTCTATATTTACCTCAATTTCCCTCCTAAACCCCTACAGTAATTTTACACTACCCAGAAGCGGTTGCTTTTTGTAAGGATATTTTAGGTGAGCTTCTTACGTATGAAAAGGAACATGATGGAAGCCTCCTAGCCACACTGGAAACGTATTTATTTTACAATTGCAATAAGGCTGAACTGGCTCGGAGGATGTATCTGCATATTAATACAGTTCAATACCGAATTAATAAAATAGAAGAAATTCTTGGAGTCGATCTGGATGAACAGGAGGCGCGTTTGAATCTGTCGATTGCTCTTAAGATTTACCCCTTAGTTAAAGAAAAAATCCTGTTAGAATAGTTAAATGGAATTACGTAACGAGGATCTATATTTGGATTTAAAAATCGGAAGGGGAAATAATTTATGAAAAATAACGAACGTGCTCGTATTTTTGACATTCAGGGGTTTTCCGTTCATGATGGTCCCGGTGGAAGAACTTTAATATTTTTTAAAGGTTGTCCCTTGAGATGCGTATGGTGTTGTAATCCGGAAGGTGTGAACCCTTACCGGGAGGTTATGTATAAAAGTTTACAATGCCAAAAATGTTATAATTGTGTAGGTAAATGCTCCCAAAAGGCTATTAGCATTAATGGAAGCACCGGATTAATCCTATTTGATAGGAGTATATGTAAGGAATGCGACACTTTTGAGTGTGTAGAAGCTTGTTACAATGGTGCTTTGGGTATTACTGGTAAAGATTATTCAATTGATGAATTGATGCATAAAATAGAACGAGATAGAAGGTTTTGGGGTAAAGGGGGAGGGGTGACACTCGGTGGTGGAGAGGTACTGCAACAATATAAATTTGCATCCCGCCTGCTAGAACGTTGCCATGCAAATTATATTAATACTGCTATTGAAACATCAGCTTATGCACCATGGTCACATTTACAGGGAGTATTAAAAAATACTGATTGGGTTTTTGTAGACATTAAGTGTATGGATTCGGATATTCATTCAAAGGTGACTGGCGTTCCGAACCGTCTAATACTAGAGAATATAAAACGGATGGCAGCGAAAAATAGAAATTATCGGCTAATTCCTAGAATACCAATTATCCCCGGAATTAATGATGACAATAAGAATATTTTCGAAACCGTTGAATTTCTTAAACGTGTTAATCTTTTTGAGATTAATATCTTACCTTTTCACCGTTTAGGTACATCGAAGTATGAACAACTCGGCCTTGAATATGCATTTGCCGAAATGGAATCACCAGAAACAGATGTAATGGAACGTATAAGAGATCTTTTTGAGGCTTATGATATACGCTGTTATGTAGGGAGTGATACCCCATTCTAAGAGCTATTATTTGATAGCTTGTCCGCGTTTAAGAAGAAAACTTAACCTGGAATAGAGACTAGTTTTCTTGACTGCGCTTGTAACGTAAGCGTTAAACTGTTCCCACCTAACCAATAGCCCTTTTTTATGGTGGAGTTGACCCGGTTTGGTGGGTACAACGGGGCTTGATTTTCATGCTGATTCTTTTAATTTCTCTTGTTTGAACCACCTCTCTTCGAATTCGGCTGGGGATAGATATCCTAGGGCGGAATGTCGCCGC
>JAAZPQ010000189.1 GCA_012797175.1 Bacillota bacterium
ACTGTTAAATAAAACTTAATAAGTCTCAAATAAATAGTAAAGACAATTAAAGGGTTGACTAAGAGTCTAATATAATGTTAGATTAAACAAAGCAATAACATGATTACTCATTACTCAGGGAAAGAACGCATGGATAACTTACGGCAACACATTGAATACTATCGCCTGGAGCTAATGGAATTGATTGGGGAAGAAGGTAACTTTCTCGAACCGGAAGTCCTGGCCAAGAGTAAGCAACTCGATGAGGCGCTTAATAAATTCATGAGGATGAAATTGTCGGGCAGATCCGGTCAGTAAATTCATACCGGCGAGAACAGTAAGACGGGACGGGTGGCAGGATCAAGGATTCAGCCGTCTTTAATTCGTGGTCTCTAATTTTCTCTAATGGCCGCCTCTTGTTTTTTTCTAAAAGACACTCTATAATAGACACGAGGGATAATCTGAAAGATTTTTGCTTTAGGTTAATGACCAATTATTGCTATGCGCCTGTAGCTCAGGGGGAGAGCGCCTGCTTGACGCGCAGGAGGCCGCAGGTTCGATACCTGCCGGGCGCACCAAGTTAAAGAGCAGCAGGCAGCTGCTCTTTTCCATAATTTCTATAAATTAAAGTAGAACAGGAGGGTAGATTGTGCCGGCTAATCTTACCCCGCAGTATCATGCTGCCGAGGATAGATACCGTGATGCCAAAACAGCTGAAGAGAAAGAGACGGCTTTGCAGGAGATGCTTGCGCTGATCCCCAAGCACAAGGGGACCGAAAAGCTGCAGGCGGATATTAAAAAACGCCTGGCCCGCCTGAAAGAAGAGGGCAAAAAGAAGAAACCGGCCAAGGGTTACGATCCCTTTGCTGTGGAGAAGGAGGGGGCGGGGCAGATTGTCTTAGCTGGTTATCCGAACAGCGGCAAGTCGGCCCTGGTTGGGGCTTTAACCCGGGCTAGAGTCAAGGTAACTGATTATCCATATGCCACCCCTTTGCCGGTTTCAGGGATGATGCCCTATGAAGATACTCATATCCAGCTGGTCGATACTCCCCCGGTAACGCTTGAAGCGATTCCGCCGGGCTTGATCGGCACGTTCAAGGCTGCCGATGCCCTTCTGATTGTGGTTGATGCGGCCTCGCCGGACTGCTTAGAACAGCTTGAAGGGATGCTCCAACTGCTTCAGGAGCGCGAAGTAATCGATCTCTCTGAAGAAGGAGAGATCATCGCCCCGCTACCTTTCATCATCGCAGCTACCAAGATTGACCTGCCGAAAAGTGAAGAAAATTTGCAGGTATTGCGTGAATTAAGGCCCGACTTAACGTTTGACGCCATTTCATGCCATGGTCCGGGGCTGGATCAGCTGCGCCGCAAACTTTTTGAAATTTTAGGAGTAATCCGGATCTACGGTAAAGCCCCCGGGCGGCCTCCCGATAAAGGCCGCCCCTTTATCTTGAGAAAAGGGAGCACCGTGCTTGATTTTGCGGAGCTGGTGCATAAAGATTTTCCTAAAAACTTGAAGAGTGCACTGGTCTGGGGCTCCTCCCGCTTTGACGGCCAGGCGGTGGCGCGAGATTATATTCTCGAAGATCAGGACGTGGTTGAGCTGCAGCTCTAGCGGTTAACCTTTATCCGGTGCCCTTCTTGTAAACTTTCCGGCCGGAGCCGGGCCTTAATAGAGTAATAAAACAGAGCGGTAATTTTTAAAGCAGTTCAGTCAGCTTGAACAGGCTAAATATTTTGCAGGATATTGTTGTCGCCGCTGCGAATAAGATCTCAGGGGTGAGCGCCATCGGTGAAGGCAGGAAACGCTGTAATCAGCTCGATGGAAAGACCTGGACCCGTTATAGTATCAGCGTCTGGAGCGAACTTCGCAAGTCCGCCCCAGAGTTAAGGGTAAACCACCCGGCGGCTTTTCCTCTGGAGCTCGCCCGGCGCTGTATCGAGATCTTTACTGCTGCTCCCGGCGAAGTGGTGCTCGATCCCTTTGCCGGGATAGGGACAACCTTGCTTGGTGCCTGTAACCTCGGCCGGAGGGGAGTTGGTTTTGAAATCTATGAGCACTACCTGGAGCTTTTTGAGCAGCGGCTTTGCTCCGGCGAAGCCGGTCCGGCCGAACCCCGCTTTCCACGACCACAGCTTTACCACGATGACGCACTTCACCTGGGACACTACCTTGAACCGGATTCGGTAGATTTCATTCTTACCTCTCCGCCTTACTGGAACATTCTTTTGGCAAAGCGCTCGGCCGACCGCCGCCGGCAGCGTGATTACGGAGAGCATCCTGCCGATCTGGGTCGGGCTGATGATTATCAATCCTTCCTCGACGGTGTGACGGCCGTTTTTCGCGAGGCTTATGCGGTTTTAAAGCCGGGCCGGGCCTGCGTAGTCGTGGTCATGGATCTGCGCAAGAAAAACCGCTTTTATCCTTTACATATGGATCTCGCCACAGCGTTGCAGCCGGTCGGCTTTCGGCTTGAAGATATCATTATCTGGGACCGGCGCCATGAATATAATAACCTCCGTCCGCTTGGTTACCCCTCGGTATTTCGTGTGAACAAGGTCCACGAGTACCTTTTGATCTTTACTAAGCCGGATGAGGGTGAACGTAAAGCTGAAAAGGTATGAATTTATGATCTCTTGCCGGAATATCCGGTTAATATAACGGATCGTTCCGGTAGAGGCCAAAACTGATTTAAAGCTCATCAATTGAAAGGAGGACTTATTTTGCTGGATCATCTTAGTAGAACCATCCAAGAAGAGCGGCATCCCGAACCTGATTACGCCCTGCTTGCGGAAAAGTTTCGCACTATCGTCGGTAGCGAGGGTGTCTCGGCAGCAGAGGCTGACCGTCTGGCCAACTGCCGCGATTACTGGCCCATGGGAACGATCTGGTTCATGAAGGGAAAGGCTCCGGCGCTGCCGGACCTGGTAGTCTGGCCGCGCAACAGTTCCGAGGTAGCCGAAGTGCTTAGACTGGCCAGCGCCAACAATGTCCCTGTAACCACTTATGCAGGAGGGTCCGGGGCTCTCGGCGGGACCATCCCCCTGCAAGGCGGTATTAGCCTCGATCTAAAGCGGATGAACAGGGTTTTAAAATTGGACCAGGACAATCTAATGATTACCGTTGAACCTGGACTGAATGGATCGCGCTATGAAGAGTATCTCAACCGACACGGGTTTACCGGGGGTCATTTTCCCCAGTCGCTGCGCTGTTCAACTGTGGGGGGTTGGGTGGCCTGCCGGGCGGCGGGGACATTTTCTACCCGCTATGGCAAGATCGAAGATATGCTGGTCTCCCTCGAAGCGGTGCTGCCGGATGGAAAGGTAGTTCGCGGCCGCAATTTGCCGCGCATGGCCACCGGCCCGCGGATAGATCATCTTTTTCTGGGCTCCGAAGGCACTCTCGGGGTAATTACGGAGATCACACTGCGGATCTGGCCGTATCCGGAAAAACGATCTACAGCTCGTATGCTTTTGAGACCATTGAGCAGGCTCTCGAGGCCATTCGCCAGCTGATCCAGGTGGGGGCCCGTCCCGCGGTGGTACGGCTTTATGACTCGGCAGAGACGGCGCTTCACTTCCCTGATTGCCAAGAGGCGGCGGGGCGTGCCATTTTAATTTTGCTTTTTGAAGGCGATGCCGGGATCATCGCTTCTGAAGATAAACTGGCGGCAGAGTTTGCCCGCGAACAGGGGGCCATCCCGGCCGGCTCAGAACCGGTAAAGCGCTGGCTGGAAACCCGCTTTGATGTGGGTATCGCTTCGAAGCTCTATCGCCAGGGGGCGGTGGTTGATACGATTGAAGTATCCACTACCTGGACAAATGCGGCCCCCCTTTATCACGCCATGCAGAAAGCGATGCTCGAGGTAGAGGGGACGGCGCTGGCTTCCGGGCACTATTCTCATGTTTACCCGGAGGGGACGGCGCTTTACCTGACTTTAGTCGGTTTTCCTTCAGGTGATAAGGCGGAATATTACAAGCGTCTCTGGAACGCAGCCATGGAGAGCTGTTTAGCCCTGGGCGGTGCCATCAGCCACCACCATGGCGTCGGCCTGCACCGGGGGTTATGGATGGCGCAGGAACATGGCCCGACGCTGGAGGCGTTGCGCAAGATTAAAGAAGCCTTCGACCCGCTTGGGATCATGAATCCCGGCAAGTTGGGGCTGGATGAGGTGAAAAAATGGCGGAAGTAGACCGGGAACTGTTACTTGATTGTGCCATCTGTCCAAATATGTGCCGTTGTGAATGCCCCGTGGACCAGGAATGGGGACGCGAAGCCTCTTCTCCCTCCGGGAAAGCACGGCTAGCCCATCTGTTGCTCGAGGGACACCTCGAGTGGGACAGCGATCTTCTCGAAGTGCTTTCGACCTGTTTGGGCTGCCGCGGTTGCCAGCTGCTCTGCCCCTTTCCCGAACTCGATTTGGCTGAAGAGCTGCTCCTGGCGCGGACGGAAGCCTGCCCTGCAGACCTAACTCTTTCGGCCGCGGTTCCCTATTTAAATAATTTGAAAAAGTACGGCAGCCCTTACGGCTCCCGCCCCGTAGATGTAAACTACCGGGAAGCGGAAGCTAATCCCGAGGTGCTCTACTTCGTCAATTGCACTTCGCAAGCAAATCATCCCCGTTCGTTGCAGGTAGCCCTGGAGCTGCTCGATGCTGCCGGGGTTACTTACAAGGTGCTTGACCACTACTGCTGTGGTTACCCGGCACAGATCTGGGGTGATTTAAAGCTGGCCCGGCAACTGGCGGAGGAAAATGTTGCCCGGATGGCCCAAAGTGGCGCTTCGCTGTTGCTGACCGACTGTCCGGAATGTTGGCATACCTTTACGGCGCGCTATCCGGCCTGGGGATATCAGCCGGAGCTACCCGTGGTCGATACGGCTACATTCTTTCTTGACCTGGTGCGGCAGGAGCGGCTTAAGCCGGGGCGGCTTGAAGAGATCTCTACTGTTACCTACCACGACCCCTGCATCTGGGCGCGGGTGGCTGAAAAGTGCGCTGCACCGCGCGAACTGCTGCAGCAGATTCCTGGTTTGGTGCTTCACGAGGCTCGCCCGGCGAGGCGGGAGACGCGCTGCTGTGGCGGTGGGGCCATGTTTCAGCTGACTTTTCCGGAAAGATCCGCCGCGATAGCCCGGCAGCGTCTGGGCGAGCTGCCGCCTTCTGATATGCTGGTCACCTCCTGCCCCTTCTGCCGTGAGAATTTACAGGTAGGCGGCGGAAAGGTGCTGGACCTGGTCGAGCTGCTGGGCCGGGCCATGCTCTAGGAAGAGGCTAACTGAAGCTGCAGGCATTATCTTTAACTGGGGGTGATGGGATTGAAAGGTCTGAAAATTACCGTGGTGGTGAACCCGACTGCGGCTAACGGGATTACCGCCAAGCGCTGGCCGGAGATTGCCGCTTTAATGAAAAAAGAAGGACTTTCGTTTGACACCCTTATGACGGCGGCTCCCGAGCATGCTACGGAGCTAACCCGGCAGGCGCTCCAGAAAGGCTGCGATCTGGTGGTCTCGGTAGGGGGGGACGGGACACACAACGAAGTGGTTAATGGTTTTTTTACTCCGGATGGCCCGGTGCGCCCGGAGGCGCAGCTGGGCTTTATCTCTATGGGGACGGGAAGCGATCTCATCAAAACGCTGCAGATCCCCAAGGAGCCAGCTGCGGCGATAAAACACCTTCTCGAGAGCCCGCCGCGGGAGATAGATGTGGGCAGGCTTAGCTTCATGAGCTATCGTGGGGGCAAGGAGATCCGTTATTTTATTAACATTGCCGGGCTGGGTCTGGATGGCGATACCGTGGACCGGGTTAATCGAACCAGCAAGGCGTTGGGGGGCTTTGTCTCTTTTCTCTGGGGAACCATGGCCAGTCTTTTGCTTTATCGCAACCAGGAGATGGCGATCATCGTTGATGCTAAACCTGTTTTTGACGGGCCGGTTACGGTTGTGGCCGTGGCCAACGGCCGTTATTTTGGCGGGGGAATGTGTATCGCTCCCCATGCGCAGATGGCGGACGGACTTTTTGATATTATCATCATGCACAGCTTGACCAAGCCCAACTTTATTGTTAACCTACCCAAGGTTTACCGGGGAAGTCATCTTACTCATCCCAACTGTATCGCCTTGCGCGGTCAAAAAGTTACCGTTCAAACTGAGCAGGCTCTCTTAAACTTAGACGGTGAGCAGCCCGGCCGGGGGCCGGTAGAGGTAGAGCTTTTGCCCTTGGCACTGCGGGTAAAAGCTTAAAGAAAATACTAATTTTTCCGGGGTAGTAGATGGCGGGTGCTCCTCATATAATAAAGCAGAAAGGAGGAGGCCCGATGAATACCATTTCGATTCTAGTGAGGCGCTCTTCTGAACAGCTGCGGCAAAGGCTGGAGACAAAGGGCGCCTTTTTAGAAAAGATGCCCTTTCGCTGCTGCTGGAGCGACTGCGGCAGTGCTGGCCGGCTGCTTCTATTTATACCGGAATATCCCGCTGACAGCGCCTCCCAAAAAGCACTCATTGAGACGGTCGCCTCTTTGCTCTCCCGGTTTATCATCGAGGACTTAAAGGTTCACCTGCTGCATGATCTGCTTCGCTTTTACTATTTTTATTTCGGCAGGGAAGAGCGTCAAGAGATCTTGGCCCTGGCCTGTCGCGATTTTGAAAGCAAGGCTTTCCAGCGGTGCCGCGAGCTTCACCGGGAACTGATCGAGAGGTCTCTCCAGGCTTATCTGGGCGGATCGCCTGTTCATTTGAATATTGAAGGGTTCTATAATTTTAGAATGCACGAATTTCGCCGCGAGCTGCGGCGGGTACTCGATAATGCCGTGGATAGCTACCTTGCTGAGAGGGAGTACCACGAATTTGTCCGCCTGTTAAAGTATTTTTTAAACTTGCAGCAGCCCAGGATAGAGCTGCTCCACCT
>JAAZPQ010000032.1 GCA_012797175.1 Bacillota bacterium
CGCGCGGCAAACCAATCATTGTGCGAATGAGCATCAATGAACCCGGGAGCAACAGTCAGCCCGGTACAATCAATCACTTTTCCGTCAAAATCTATCGGAGCGGCACCCCTGATTATTTCAGCAATCTTCTCTCTTTCAACAATTACAGACCCTTCGAAAGAAGGCTGGCCGGTCCCGTCAACAATGTTGCTGTCTTTAAGTAAAATCTTCATCCCGGCATCCCCCTAAATATTTTTATTTGGCACTACCGGATTAAGCTTCTTACTGAAAAATTAACGCATCTTAGAACAAAGCAAGAGGAAGCGCGTCAAATCTGTGACCTAAAAAATAAGAAGGCCTATAATTCTTCGATCCAGAGGGCGGCTTTTTCGAGGCGGGAAACAGTTTTATCGCGGCCTAAAAGAATAATTATCTCAAAAAGGCCCGGCCCCATGGTTCGCCCGGAGATAGCCAGGCGCGTTGAATGGATCAAGCGTCCGGTGGATACTCCCAGCTCTTTACTTAAATCGCGATAAGCTGTTTCAACGGTATCGAGATCAAAGGGCTCCACGTTGCGCAGCAGTTCGGCCGCCCGGCGCAGCAGGTCAGCGCTTCCCTCTTTACAAAAGTGCTTTTCAACACCCTTGGGGTCGTACGAGCTGATCTCCTGGTAAAAATAGGTAGAGGCTTCGGCCAGCTCAACCAGGGTTTTCACCCGGTCGCGGACCGTAGCGATCACTTTTTTGAAGTAGTCCTCTTCCTCTTTCTCGAGAGGCGCCTTAAGCAGACCCCTGGCTTCAAAAAACGGCAGTGCTTCCGTCGCTATCCGGTCCAGCGGTGCCTCGCGCAGGTAATAGCCGTTCATCCAGGTAAGCTTGGTGGTATCGTAGATCGCGGCAGTTTTACTGACGCGATCCAGTGAAAAAAGCGAGACCATTTTAGAAAGGGGGACGATCTCTTCTTCTCCCGGCGACCAGCCCAGGAGGGCTATGTAGTTGATTAGCGCCTCTGGCAGGTATCCCCGGGAGCGAAACTCTTCTACCGAAATGGCGCCGTGACGCTTGCTTAATTTGCTGCGATCCGGAGCGAGGATCATCGGGACATGGGCATAGCGTGGCTGCTCGTAACCCAGTGCCTCGATACAGAGCTGCTGGCGAGGCGTGTTTGATAGATGTTCTTCGGCCCTGATCACATCGGTGATCTGCATCTGGGTATCGTCAACTACGCTGGCGAAGTTATAGGTTGGCAACCCGTTTGATTTGATAATGATAAAGTCATCGAGATCGCTATTGTTGAAGCGGATCTCTCCCCGGATCAGATCACGGACTACCGTCTCCCCGTGATCCGGGGTACGTAGACGGATCACGGCGCTGCGCCCGGCAGCCAGGTGGGCTCTGGCCTTTTCGCGGGATAGATTACGGCAGGTGCCCGGATAAAGATACGGTTTCCCCGCTTTGCGGGCCTGCTCCCGGCCAGCAGCCAGCTCTTCAGGTGTGCAATAGCAGTGATAGGCTTTTTTCTCTTCTAAAAGGCGGGCGGCTTCACGGTTATATTCTTCAAGGCGGCGGGACTGGAAATAGGGCCCTTCGTCCCAATCCAGGCTCAGCCAGCGCATTGAGTTAAGAAGCCCCTCGGTATATTCGGGGCGTGAACGTTCCAGGTCGGTATCATCAATACGCAGAATAAAGGTGCCTTTTTGGGCACGGGCAAAAAGATAGTTAAACAGCGCCGTCCGGGCGCCGCCGATATGCAACTCTCCAGTAGGACTGGGGGCAAACCTGACTCTGACCGATCTCAATTGTGCCACTCCTTAACCTGAATTTTCCTTCTGTAATATAACATAACCAGGTTCAAGAAGCAACAACAGGGCAATTTTGATTGCGGTGTGCGGCCTCATTCTGCGTGAAAACCTTGATCTTATAACAGAAAATTGCTATAATTTCATCAAATAAAGTTAGATCTCCCCCAGGTTCAGAAGGAGGCTTAAAATGTCTAATTTACCCTATTGGCAATATGACGGTATCGGTTTGGCGGAACTTGTTCAGAAAAAAGAAATTACCCCTGAAGAGATTGTTAGTGCCGCGATTGCCCGCCTGGAGCAGCTCAATCCGGAAATGAATGCGGTAATTCATAAAATGTATGAAAAAGCCAGGGCGGCGGCGAAAGAAGAGGCCGGTGAGAAACCCTTTTCAGGAGTTCCGGTTTTATTGAAGGATATCAGCCAGGAGATTAAAGGTGAACCGACCACCTCGGGCTCAAAAGCGCTCCAGGGCTACCGGGCGAAAACTGATTCTGAATATGTCAACAGGTTGAAGGCTACCGGGGTGATTTTCCTGGGGATAACCAACGTTCCTGAATTTGCGCTCATGGGAATTACCGAGCCCCAATTCTATGGCCCGACCCGTAATCCTTGGAATACAGATTATACCCCCGGGGGATCAAGCGGCGGTGCGGCCGCTGCAGTTGCCTCCGGGATTGTCCCTATTGCCGGGGCTAACGACGGCGGCGGGTCGATTCGCATACCGGCTGCTTATTGCGGACTGTTTGGTTTAAAGCCGAGCCGCGGCCGGACACCGGTCGGGCCCCGATTTGGGAGGCTCTGGCAGGGGGCTTCGGTCGAACACGTGCTGACCAGGTCGGTAAGAGACAGTGCGTACATGCTGGATCTAATCAAAGGTTATGAAGCGGGTGCCGCTTTCACCCCTCCCCCATTTGACGATAATTACCTGGAATGTGCTGCCCAGGGGATTGAAGATAAATTAAAAATTGCTTTTTCCACAAAATCTCCGATTGGTACAGAGGTTCACCCCGAATGCGTCGAAGCCGTTTCTAAAGCAGCCCGCTACCTGTCTTCGCTGGGGCACCTTGTGGAAGAAAAAGAGCCGCCCGTTGATGGAGATAAAATTGGCCAGAGCTACATGACCTTGTATTTTGGGGAGGTGGCTGCCGAAATTGCTTCCCTGGAACCGGTTCTGGGAAGAAAGGCCCGGCTTGGTGATGTCGAGATGGCGACCTGGATGCTGGGGCTGCTTGGGAGGGTGACCTCCAGTGAAGAATGGGTCTTAAGCTTACGTGACTGGGATAGCGCTGCTTTCAGCATGGAGGCTTTTTTCCGGGACTATGATCTCTATATGACCCCGACCACCGCCGACCCCCCGTCTAAAATCGGTCAGCTCGACATGACCGCGGGTGAAGAAAAGTTGATGAAATGGGTCTCCCGTTTGAACCTGATCAATATCCTGAAAAAAAGCGGTTTTGTTGATGATCTGATAAAAAGAAGTTTAAAGCGGACTCCCTTTACGCAGCTGGCCAATTTAACCGGCCAGCCGGCTATGTCTGTTCCATTGCACCTGACCTCTCAGGGGTTACCCGTGGGGGTGCAGTTTATCGCGGCTAAAGGACGTGAAGATCTTCTCTATCGCCTTGCCGGACAACTTGAACATACAGAACACTGGATAAAGATTGAGGAGAATCCTCTGTTTCAGTACCCTCTGCCGGATCGGTAGGAAGACGGCCTGTTCCGATCTGGTATACGGAGGCGGTCGGCTGGTAGTAGTCATGGCTGAGCAGTTCACGCGAGATCTCTTCTTCGTTCCGGTAGACCACCCGCCAGGTCTTGAC
>JAAZPQ010000033.1 GCA_012797175.1 Bacillota bacterium
ATAGAAAGAGGAGCGGCAGTTTTTCGTGAGAATCACGGCGCGAATTGCTAAAAAGAGTAGGGCTAAAACCGCCGTAAAGGCAACGATCAGGCCCCATTCTTCGCAGAGCATCCCGAAAACCAGGTCTGTATCGGCTGCCGCTACATCAACGAGGTAGCCGTTTCCGCCGCCTACCCCGAAAAGGCCGCCGCTGGCCGCGGCGATCATCGTCCGTGTCTGCTGGTAGCCAGAGCTATCGGCAAACTGCCAGGCCTTTCCCCAGGTTGTAAACCGCGCAGCAATGTAGGGCCGAAATGAGAGCGCCGCAAGGCCTCCGAATGCGGCAGCTGCGGTTATCAAGAAAAGCGTGCGGATATCTCCAGAGTGCATAAAGGCGATGACGATAAAGGCACCAAAGAAGATCAAGGCCGTGCCAAAATCACTAATCAGGACAAGGGTGATGATACAGGCGCCTGAAAATCCGATAAAAGCAGTCATGTTGCGTGTGGTAAGCAGCCTGTCTAAAGTGGCCGTGCCCGCCAGCACAAAAGCAATCTTTACAAATTCCATCGGTTGAAAGGTAATAAACCCAAGATTGACCCAGTTTTTTGCGCCAAAATGGGTTTCCCCTACGGCCAGGTTTAAGACCAGCAGGGCAAGCCCCCCTGCCATAAAGAGGTATTTTAACTTTTTTGCACGGCCCAGGTTCCTGATGGTTACTTCAATAACGGTATAGGCGGTTAGACCGATCAGAATCGCGATAAGCTGCTTAAAGAGGTCACCGGGGTCCGCTGAAGCGACAATAAGCAGGTTTAAGCCACAGAGAAAGTAGCAAAGTAATTCCAGCGCAAAAGATTTTCGGCTGAGCCGCTGCATAAGGTTGTAATGTAAACATTCTGCCAGGATAAATAAAAAAAAGGTTACCGGCACCACTGAATTTAGAGCGGCCTCTTGAGCGAAACAGATCTGGATCGCTCCCAGCACCTGGAATAGTATGATTAGAAACAAGGTAGAGCTGCTGCTACCCTGGCCGCCTGATGAGTTAGAGGCAGCCGTTTCAGGCGGCTGTTCAAAAGGCTCGTCTTCAGCCGAGATTAAAACCATCTCCAGGCCGGCCAAGGAGATGGTGTCCCCGTTATTAACAGTTTCTTGCTTCTCGATCTTAGACCCGTTAACTTCTACCCCGCCTTTTGAGCCGAGGTCCGCAATGGACCAGGTTCGGTTATGGCGGGTCAAGACGGCGTGGCTTCTAGAGATAAAAGGGATATTGATCACAAGGTCAGAGTACTTGCCTCTTCCGATCAGGTTTTCCCAACTGGTAATCGGTATACGGATCCCGTTAGCCAGGGCCAGGTAGCCCCACACTGTGTCGCCCCGCCTGTTTTGCCGTAACGGCGAAATGCACCGTAAAAAAATAGTTATGGCCAGTATGGGAAACACCCAGCGGACAATTAAGGTGTACAATTCCCCGGTTGCTTCTAATTGTGGAATTAGGGCTACTAGGTTAAGGATGCTTACAATAAGCTCAACGACAAGCTCAACGATAAGCTCGGCAAATTTTGCTAAAAACTCTTCTAAAAAAGGTTTAATATTCTCAAAAAAAAGAGCCATCCCTTACCCCTCAACTATCAAGAGATCATATTTCATTATATCAACATTTCTGCAAAAAAGATAAAATCTTCGCCAGGTAGGGCAGGCTCGTCCGTGTACAGGGATCTTCGCGCGGTATCTTAAGGCTGCTGCTTTACCCTGGTCCGCCCGGCCTGAACAAGGTGCAAGAAGGGCAGGGGGTAATCACCTGCTGCGCCCTTGATGAGCGGAAGAAAGTAGGGTTTCCAGCTGCCGCAGCGAAATAGTAATTAACAATCATGAGGGAGGCGGTTAAAAGGCGATGCCTGGTTTAGCAGAGCTGCTGGCGCGGTGGCAAGATGACCCTGCCTTTAGGCGCAACGTGACCCGGTGGGAGAAGATACCGGCGCAGGAGGGCGCCTACGCCGGGTTCCCTTCTTTTCTAGACCCGCGCCTGCAGGAGACACTGCGCCGGCGGGGGGTCGAGCGCCTTTACTGCCACCAGGCCGCTGCTATCGAGGCGACTGGCCGCGGGAAAAACGTGGTCGTGGTCACCCCTACCGCCTCGGGGAAGACCCTCTGCTACAATATCCCCGTGGTAAACGAATTTCTTAATAACCGGGAAAGCCGCGCCTTATACCTTTTCCCGACCAAGGCGCTCTCGCAGGACCAGGTTGCCGAGCTGAAGGCGCTGGTGGGTGAACTGCAGATCGATCTGCGCACCCATACCTACGATGGCGATACCGCGCCGGGGGTGCGCCAGGGCATCAGGCAGAGCGGCCATATCGTCGTCACCAATCCCGATATGCTTCACACGGGTATTCTGCCTCATCATACTAGGTGGGCAAAGCTCTTTCAGAATCTAAAATTCATCGTTATCGACGAGATGCACCAGTACCGCGGCGTCTTCGGCAGCCACGTGGCCAATGTCCTCCGCCGGTTAAAGCGGGTCTGCCGCTTTTACGGGGCGGCGCCCCTTTTTATTCTCTGCTCGGCCACGATCGCCAATCCCGTTGAGCTGGCGGAAGCGCTGATCGAAGAGCCGGTCACGCTGATTGATCAAAGCGGGGCGCCCCGGGCGGAAAAACATTTCATTTTTTACAATCCCCCGGTAGTGGACCGGGAGCTGGGGCTCAGGCGCAGCGCCCTCTTAGAGACACGCCGCCTGGCCAAAGAGCTCTACCGGCAGCAGGTGCAGACGATTATCTTTACCCGCAGCCGCCTCGGGGTGGAGCTGTTGCTGACCTACCTCAAGCAGGGCCAGAAAGATATCCCCGGCCGGGATAGCGGTATCCGCGGCTACCGCGGCGGCTACCTGCCCCGGGAGCGGCGCACCATCGAGGTGGGCTTGCGTGAAGGCAAGGTAAAGACGGTGGTCAGCACCAATGCCCTGGAGCTGGGCCTTGATATCGGCGAGCTGGAGGCCTGCATCATTAACGGCTATCCCGGGACCATTGCCAGCACCTGGCAGCAGGCCGGCCGCGCAGGGAGGCGTAGCGGCACCTCTTTGGCCCTGCTCGTGGCGGGCAGCGCCCCCCTGGACCAGTATATCGTCACCAACCCCGACTATTTTTTCGGCCGCTCCCCGGAGCGGGCCCTGGTTAACCCTGACAACCTCATTATCCTGACCAATCACCTGCGCTGCGCCGCCTTTGAGCTGCCCTTTAATGTAAACGAGCGCTTTGGCCGGGCCGAGGTGGGCCCCATCCTGGAGTTTCTTGCCGACGAGGGAACCCTTTACCGTTCCGGAGAGCGCTTTTACTGGATGGAGGATGCCTACCCTGCTGAAGAGATCTCTTTACGCAGTGCCGCCCGCGAAAATATAGTAATCATCGATATGACCACCGCGCAGCCGCAGGTTATCGGCGAAGTGGACCGTTTCAGCGCTCCGATGCTGGTTCATGAAGAGGCCATCTATCTCCACGGCGGCCGGCAGTACCAGGTCGAGCGTCTTGATTTTGCCGAGAAAAAGGCCTATGTCCGCGCTGTCGAGGTAAACTACTTTACCGATGCTCATCTTTCTGTTGATCTCAAGGTTCTCGACACCTTTGCCCGGGATGAAAAACAGGTCTGCCGCGCCTGGGGCGAAGTGCGCATTAATGCGCTGGTCTCTATGTTCAAAAAGATCCGCTTCAATACGCATGAAAACCTGGGCAGCGGCCCGGTAAACTTGCCGGAAACAGAGATGCATACCACCGCTTTCTGGCTCTCCTTCCCTCCGGCTACGCTGGAGGGGTTCACCCCGGGGGCTCTCGAGGCGGGGCTGCTTGGCCTGGCCAACCTGCTTCCGCAAATCGCCTCGCTCTTTATCATGGGCGACCCCCGAGACCTGCGCGCGGTTAGCCAGGTGAAGGCCCCTTTCACCGGGATGCCGACCCTCTATCTTTATGACAACTATCCCGGGGGGGTCGGCTACAGCGAGCTGCTTTACCAGATCTACGGGGAGATCTGCCGCGCCGCCAGTGAAGCGCTACTTAATTGCCGCTGCAGCAAGGGCTGCCCCTCTTGCGTGGGGGCCTCCGATCAGGGCGGTGCCGATGGCAAAAAATACGCCCGGCAGCTGCTGGAGGTTGTTCTTGATGAGAGATAAGTTTCGCTCCCGTCTGAAGAGGCTGCAGCGCTCCGGCGAGCTCGGCCCGGCCCGGCCGGCGGCGGGACCGCTTAACAGGGAGCTTCCGGGCGAGCTCTTTCTCTTTCCCGGGGAGGAGAGGCTGGGGCAGACCGCCTCGGGCTGCTGTTACCTGCGCGATCTCTCCTTTCCCCTGGAGCGGCGGCACGGTGATTATACCCTGAAGGAGAGCCTCGATTTACGCGGCAGCGACCTGGCCTTGCCGGCGCGCGACCGCAGTCTCCCGGCGATCGACCCGGACCGCTTCCTCTTTCTTGATGTGGAAACCACCGGCTTAGCTGGTGGAACCGGCACCTGGGTCTTCTTAATCGGGCTGGGCTGGCGGGCTAACGGCTCTTTCCGCATCCGCCAGTACTTTCTCAGGCACCCGGCCGAAGAAGAGGCCATGCTAAGCCATTTTGCTGCTTTTGCCGACCCTTTCAGCGGCCTGATTACCTTTAACGGTAAGGCTTTCGACCTGCCCTTAATCCAGACCCGCCAGCTGCTCAGGAGAACGGCGCAGACCGCGCCGCGCGAGCATCTCGATCTGCTGATCTGCGCACGCAGCCTCTGGAACGAGCGCTTCCCCTCGCGTAGGCTGAGCTATCTTGAAGAGGCCCTTCTCGGCTTTCGGCGCCAGGATGATATCCCCGGCGGGGAGATCCCGGCCGTCTATTTCAATTACCTGCGCCGCGGCGAGACCGCCCTTCTGCGAAAGGTGTTCGAGCACAATCTTTACGATATCCTCTCCATGGCCGGGCTGCTCGGCCGGGTTGCCTCTACCGTCGCTTCTGAAAAACCGGCGCATCCGGCAGAATGTTACTCTTTGGGTAGGCTTTATCAAGAAGCCGGGCATATCGAGAAGGCGCAGCACTATTACCGGCAGGTCATGGGCAGCGCTGAGAGCGGCCTGGAGGAGAAGGCGCACTCTCAGCTGGCCCTGCTTTGTAAAAAGCAGGGCCAGTGGGCAGAAGCGGTCTCCTTGTGGCAAGGTCTGGCCCGCCGGGGCGGTAACAACCTGGACGCTTACGTGGAGCTGGCCAAGTACTATGAGCACCGGGCCCGCGATTACCCGGCAGCTCTACACTGGAGCAGCCGGGCCCTGGAGCAGGCCTCTCGTCGCGGCGACATCCCTTCGAGCAGCCCCGTCCACCCCGCGGCGCTGCGCCACCGGATCAACCGTTTAACCCGAAAGATAAGCCGCGATCAACTTAAGGTCACCGAATAATAATGCAAGAGCCGGCCCTGTGCCGAGGCGGCTAGCGATTGAAGAATAAGCTTTTGAAGATTAGCTTGGTGAATTATGATATTCTTAAGTAGGGCTAAGATAGAACATTAGCCCTAGAAGGTCGTGGCAAAAACTCAAGCTCTTGCAAAATAGATCTTATTGCCTGTAAAGTATAAAGAGATCTTGGTGAGGGGACAATGAAAACCGGAATATATGGCAGGTATTTTAAGAGACTGCTGGATTTTATATTATCGCTTATTGCCCTGGTGGTCTTGAGCCCGGTATTTTTAATTATTGCTCTTTTGGTACGAATTAAGTTGGGCAGCCCGGTATTGTTTAAACAGGAAAGGCCGGGGCTTAACGAAAAGATATTTACTATCTATAAGTTTAGAACCATGACCGACGAGAGAGATGAAAATGGCGAGCTGCTGCCGAACCATCTACGCTTAACAAAGTTCGGCAGGGCTTTGCGGAGCAGTTCGTTAGATGAACTGCCTGAACTGTTCAACATTTTAAAGGGCGATATGTCTTTTATCGGGCCGCGGCCCCTGCTGATCGAATACTTGCCGCTATACAATGAGCAGCAGAGGCGCCGGCATGCTGTGCGGCCGGGGCTAACGGGGCTGGCCCAGGTCAACGGCAGAAATGCGATCACCTGGGAAGAAAAGTTTCATTATGACCTTGAGTATGTCGATAATCTTTCTTTTCTACTAGACCTTAAGATTATGGTTAAAACAATAGTAAAAGTGTTAAAAAGAGAAGGGATTAACAGCAGTGAAGCTGTTACCATGGAGAAATTTAAAGGAACAAAAGAGATAACTTATTAGGGTAACCGTTTAGCGAGGCGTAATTAGATGAAAACACTCTGTATCTACGGCTGTGGGGGGATGGGCCGAGAGATAGCCGACCTATCCCGGAGAATAGGAAAGTGGCACCAGGTTATTTTTATTGTTGACGGTGCTGTTACCAACAGGGAAGTTGATGAAATTAAGGTTTATACACTGCCGGAAGCCCTAAACCATTTTCCTAAGGACGGTTTAGAGTTTATTGTTTCTGTTGGCGAGCCGGCTTCAAGAAAAGCGTTATATGAAAAATTGGCTGATTACCAGTTAAGCTATATCAAGATCATGGACCCGGGATTTATTTTATCGCGGTTCTCTTCAGTGGCTAAAGGAACCATCATTCATACGGGCGCGGTCGCTACCTGTAATGTCCATATCGGTGAAGGTTGTCTGATTAATAAGCAGGTAGTGATCGGCCATGATGTAACCATCGGTGATTATAGCGTTATCTCTCCGAATGCCTCCATTGGCGGAAACGTAAATATCGGCCCCGGTTGCTACCTGGGCAGCGGCTCTATTATCAAAAATGGGATTAAGATCGGGGATAATTCGATTATCGGGATGGGGGCTGTGGTCTTGAAAGATGTTAAACCAAATTCAGTTATGGTCGGTAACCCCGCCAGGTTCCTGAGAGAGAA
>JAAZPQ010000034.1 GCA_012797175.1 Bacillota bacterium
GTTGGAAAGGCCGTTAAGGCAGGAGTCGCCATGCTAAAGAAAAAACAGAATGTTTAACTGTTCAGGAGCCTTTATTTAAGGTTTAATCATAAGCAGGTGAAGAAACCTGCTTTTTTCTAGAGAGAATTATTAAGGAATCTCTGTATGGGCGGCAGGTCTGCTATCTTACCCATGCGGCGCCCGGATACTGAAAGAGTAGCGGATGGCTGTCCGGCAGCGTTGGCGGTTCACCATTATTTATTTTTTAAAGCAGAGAGCAGCTGTTCTTTTAAAAGGGCCAGCTGCGACTCGAAGCCGGCCTCAAGGCTGCTGAGCTTCTCTTGCCACCAGGGAGAGCGCTCCAAGTTTACCCCGGCCAGCGCTGAACCGCTGATCCCGGCCTGGTGGAGCGGCTCGAGAAGCTGCGCCGCGTACTGGCCATCCTTTGCTTGGGCCAGTAGCTCTTGGACTTCTTCCCGGTATTTGCGGTCAAGTTCTTCCAAGGCGTCAACCAGCTTGCTTTCCTGGGCGGCACGGTAATGGCGAAAGGCAGAGGCTACCACGGGGCAGTGCTCTAGCTCCATCCCAGCAACAATTTTTTCGAGAAAAATGCGGGTTGCTTCGTCCCGGGCTCCGTCGGGATAGCGGCTGATCGTTTCGATCACCCTCTCCAGCGTAGACTGCTTTTTAAGAAATGAATCTGCCAGAAGAGAAGAGGCCTTAAAATACGGTTCATACTCTGAGCCGGGACTCTCCTGATAAGTATCTTTTAAATCAGCTGTCCGCTCCATGGCCAGCTCACGGGCCGATTTAATCTTTTCCATACTTTTCTTCACCCCGGCATTTATGATATCATATTGTTAAAATTGAAGCTACGGAGGAACTTATATGCGCCTGACCGACCGCTTTTACGCTTATTTCTGGCAGGGCTACGGCAACAACTGCAATAGCTATATCTACCGGGGAAAACAGCTCGTCCTGATCGATCCTGGCCATATTGTCAACGAGTCCGGCGAGAGATGCCTGGAAACTTTAACCAGGTCTATCTCTGCCGACGGAATTAAACTTGAAGAGATCGGGGTAATTCTATGTACGCATGGGCATCCCGATCATGTTGAAGCAGTGGGGGTGATCCGGGAACGAAGCGGGGCCAAGGTAGGCATCCACCGCCAGGACGCCTTTTTTTTAGAGGCCCTCGAGCAGCGCGCCCGGGCCGCGGGGATGGAAAAGATGCCCCCGCTGGCTCCGGACTTTTACCTTCAGGCAGGCGAGCTGAACCTGGGCCCGCCGGAAGCGGGTGGAGACCTGGTCCGGGTTATACAGACCCCCGGCCATTCGCCGGGTTCGATCTGCTTCTACTTTCCAAGGGAGAAGGCCCTGGTTACCGGCGATACAGTCTTCGAAGGCAGTATCGGCCGCTCTGATCTTCCCGGGGGAAATTTCGAAGAGCTTGGCCGCAGCGTCGCCGCCCTGGCCCAGCTAGACGAAGTCGAGCTTCTTCTACCCGGCCACATGGGCCCGGTCAGGGGAACAGAAAGCATTCGCCGCAATTTTGATCTGATCCAGCGCATGTTCTTTGGGCACTGAAGCTCAAGGGTGACAGGGGCCGGCTCTGTTACCTTTTTTGAAGTAGGGCGGAGCTACCTGTCGGGGTAACGGTTTTTACATTGCTTGGTAGAGGTGCCCGGTTTTGCAGTCGAGATAGAGAGCCAGGTTGAACTTTTAAGGTGCCGGATCTACAATTAACGAAAAGGAGAAAACTAAGTAATGGAAACAGTGCAGAGGTTTAAAACGGCATTTATCATTATTTCGGTCTTGTTTATCTTGCTGGGCATTACTCTAATCATCTGGCCGGAGTTTTCTCTTCTGACTATCTGCAAATTATGCGGCGTGATTACACTGCTCCTCGGTCTGGTTAGGGTCATCGTCTATTTTAGAAGAGACGCTTTTGAAAATTTATTCCGGGCAGACCTGGCCCAGGGACTTATTTTTCTACTGCTCGCCGGTTTTATGCTGTTTGCTCCGAAGGCGGTAGTCTCTGTGATTCCGGTTATTTTAGGCCTGGTGATCCTCATTGACAGTATTCTAAGGATCCAGCTATCCGTTGAGCTAAAAAGGCTACACCAAGAGAAATGGTGGCTGAGCCTTATCTTGGCCCTGCTAACTGCTGTATTAGGCACGCTATTACTCTTTAACCCGTTTGCCGGGAGCGTTGTCCTGACTATATTTATCGGTATTGCCCTAACGATCAACGGGGCGGTTAATCTCTGGGGAATATTATTTTTCACGAAAGCAATCAAGGGTAGATTTAACCTCTAGAACCCGGGCTGCGTTTTGGCATCCACATTGGCATCCACAATAGAACAAGGTTTTAGGAAAGGGCCGCGGAGAAAAAAGCGGCCCTTTTTAAAACCTATCCCTAAGGGTAGTAGACAAATCCCTCCCATAATCAATAATAAAGATGTCCATACAATTTAGCAAGAAAGGGGGTAACCTATTTTTTACCCGGGCAGATCGGGCATCATTTACGGTGCCTCTTTAAAAGAATGAAAGAAATGAGGTTGCGAAATGAAAAGACTACCGCGGCATGTTTTTCTTTTCTGTTTAATCACCTCGTTGATTCTGTGGGTTTGGGTAACCCCTTCCGGCCAGGCCTCGGCCAACGGGGGGACGGTCACGGCATACGGTTGGAATGCCTATGGGGGTGACACGGGGCTGGCGGAAGGGCCTGTCTCAATTGAAATCCCTTCCGGTGAGCTCAGGCTAATTAAAAGCGTCGCTGACGATACCTTTGATTTTATGTCTGGCGGAGATTTTGTCGAAGAGGCCTGGTACACGATAAGTTATAGCGATGGCAACTCCTGTTTATATACCATTGATTGCCTTACGGGAGAGTATACCCTGATCGGTTCGACCGGAGTCGGCATGTTAACCGGCTTTACCTACGACCGGGCGACGCAGACCGCTTACGTGGCATCGTCAACTGAACTTTACACCATTGACCTGGACACGGCTCAGGTTACGCTTGTAGGGACGATTGCCCCGGGGATTATTATCGGCATCGCCGCCGATGCGGCCGGCCATCTTTACGGCTTGAACATTTTCGATGACTGCCTCTACCGCATCGATAAAACTACCGGCCAGGGGACAGCCGTCGGCAACACCGGCCTTGATCTGAACTATGCCCAGGATATCGCCTTCGACCGCGATAACGATATTCTTTACGGGGCGTTATATGTAAACGGTGTGGGCGGGGGGCTTTACCAGATTAATGTAGATAACGGTTCAGTAACCAAGCTGGCAGATTATGACGAAGAAATTGATGCACTGGCGATCCCTTATACCGTGGTGAAGTATTCAGTTACCCTCTCCTCCAGCCCTTACGCAGGCGGTACCGTCACAGGCGGCGGAGAGTACGGCAAATTTGCCACTGTGACCGTCTCGGCTGCCGCTAATGAAGGCTATGAATTTGTCAACTGGACTGAAGATGGTGTGGAGGTAAGCACGGACCCGGACTATACTTTTACTGCAGAGAAGGACCGCAACCTGGTGGCAAATTTTAAGCTCTCAGCTGTTCCGGTAAGCGGCGTCAGCCTGAACTGGAGCGCTCTTTCCCTTTCGGTGGACGGCACTTTTCAACTGCGCGCCACGGTTGCTCCTGAAGAGGCTACGAACAAGAACGTGCGGTGGAGCTCCAGCGATGAATCTGTGGCCACGGTCAATGAGGACGGCCTGGTTACCGCTGTTGGACCCGGCAGAGCTCTTGTTACGGTGACCACGGAAGATGGTCATTTTACCGCCGGGTGTACTATTACCGTAACGGCAGCCCCCGGATCAGATTCCGGGCTGGAAGCTGATACCTCGAAGCTTAAAAATGAGCTGCCCCGTACCAGTACTTCTCCGGCTCTCTTTATAAGTTTAGGCGCTGTCCTGACGGCAGGGGGCCTGGTTTTACTGCGTAAAAAAAGGTAGCGCCGGTAATTTCCCGGGTAAATTTTAAGATTAATTAACTGGGACCTGGCTTTTTGGCCAGGTCCCAGCCGATCCCGGCTGGTTTTACCGGTTACAGATAATTCTTTCCAGAGCTCGGCTGCGCTATTTTACCTACTACCCGTCAGGGTAGGTTGGAGATTTAGGAATAATAATTATAGATCTAAGATAAAGGGTTACCGGCAATCCATGTAGAAACCTGAACTTGCTCTAATGAAAAATTTTAAAGAGATGTGTCAATTGCCAAAAACAACAATTGAGCGACATAACCTTTTTTGCCAGGGCCCGGCCCTGGCAGCCCTGTTCGGTTGGTTACTGTCGTTTCCCATGTTCGGCTGCTTATTGATGGAGACGGCAGGCGAAAAGACGCTGTTACTGGGGTTGGTATTTGTAATCAGCCATGGCCTGGGGCTTTTCATATCAGGACTGCTTACGGCGAAGAAAGCGCCTTCACGCGTTGGGGCCCGAATTGTTGGTGCAATCATCGCTGCGCTGACCGTTGTTTATGCTTTTATCTACGGGGCGGTACTGGCAGCGGATATTTTTATTATGGCCGTGCTGGGCTTCTCTGCCGCTTACCTGGTGGCGGAGTGGACCGCCCGGTTTTCTGTCAATCCCCGGCCCCTCCGGACACTGGTCGTAGCCATGGCCGGCGCTAACATCGTCACGGCAGGGGTTAATATGCCCGTCTCAGTTCCGGAAAAGCTGCTTTTCTTTCTGCTTGCCGCCCTGGCTACAGGCGGTGTCTTTGCCTTTACCGCAGCTGATCCCGACGAAGCGGCAAGGCCGATCTCACCCGGGAAGAATTTAAATCCACAGGCCATGATTATGCCCCTGGCGGCATATACCGTGGCCATCTACCTGATTGGCGGCATCTGGTATAATTCTTTTTCCCTGCAGATGTTTGCCTCCCCGCTATGGGAAAAAGCAATCGGCTTTCTGCTCTATAGCGGAGGGATCGTTCTGATGGCCTTGCCGGCAACACGCGGCCAGGCCGCCAGCTTGGCAACTTACAGCTTAAGCCTGCTCGGGGTGGGATTGGCCATTGCGCTCACCCAAACAGTGACCCCCGTACTGGTCTGGGTTCACCACGCGGCCTTCAATCTAGGTTTTGCCGCGGCAGATCTTTTTTTCTGGTATGCATTATGGACCGTGGCCCAGTTTTATCCAGCCCGCCGTGTATTCGGCCTGGGTCTAGGTGCATCTTTACTCTTAATTGGTTTCTCCACCGCTGTTTCTGCCGCCGGGTGGAGCTACGGCTTTCCGGTATTGCTATTTGTCACCGCCCTGACCTTGCTTTTCCTGTTCGTACCGTTGATTTCACGAAACCCGTTCAAGATAATGAATCAGCCGGAGGCTTCAGAGGCAGTAGAAGCAGCGGTTGAGTTCACCCCGGCTGCCATCACGGATCCTCCCGAGATTCTGACTGCGGCGGAAAAAAAGATCTACCTTCTCTTGATGCAGGGGGCTAGCGATTCCGAGATAGCAGCCGCCCTGTTCATCTCTAAAAACACCGTCAAATTCCACGTCCGCAATATCCTGCACAAGCTCGAAGCCAAAAACCGTAAAGAGCTGCTCTTGCATTTTATAACCGACCACCACCTGAGGTGACAAGGGGACGTTTCTCCTGTCACCTTTTTTCTTACCCCGACCGGCTCGCCTGGGGGTGACAGGAGAAACGTCCCCCTGTCACCCGGGATAATTATTTTCCTTTGGAAAAAAATATAGTTATCTTAGGTGTAAAGGGGTCGGGGTATGAAGCGCTACGGGTATCTTTTCTGGGGTATTTTGGCTGGGCTGATCGGGGCCCTGGCGGGTTCGCTGATCTTATGGGGGGCCTGGCTACTGCCTTCCCTGGGGCTTCTGCTGACGAAGGTGAGCCTGCTCTACGGTTTTTTTGCGCTTCTGATTCTTGGTGCGCTGGGCGGGCTCCTCTATGCCGCCGTCATGCGCCGCCGCCGGCTGAGGCTCTCCGCCACGGTTCTGGCGGGGGTGATCCTCGGGGTTCTGCTCTGGATAGCCGGTCCGCTCCTGCTGGTTCCGGTGATCCTCGGTTTTCCGCCTATGGCTGCCGGACCTCTCGACAACTGGATACCTTTGCTGGCCTTTCTCTTTTACGGCCTTATCGTGGCCCTGCTTTACAGCCGCTTTAGCCTGGCCCAATCCCCGGCGCGGACCTATTATGCCGCCGGGTTACTTCTTACCGCCGGGCTGCTGACCCCTTTTTTACTCAGGGCGGCGGTAAGTACCGCTCCCGCAGCCCTGGAGCTGCCGCCGGGCTACCGGGCCGAGGTGGTGGCAAAAGGGCTGACCTATCCCACCTCTGTAGTTATCGATCGCTCCGGTGAGATCTATGTTGCCGAATCGGGCTATGCCAGCGGCCCGAAAGAGACCGAGGCCAGGGTGCTCCGGATCTCGCCGGGCGGCGAGATCGACGAAGTTGCCGCCGGCTTCAACGGCCCCCTGAACGGGATGGCCCTGCGCGGGGGGAAGCTGTATCTATCGCATCGCGGCAAGATCACCGCTCTTGATCTGAAAAGCGGCGATCAAGAAGAGCTCGTCACCGGGCTCCCTTCCCTGGGGGACCATCAGAATAACGATCTCATCTTCGGCCCTGACGGCGCATTATACTTTGGGCAGGGTACCGCCACTAATGCCGGGGTAGTCGGCTCCGACAACTTTGTCTATGCCTGGGTAGAGCGCCATCCTAAATTTCATGATTTTCCTTCCCGCGATTTTACCCTTACCGGAGAAAACTATGAAGCCCTTGACCTAAGCACGCCCGAACCCTCGGATAAAAGAAGTACCGGTGCCTTTGCCCCTTTTGGCGTAAACCGCTCCCGGGGGGAAATGGTCCGGGCAACACTGCCCGCCAGCGGGGCGATCCATCGTTTCGACCTGAAAAGCAAGAAGCTGAGCATCTATGCCGACGGCCTGCGTAATCCCTATGGCCTGGCCATGGATGACGACGGAACGCTTTACGCGACCAACCTCGGGTATGATGATCGCGGCGTCAGGGCCGTAAAAAATTCGCCCGACTGGGTGGTTAAACTAAAAAAGGGTGCTTGGTACGGCTGGCCTGATTTTGCCGGGCAGTTTCCGCTGACCGAGCCGCTGTTCGACTCCGAGAGGGGGATTAACCGCCGCCCCCTGATTGTTAACCCGCCGCCGGTAGAGCCGCCCCTGGCCACGTTGCCGCCGCACTATTCGCCGATGAAGCTAGCCTGCGCCCCGGCACAATTTCCGGCCAAGGGGCTATTCGTAGCTATTTTTGGCGACGCTCAACCTCTTACTGAGAACCTGAAAGAGCTTGTCCCTACCGGGGTGATCAATGTCGATCCCCAAACCGGCAAATACAGCTGGTTTATTAAAAACAAGGAGCAACCGCGGGCCGGACGCAGCGGCGGCGGTTTCAAGAGAATCATTGATCTCGAGTTTGATCCCGACGGCAAGAATCTCTACGTGCTTGATTTCGGGGTAATCGAGTTTACCGACATGGCCCCGAACGCCATTCCCAAAAGCGGCGTTCTCTGGAAGATCAGCCCGGCGAAACAGTCTAGATAGACGGAGCTTTGGGGAGAAAGAGCTTCTGCTACTGCGTTTCCCGGTAGAAAAAAGAAGGATTTTAACAATTAAGAGGAGAAGTAGTTCTACTATATTTTTTTATTATATATTGGTACATCATCTCTTTGGCAACCTGCTGATCATCCAAAAAGTATGATACATACATTCCAAGGCATTAATAAGTTGAAAATAGACTAAAAAGGAGTTTATCAGTTATGAGGAACTATTTAGACAAGAGGGAGCTTTTCCACCGCTACGGGGGTAATCCCATTCTTTCACCTGAACGCTGGCCTTATCTAGCAAATTCGACCTTTAACCCGGGCGCGGTCCAGCATAATGGAGAAACCTGGCTGCTGGTGCGTGTTGAAGATATGCGTGGTTTTTCGCACCTGACCTTCGCTCGCAGCAAAGACGGCATAACCAGCTGGCAGATCGATGACCGGCCCACCCTGATGCCCGACCCGGTCTTTAACGAGGAGCAGTGGGGGATCGAGGACCCCCGTATTGTTTGGCTGCCCGAGAAGAAGGAGTATGCCGTGACCTACGTCTCTTTTTCTAAAGATGGACCGATGGTCTCGCTGGCCCTCTCTAAGGATCTACACACCTTTATCCGCAAAGGGGCGATGCTGCCCCCGGAGGATAAGGATGCCTCGTTATTCCCCCGCTTGATCAACGATCGTTACGTTCTCATTCACCGTCCGATTATCCGGGGCGAAGCCCATATCTGGATCGCCTCTTCACCAGATCTGAAGTACTGGGGCGATCACAAGATCTTGATCCCGGTGCGCCCCGGCTGCTGGGATAGCTTTCGTGTCGGCCTGGGGCCTCCCCCGATTGAGACCAGGGAAGGCTGGCTGATCATCTACCACGGGGTACGCACGACCGCTTCGGGTGCCATTTACCGTGTTGGCCTGGCCCTGCTGGATCTGGAGGCGCCTTGGAAAATTATCCGGCGCAGTGAAGGGTGGGTCTTCGGCCCCCGCGAGAATTACGAGCGGGTCGGTGATGTTCCCGGGGTGACCTTTCCCACAGGGACAGTTTACAACAAGGCTACCGGCGAACTGCTGATGTACTACGGCGCTGCCGATACCTCCGTCTGCCTGGCCACAGCCCGTCTCGATGACCTGCTGGACTACCTCTTGTATGAGACCGCTCTGGAAAAAAGGAGCTGTTTACAGGTAGAATGAAAATAGCAATATTGTCTCCGATCGCCTGGCGCACACCGCCCCGCCACTACGGTCCCTGGGAGCAGGTGGTCAGCTGGCTCACCGAGGGCCTGGTCCAGGAGGGCGTCGAGGTAACCCTCTACGCTACCGCGGATTCGCAGACTAGAGCCTGCCTTCGCGCCGTGGCCCCGCGCCCGTATGCCGAGGACAACTCCCTCGACCCGAAAGTGTGGGAATGTCTTCATATTGCCGCCCTCTTCGAAGAGGCGCAGCGCTACGATCTGATCCATAACCACTTTGATTTTTTACCGCTGAGCTACACGGGCCTGGTACAGACGCCGGTGGTGACCACTATCCACGGCTTTTCATCGCCTAAGATTCTCCCGGTTTACCAGAAGTATAACCGCCGGGTTCACTATGTCTCCATCAGCGATGCCGACCGTAGCCCTGCTCTCGATTACTGCGCCACCATCTACCACGGGATCCCCCTGGAAGAGTATCCCTTCTCCGGCGAGCCGGGGCGCTACCTGCTCTTCTTCGGGCGGATTCACCCGGATAAGGGCACTGCTGAAGCAATCCAGCTGGCCCGGCAGGTCGGCCTGCCGCTGATCATCGCTGGGATTATCCAGGACCATGATTATTTTGATCAGTTCGTCGCTCCTTACCTGGATAATGAGCAGATCAAGTATATCGGTTCGGTAGGCCCGGCAGAGAAAGGCGCCCTTCTGGGGGGCGCCATGGCCCTGCTGCATCTGATCAACTTCGATGAACCCTTCGGGCTGAGCGTTGTCGAAGCGATGGCCTGCGGCACCCCGGTGATCGCCTGTAACCGCGGCTCCATGGCGGAGCTGATCCGCGACGGGGAGACCGGTTTTCTGGTAGAGCGGCCTGAAGAGGCACCAGCCCGTTTGGCGCGGCTCAAAGATCTGCCTCGCCGGCGCTGCCGCGCCCACGTCGAAGCCAACTTTAGCGTCGAGGTGATGGTGAGGCGCTATCTCGAGCTTTACCGGCAGATTATTTATAAATAGAATTAGGGAAAGGTTAAATATAAGCGAAGAGGAAATATAAATTATAGTAGAAGAAATATAGAGGAAATATAACAGAGAGGTGTTGTAATGTTTATCGGCAATCTGTTTAAGCCGTTAAAAGTAGCCTTTATCTCTACCTATCCGCCGCGCCGCTGTGGCATCGCGACGTACACGGCAGACCTGACGGATAATTTCCGGAAGATTTACAGTGAAGGCCAATCTAACGGCGAGCAGAATTATTTTGAGGTGATCGCCCTGAACAATACGCCGCAGGGTTACCAGTACGATCGCGAGGTCAGCTTTCATATCCGCGATCAGCACCGCGGCGATTACCAGAGGGCCGCCGACTTCATCAATGTTTCACCGATTGACGTGGTCTGTCTGCAGCATGAGTTCGGTATTTTTGGCGGCGAAGACGGCAGCTATATCATTCACCTGCTCCGCTCGCTAAAAAAACCGGTGGTGACTACTTTCCATACCATTCTTGCGGAGCCTACTCCCGGTCAGAAGAAGACCTTTACCCGCATCTGCGAGCTCTCCACCCTGGTGGTTGTGCAGGCGCAGATGGCGGTGCGGCTGCTGGAGCAGGTTTACGATGTCCCTGCCTCCAAGATTGTGATGATCCCGCACGGGGCTCCCGATGTCCCCTTTCTCGATTCGTCGTTCTACAAGGATCGCTTTCAGGCGGAAGGGCGAACCCTTCTCTTGACCTTCGGCCTGCTCGGGCCGAACAAGGGGATCGAATATGCCATCGCCGCCCTGGAGAAGGTGGCGGCTAAATACCCCGAAGTGCTCTATATTGTTCTCGGAGCGACCCATCCCGAGATAAAGCGCCGCTACGGCGAGCAGTACCGCCATCAGCTGGAGCAGCTGGTCCGGGAAAAGGGGCTCCAGAAGCAGATTACCTTTTACAACCAGTATGTCTCCTTAGAGCGGCTTATTGAATTCCTGGTGGCCACCGATATCTATCTAACCCCGTATGTGAACAAAGACCAGATTACCTCGGGCACCCTGGCCTACGCTCTCGCCTGCGGCAAGGTGATTGTCTCCACGCCGTACTGGTATGCCCAGGAGCTGCTCGCCGATGGGCGCGGCTGCCTGGTCCCCTTCCGCGATAGCGAGGCCCTGGCCGACAAGCTGATCGAACTTCTCGGCGACGAGGCAATGCGTAGCCGCATGCGCAAGCTCTCTTACCAGTATGGGCGGAAGATGATCTGGCGCGAAGTGGCGCGTAATTATGCCGCGGCCTTTGAAAAAGCGCTGCTTGAATACAGCAGCGTGGGCAAGAAATCGGTCCAAAGCTTGGCGGTAACTGAGAGCGCGGTCCTGCCCGAGATCCGGCTGAATCATCTCCGGGCTATGACCGATGACACCGGCCTCTTTCAACATGCCCTCTACACGGTGCCGAACCGGGGGCATGGTTACTGCATCGATGACAATGCCCGGGCGTTGATCGTCACCGTGATGAACTGGCGGCTGTTCAAAGATGAGCAGATCTGTCCGCTCTTTCGGACCTATCTTAGTTTTCTGCTTGACGCATATAACCGCGATGCCGGGCGGATGCGCAACTTTCTTTCTTACCAGCGCCGTTGGCAAGAAGAGGTGGGCTCAGAAGACAGCCATGGGCGCAGCATCTGGGCCCTCGGCTATACCATCGCCTACCCTCCCGATGACTCCCTTTTGGGGCTGATCACCCGCCTGTTTAAGCAGCTGCTCCTGCCGGTGGACTCCTTTATCTCGCCCCGTGCCTGGGCCTTTACGATCATCGGGGCGCTCTATTACCTGAAGCGCTTCGGCGGTGATCCCGAAGTGCGCAAGCTGCTGGTAAATTTAAGCGGACAGCTTTGCCAGCAGTTTTCCGAGTATGCCACCGAAGAATGGTTCTGGCTTGAAGAGATCGTTACTTATGATAATGCCCGGATCCCGCAGGCCCTCATCGGGGCGGGGAGCTACCTGCAAGAGCAGCAGATCTTACAAACCGGGCTCTGCGCCCTCAACTGGCTAATCTCGATCCAGACCAACCCGGCCGGGGGACAGCTTTCCCTGGTTGGCAATAACGGGTGGTACCGCCGCGGTGGCGAGAAGGCTCCCTTCGACCAGCAGCCCCTCGATGCAGCGGCGATGGTTGCTGCCTGCACACAGGCCTACCTGGCTACCGGGGAGCCCCGCTGGCAGATCGCCATGGACTGGTCCTTCAACTGGTTTTTCGGGAACAACGATACTCATCAGACCCTCTACGATTTCAGCAGTGGCGGCTGTTACGACGGCCTCATGCCCGGTGGGGTTAATATGAACCAGGGGGGCGAATCGACGCTTTCCCTGCTACTGGCCCTCCACGAGATGCATCTTACTTCTCACCAGGGTTACGCGGGGGTCGGCGAAGTTGCCGGGACATTCTCGCCGTCACCTAGAGACACTTAAGAGATGTAACAACTCTATTTCATAAAATGATTATCTCATTGCAGGGAGTGAACTGTAGATGTATGCTCTTATTTTAGCCGGCGGCAGCGGGACCCGTCTGTGGCCGCTCAGCCGGGAGCATTTACCAAAGCAATATCTTACCTTCGGCCGCAGCCGGAGAAGCCTTTTTCAGGAGACCGCGGCCCGCCTGTTACCGCAAACGCCGCCGGAAAAAATAATCGTGGTAACGCATCGAGACCAGGAGAGTGAGATCAGGCGCCAGCTTTCAGCCATGGAGCTCGACCCCGATGCCGTGACGCTGCTCTGCGAGCCGCAGTCGTGCAATACCGCTCCGGCTATCGGGCTGGGGGCCTGGTTCCTGGCACGCCGCGAAGGTCCGACAGCGATCATGGCGGTTCTTCCTTCAGACCACTACATTCCTGACCGGGAGCAGTTTGCGGAGCTTTTACGCCAAGCAGGGGAGACCGCGAAAAAATACGGGCTGGTCACCTTCGGGATTACCCCGCGTTATCCGGAGACCGGTTACGGCTATATCTGCCGCGGCGACCGGCTGGACAGTAACGCTTTCAAGGTAGAGCGCTTCGTAGAGAAGCCCGACCAGGAAAGGGCCGCGGCCTATCTAAAAGACAGCCGCTTTCTTTGGAACAGCGGCATGTTTATCTTCGAGGTGGGCGCTCTGATGGCGGCTTACCGCCGCCATCTGCCGGCGATGGCCGCTGCCCTGGACGGGATCGATTTTGCGGACGCGGGCTCCGTCGAGGAGGCCTATGCGAAGATGACGCCGATCTCCATCGACTACGGGATCATGGAGCAGGCCGCGGATGTGGTGGTAATCCCCGCTGAGATCTCCTGGAGCGATCTGGGCAGCTTCGAAGCTTACCACCAGATTTCACCCAAAGACAGTTCCGGCAACTACTGCGAAGGGCGCACCTTGCTGCTTGATACCCGCGATAGCCTGGTTATCTCGCGGTCGCGCCTGGTAAGCGCTATCGGGGTGGAGAAAATGGCCATTGTAGAGACCGATGACGCTCTGCTGGTCTGCCCGCTAGCGCGCTCCCAGGAGGTCAGGGAGCTGGCCGCGGAGCTGGAAAAAAGCGGCGCACCTGAGTATCTGCAGCACCGCACTGTCTACCGTCCCTGGGGCAGCTTTACCTCCCTGGAGTTGGGAGAGGGCTACCAGGTGAAGCGGATCACCGTCGAACCCGGAAAGCGGCTCAGCCTGCAGAGCCACCGTCACCGCTCGGAAAACTGGATCGTGGTCCGTGGAGAAGCCTTGATTACCATAGGCGAGGAGCAGCTGCGGCGCCGGGAAGGCGAGAGCGTCTTTATCCCCGTCGGGACGAAGCACCGCCTGGAAAATCCCGGGGCAGAGCTGCTCGAGGTGATCGAGGTGCAGAGCGGCAGCTACCTCGGTGAGGATGATATTATCCGCTACGAAGACGATTTCGGCCGCGTGGCGGCGGCCGGGGAGTTAACCCCGCAGCAGCACTACCGCTGCTGGCTGGCCTGCCCGAATCTCGACCCCGAAACCCGGCGCCAGCTGGAGGCGATGGCCGGAGACGGCGAGCAGATCGAGAGCTGCTTCGGCAAAGAGCTGACCTTCGGCACCGGGGGGTTACGCGGTGTTATCGGCCCCGGGCTCAACCGGATGAACCGCTATATCGTGCGCCGGGCAACCCAGGGGCTTGCCGATTACCTCAACAGCCTCGACCTGGAAGCGAAAGAAAAAAAGGTGGCTATCGCCTACGACACCCGCCAATTTTCACGTGAATTTTCCATCGATGCTGCCCTGACCCTGGCGGCCAACGGGATCACCGCGCTGCTCTTTGACGGGGTTCGCCCCACGCCGGAGCTCTCTTTTACCGTGTGCCGGCTCGGCTGCGCCGCCGGAATTGTAATCACAGCCAGCCATAACCCGCCGCAATATAACGGCTACAAAATTTACGGACCTGACGGGGGACAGGCTGTCTCTCCGTTGATCGATGAAGTTGCCGCGGCTATCGCCCGGGTGGATATCTTCGACGATGTTCGGACCATCCCCCGGGAAGAGGCTGAGCGCGCCGGCCTGCTCCGGCTGATCGGCCCGGAGATCGATAGCGCCTATCTCGAGGCGATCCGCTCGCTCTCTCTCTCGCAGCCGCGGACCAGGCTGAAGGTGGTCTATACGCCGCTGCACGGCACCGGGGCCTGCTTTATCCCTGGTCTGCTGCGCGAATGCTCTTTTGTTGACCTGGCCGTGGTCGAGGAGCAGATGGTCCCCGACCCGCAGTTTAGCACCGTGGAAGTGCCCAATCCCGAGGAGCCGGCTGCTTTTAAAATGGCCCTGGAGCTGGCTCGTCGCGAAGAGGCGGAGCTGGTCCTGGCCACCGATCCCGATGGCGACCGGGTCGGCTGTGCCGTCCGCGACGAAGAGGGGCGCTATCTTCACCTTAACGGAAACCAGATCGGCGCTCTCCTGCTAGACTATCTTCTAGGGAGGCTGGCCGGGCGGGGAGCGCTGCCCGATAATGCAGTCGTCATCAAGACCATCGTCACCGGGGACCTCGGCCGAAAAGTCGCCGCTGCATACGGCGTCAAGACCCTGGAGACCCTGACCGGCTTTAAATATATCGGCGAGAAGATGAAAGAGTTTGAAGAGACCGGCGAGCATACCTTCATTTTCGGCTACGAAGAGAGCTACGGCTTCCTTGCCGGTACTTTTGGACGGGACAAGGATGCCATTTTGTCGGCCTACCTAATCGCCGAGATGGCCGCTTACCATAAAGAAAAAGGGCGAAACCTGCTCCAGGTCCTGGAGCAGCTCTCACAGCGGCACGGCTATTTTCGCGAAGATCTGGTTTCGATCGAATTGGCGGATATGGCTGAATCGGCCGGTATTATGCGCTCCTTTGACCAAATCCCGCCGGTAGTAGCGGGGGAGAAGGTTATTGAAAAAAGGGATTATAAGCAGCGCAAGTGCTGGGACCTGGTCAACGGAAAGGAGCAGCCCCTCGAGCTGCCCTGCTCCGAGGTGCTCTACTACCGGTTGGAAAGTGGAGCCTGGTTCTGTATCCGTCCCTCGGGGACCGAGCCGAAAATCAAGCTCTATTTCTCGGTCAGCGACGACACCGCCGCCGGCGCGGAGAGCAAACTAGCCGCTCTCAAAAAAGAGGTCCTCGCCCTCGCCAAAAGGTGACAGGGGGACGTTTCTCCTGTCACCTAATTGATGCTGCTCGGGAGAGGTGGGGCTGCCCTTCCGCCAGCCCGCTAGAGGAATACCTGCCCTCTAATCACGAATATAAACATAAATTAAAACATTTCGATGATAGGAGGACAGACCATGGATGGAAGCGAATATATCGCCGGTCTGAAGAAACTGCAAAGAAAGGTCTATATCCAGGGCCAGCTTGCCCCTGCACCGATGGATCACCCCCTGGTCCGCCCGAGCACCAATGCGGTAGCCCGGACTTACGAACTACAGCA
>JAAZPQ010000035.1 GCA_012797175.1 Bacillota bacterium
CTTACCTTTTTGACGCTCTTTCCGGAGGGTGTCATTCTGGAAATACCGGTCGATAATGGTCTCCGCTAGCCGTTTCTGCATGGCGGCCTGAGAGACCAAGGACATAGCCATCAAGAACCACCTTATGGATTCTTTTTTTTCATCTTCTACCTGTGCTGTTTTCCCCTGGATAAGCTCCATTTTTTCTTCGCAGAACTTTTTGAGCTGGTCGGCATGAGCGTTGTTAATTTCTTGCATCAGCTCGTAGACCAAATCGATTAAGTAAGAGTTGGGCTGTTCTGTATCATTATGTGTATCAACCGGTTTTTGTAGAGCACTAAATAGCAAAGAGATATCATTAATGGATAATATCTGTTTAGAGTTATAGAGCAACAATAAGAGAGCGATATGCTGGCGGGAATATCTTTTTCGCTTGGGGGGCATAAGAATACCTGCTTTGGCATAGTTGTTAATCATGGTTTTAGTTAGCAATTTATCTTTTTGATGCCTTTTATGTATAGAAAGCTTATTTTCGATAAACTCTGTTACCTGGTCTATATAAAGGTCTACCTCTGGGATATCAGTTAAAGCGATAGGATGATCAGGAATTATCTCATCAATCAGCGCGTAAAGCTCTTCCTCTTTCATGCAAAAGCACCTCCAATTTAGAAAAAACCATTTTCGCTCATCCCTTTTATGCCATTCTATTATCTATTAAAGCACAGAGCGAAAAGTATTGCAATTGGGCACTAGATGGTATAACATAGAGTGAGCATCATATGGTATTTAATACTAGATGATGTCTTAAGGGTAACCATAAGATATTGGAGGCAAAAAGATGAAAGTTACATTAATTGAGCCGAAAGCGCCGGGAAAACACGTTTACAGCAATGTTACTATGCCCCGCCTGGGATTGCCCATACTGGGGACATTATTACAGAAGGCTGGCCACCAGGTGCGGCTGATCATGGGTTCAAGCAGAGATATACATCTCTCGGATATTACCACTGCTGATTTAATCTGTATCTCCACGACTACTTCCACCTCCATTGAGGCCTACCATTTAGCCGACTTTGTTCGTGACCAGGGTAAGACAGTAATCATGGGCGGTGCGCATGTCAGCTTCATGCCTGAAGAGGCTTTAAACCACTGTGACTATGTTTGCCGGGGAGAGGCTGATCTGACCTTCTTGCCGTTAATACGCTGTATCGAACGAGGAGAATTGCCGTTAGATGTTCCCGGGGTTTCTTATCGCCAGGGAGATAAAATCGTACATAATGCCGATGCTGATTGGGCTGATTTTAACAGCATCCCTTTTCCTGATCTAAGCCTTTTTTCAGGGTTGAAGATGACTACTTACCCGGTGATGACCTCTCGGGGTTGCCCTTTTGATTGTACTTTTTGCTGTGTCACCCAGATGTTTGGCCGTAAATACCGCTACCGTGAAACAGAATTCCTGTTAGAAGAACTCAAGCAGTACCGGGGTAAACAGGTCTTCTTTGTTGACGATAACTTTGCTGCCAATAACCGCCATACCAAGGAGCTGCTGCGGGAGATGATCCGGCGCGATATTAAGCCTTCCTGGTGGTGCACCCAGGTGAGGGCAGATGTTGTCCGGGATGATGAGCTGCTGCAGCTGATGTATGATAGCAACTGCCGTATGGTTTTCGTCGGCATGGAGTCGATCAATCCTGAAACCCTCAAAAGTTACAACAAAAAACAAGATGTTAAAGATATCGAGTACTGCATTCAACAATTCCACAATTTAGGTATTATGGTCCACGGCATGTTTGTTTTCGGCGCCGACGAAGATAGCTTGCAAACTCTAGAAGAAACTCTGGACTTTGCCCTAAAAAATCGCATTGACACCGTGCAATTTCTTATTCTGACACCTTTACCCGGAACTAAAACATTCAGCGAACTGGAGCAGGCAGGAAGGCTGCTAACACGGGATTGGAATCTCTATGATGCTCACCATGTGGTATTTCAGCCTGCGCAGATGTCGCCTTATGAATTGCAAAAAGCTACGGTTAAAGTATTTAAAAGATTCTATTCCGTCCCCAATATTTTTAAAAATCTGTTCACCACCGGAATTCGTTCGGTGGCTTTTCGAGCCCTGGGGTTTTGGATGGTCCGCAGTTGGGAGAGAGAAAACCGCTGGTATTATTCGTTTCTCCATAACCTATCCACCCCCTCACCGCACACTTCTTGGAGAATAAAGATTTCTAAAAGCATTGAGAGATTCAGGCTGCGCAAATTAAAATATCTTTGCAGTGAGAAATTTATGCAAATAGAGGTTTCTCAGGAGAAGGGGCGCTTTGTGATCGAATTGAAAGGTCTTCTGAACGACTTCTCTTTAGGAGAGACATTTAAAACTCTTTCTGAGCAAATCCCCCTGCTTTATCAGAACCTGTTCATCAATATAAGTGAGGTTTACTTTGCTTCTGAAGCAACGATTGTGAAATTTGTGGAAAAACTAAACGGGTTGACCGCCAAAGCCAGGGAAATTCAAGTTAAGATTTCCCCGGATAATAAGAATCTTCTCGATGTTTTATATAAATATAATCTGACTGTCCCGGGATTTAATATTGTAGAGTGAGAGCGCGTACTGTAGCGTCAGGATAACCTTCAATCCAGCAGGCGAAAGCAGTTCGTCTAGATGTCCTGATTTGCTTTCGATTTTTCCAGGCGATGTTTGCAAAGAAGAGCCTGCTACGAAATAACGACAACAAGCAGCCGGGCTAGGAGTAGCGGTTAAAAATACCCGGTTATGCTGAAAGGTTTCAGGGCCAGGAAGCACCCGGTGATGATCACCGGGTGCTTTTAAAATGGCATTGACGAGCCATTTGCGTTCTTTGAAAACAATTGATAGATAAGGCTTTGCGCAAGGGGTAAAAATATTTTACCCCATGGGGATGCTGTGGGATAAGGGTTTCTGCAAGTCAACCCTGCGGGAATTAGGAAATTGACCCCAGTAAA
>JAAZPQ010000190.1 GCA_012797175.1 Bacillota bacterium
TCAGCTCTTCCGGTTTCAATTCCTCATAGGTAGGCTGAAAACCAGTAATGAGAATTAACATTTTCGACGAATGTGGGTTTCAATTCCTCATAGGTAGGCTGAAAACCCGTTAAATGCTTATAGGACAAGGGCTTGTTAAATAATGGTATCTCTTGATATGTCTTATGCATCGTTTCATTTCAGTTTCACCAAGGTGTGCTAAGCGTTGCCCTGTAAGGCTTCTGGATTTAAGATGTTAAATTTTCAGGTGTCGTCGATCTCCAGGGGTTTTTGCACTACCGGAGGTCGACGACAAAAGTTTTACCTCAAAAAACTTGCTTTAATAAGCCTTGCTTTTATAAGCATTCTATTTTTAAGGCCGTTTTCCTGCTTTAAAATAAAGTGGCAGTTTATTTTTACTCAGCGATCCAGGGCTTGCCCTCATATTATTTCTGGCCCTGTTTTAATTTGTACCAGGGCACCAGCTGTTTGTAAGTGCGGTGCCCTTATTTAACCTTGGCCAGTGAAGATCGAGAGGAGAGGGTTAATTAAAAGATGAGAATCTTTTCATCATCAATGCGCTTAAAGCCGGTTTCTGGATCGTAGAATTCAGCGAGCATATCTTTAGGTATATATAATGGGTTAGTTGTATCGTCCAAGCGCCCGACGACCAGCTGAGTGGGGACAGAGAGCAGGTAACTGGAAAAATCACGTTTAAGGGCCAGGTAAGCCTGCCGCCGGCGCCAGAAATCTTTTTCGTTGACAACCGTGGTTTGGTAAAGTTGCCAGGTCTTGGTGGCATTATCGTCAATCTCAACAAAGACATTGAGATAATGGGGGCGTTCTTCGATTAAGGCAAAGTTGGCTACGCCAAGCAGCTCTGAATCGCGATCGCGGCGGGTAAAGCGCCAGCGTTGCATCGCCTCGAGCAGTTTTTTACTGGTAGAGGTTGACTTGGCCTGTCGCACGGTTTCAAAGTAGTTTGCGATAGCTTCGTAGAAATTGCTTTCTTGAAGCAGTAGCTCTTGTTCGAACATCTTTTTTGCGGCGTAGGTATGTATTTTGCCATAAACATATTGCGCCAGTGTGGCATCACCTCTTTCAGTGCGGTTTACCAGGTGCCAGACAAGGACATTACCGCAGTCATGTTTAAAGTGGCGGTTACAGCGGCCGGCTGCCTGGACTACTGCATCTACCGGGCCGAGATCACGCCAGACCTCGTCGAAGTCGAGGTCGACGCCGGCTTCGACCACCTGGGTAGATACAAGAAGTGGCTTCTTCCCTTGCTCAAGCATCTTTTTCAGCTGCTCTAGACGGCGAGCCCGCTCCAGGGGCGTAATGTTTGTCGAGAGATAATAGAGCGGCACAGCGGGGCCCAGTTTCTTTTTAAGCAGGTGATAAAAATCGATCGAGCTCTTGATTGTATTTAATATTACCAGGTAAGAGCGGCCGGCACGGTATTGCTGCTGAAAATTATCAACCAGCTCTTCTACAGTGAGCGGTTCCAGATTTGCTGTTATCTTAACCCGATCGAGCACGGTAAAACGTTGACGAACCTGCGGCTCTGGACCGGCCAGCTCTAAAGCTTCATCTTTGCCAAACCACTCCGGCCGAGTAGCGGTCATCAGCAGAACCCGGGTGTCTAGCTGCCTACAAGCCTCGCGCAGCACATTTTCTACCAGGGGCCAGTATTCGACCGGTATATTTTGCACTTCATCGAGAATCAAAACAGCGTGTTGAAGACGATGAAATTTTTTCAGCATACGGTTTTCGTAGCCGATAAGGGTGTGCAGCAGCTGCACAAACGTGGTGACGACTACTTCACTTTGCCAGCTTTCGATAAGCAGGAGAGCCTGGTCCAGCGAAAGCGATTCTTCGTCTTCTCTACCTGGCCGTCGGTAATCTGTTTCAGCAAGATGATGGTGCTTGAGCAGCCAGGTAGAGGGGGGCGGCCCTGTATTATCTGTTGTATAGCTGACGGTTAAGACTTTTTCAAGGGTATCAAAGGTTTGATCGACAATGCTGGTAAAGGGCAGCGCGTAGATGATTCGTGGGCTGTGGCTGTTTGATCCGGCTAGCTTTTGCCTCAGGATGAAGGCGGCGGCCAGGCCGGCCAGGGTCTTGCCGCTGCCGGTAGGCGCGGTAATGGTGAAAAGCTTTTGGGATAGCGGAGCTTCTTCTACGGTACGGCAGACGGTAGTGTAAAGTTCTTCACGAAGTTGATCTACGGCGGTGCACGGCGGGCCAAATTGCTTTTCCCGGTATGTTTTGACGGGCTCTGAGGGCAAAGTGGCCCGCTCTGTATCCCTAAGCCGGGCGGCATGGAGCTTGTCGGCGTCGATTAATGCAGAAAAAAGGGTGAGCAGGTCGAAGTAATCTTGCAAGCCGGTGCTATCCCGGCTGCGAATTTGTTGCCTCCGGTAACGATAGAGACGGCCGTAAGATTGAATCCAGTTGTCGAAGAAGCCTTGTAGCAATTCGGACCAGTCTTCAGCCAGCCAGGCCGGCACTGGAATATTATCTTGTTGAAGCAGCCGGGCGGTGTGCCGCGCCGCCACCTTTAAAGAGCGTGATACAGCTGTCATCTCTGTCTCTTTACGCAAAGTATCGATCTGCCGCTTGGCTATCTGTAACCGCTCGCTTTGGGACGGTTCCAGGTGGTCCCATGGAGGGGCGGTCAGTTCGCGGGGCGGCAGAAGCAGATTTTCAGGATCGGCCAGGCTGCGGTGGTGGAAATTTACAGAGAGAAACAGGGCCAGCGAGAGGACGGGGGAGAGCTGGAACCGTTCGGCAAGGTGGGCGGCCCAGAGCGCTGATAAAAAGGCGTGCTGTTTCTCCGGGCCGCCACGCCCGGTACGCAGGTAGCGCTGGAAAAAAGGGCTGTATTTACCGAAGTCGTGGGTCCATCCGGCCAGCAGGGCTGCTGTCATCAATTGATCGTGCCGCGGGTGAACAGCCAGGCGCGCCGCTGCCCCCGCGGCGGTTTCAGCCAGGTGTCTACTTAAAAGATAAAAGCGTTTGCCTTCCCGATGGGCATAGTAGGGCATGGTTTAGCTCTCCATAAAAGCAACCGTATCCGGACCGGTGCTGTCGATCTCAAAATGATAAGCCGCTACGCGCAGCCGGGCGGTCAGCTGTTCGCCTTCAGTGTAGAGCAGCGAGGCTGGCGGTTGCAGGCGGCGCCCTTCGCCGAACGAGTGGGGAGCCCGTTCGCGAAAGATGCGGATGCGGCCAGCGGAGCTTTCGTTTAGCACCAGCTTCTGCAGCAAAGCGGTGTTTAAAACTGAAGTAAGCCCGACCAGCGTTCCCTCGGGCAGCTGCTGGTAATCCGGCGGCTTGAAAAGGCCGTGGAACCTTGCCATGGCCGGACACTCGGTCAAGCCCAGGTAGAGCGGGTAGTGGCTGCGCCCCTTTTGCAGACGCTGCGCTGTCTCGGCCAGCAGCTCCTGGTCGGGATGGCTGAAGAAGACACGAAAGCAGAGCCGGGGATGGCCTTCGTCGGGCAACAGCAGCTCCAGCGGGATCTGGGTGCCGGGGACGGCGCCGAACTTTCTCAACACTCCCAGGTCTTCTTTCTTGGTGCGGGTATAGTTCACCGTCTGCATCAGCCGCCTGCCCGGCACTTTGACCGCCACACTGAAGCGGCCGCGGTCCAGGGTTTCGTAGTAAGAGTCACGCTCCATCCCCAGGACCGCAGCAACTACGCCCATGAGAACGGTGCGCGGCGGGAACCCGTAAGTAAGTGACGATGAATTGGTATAATATTTACGAAAATGAGCCATCGAGCCGGTCAGGTCGAAGACGGCTACCGCTTCATTTATCGTCAAGATGATCAGGCTCCTTCCCAGATGCGGACCCGCTCTTTGCCGATACGCCTGGCCAGCCAGTCTGCCAGGGTAACCGCCTCTCCGTTGGCGGCGGTCTGCAGGGCGGGATCTTGCCAGATCAGGATATGGTCCAACCGCTTCTCTACCTGCTCCAGGGGCCTGGCCAGCCCGTCCAGCTCAACAGTATAATCATTTACGGACCGCAGGCTGGTGCTCTCGCTTAGCTTCAGGTAGTCTCGCGCATCGCCCATAAAGGTATCGGCATCGCGGAAGATGAAGCGGGCATAGAGGCGCGGGTACTGGCCGATCTTGGAGCGGGTGGCCAGCAGGGGGATGGCCCGGACCATCGCTTCGTCCATCAGCGCAAGGTCGGCTTCGCTGGTAGCGCTCCGGGGCTGGTTGTCGCTGCGTGCAAGCATGCTCTGGGCCCGCCTGGCGCTAACGACGCCGTGGAAGGCGATCAGGGCATAGTAAAGGCGGTAGTCTTTGCCGAAAGTGCCTTGCCCGGCGGTCTCCCGGGTGGCAAACTGTGAAGAGATTGTCGATGAATCAACAGGTTGCACCCGGTTCAAAGAGTAACCCCAGGTAAATTGGACCGGGCCGGTCAGGTTGACCGCCTCGCCTTCACCGCGGCGGGCGCCTTTAATAGGCATGGTAGCCCCAAAAAGGCGTACATCCAGCAGCTCAGCCAACAATTCCGGGAGATCTTTTCCACTAACTTTTTCTGTTCCTAAGACTCTTTTCAGGCGCTCTTCCGCCTGGACCACCCCTGCGGACTTGGTTACATAGATGGTATGGCCCATCTCTTCGAGGTAGTCCCGCAGGTAGCGCTTCAGGCGGACGTCGGAGACAAGGCAGCGCTCCCGGTCATAATCCATGCGGGGGCGGTTTTCGTCATCGGGATCCCCGTTGGGGTTACACAGCTTGGCATCGTAAAGAAAAAGAATCTCGCTGTTTTGCTCAA
>JAAZPQ010000191.1 GCA_012797175.1 Bacillota bacterium
CATAAAGCGGCCCTTTCGCCGGAAGAGCGGTCCTTTCTGGAGAGACTGAGTAAAGATGAACGGTAATCTAGATATCTTGTTTAGCTGCTCTGCGAAGCGTTGATGGAGGGGTAAACAATCTTTGCCTGCCGTCATGCGCCCGCCGGTTTTTATGAGCATAGTTAACGTTAACTCATGCGAGGGAGGCTTTAAGACAATGGATTTAATTAAAGAGGTTGAAAGGCAGTATTTAAAAGAAGATATTCCCGATTTTGGCCCCGGGGATACAGTGCGGGTTCATGTAAAGATCGTTGAAGGAGCCCGTGAGCGGACCCAGGTTTTTGAAGGGGTGGTTTTACGACGGCAGGGACAAGGGTTAAGAGAGACCTTTACTGTTCGCCGGGTCACCTACGGGGTTGGGGTGGAGCGTATTTTTCCGGTCCACGCCCCGTCGATTAGCCGAATCGAAGTAGTCAAGCGGGGGCGGGTGCACCGGGCCAAGCTCTACTACCTGCGCCAGAGAACCGGTCGGGCGGCGCGGATCCGGGAGATGCGTTAAATCACAAAAGGATGGCGATAGTGCATGAGCCGTTCAAACGAGATCTGGGAATGGATTCGCTCCATTGCCATCGCGGTCGTTCTGGCCCTGCTGATCCGGTTCTTTCTTTTCGAGGTATTTATAGTTGAGGGAAAATCCATGTATCCAACTCTTGAAAGTTATAACCGTCTGGTAGTGGATAAGATCAGTTATCGTTTTAATGAACCCGGCTACGGGGATATTATAGTTTTTGAAAGCCATACCGGGAGAGATTTTATTAAGCGGGTCATTGGGGTAGGCGGCGACACGATCGAGATCCGTGCCGGGAAGGTTTACCGAAACGGGACCCTTTTGGATGAGCCTTACCTGATGGGACAGACCGATTACCAAGATTATGGCCCGGCAGAAGTTCCTGCAGGTTGTTTCTTTTTAATGGGTGATTTTCGCGAGAATAGTCTGGACAGCCGGGATCCACGGGTTGGTTTTATCTCTAGGGAGCGGATTAAGGGGCGGGCCTGCCTGGTTTTCTGGCCTCTCGGAGAAGCCAAAGTGCTTGGCGACAGGGCGGCGGTCGATTGAGGGATACACAGTGGTATCCCGGGACCATGTCCCGGGCGCTCAGCCGTCTTCAAGAAGATCTCAGGGTAGTCGACCTCGTTGTCGAACTGATCGATGCGCGGGCTCCGGCGAGCAGCCGTAATCCGGAGCTGGTGCGTCTAAGTAAAAATAAACAGAGGCTAACCCTCTTGCATAAAGCCGACCGGGGAGAAGAAGCGGTCAACTCCCGGTGGCTTTTATATTTTCAGAAGCAAGGTCTTCCGGCGATGCTCTCGAGTGTGCAGACGCCCCGGTCATTGAACTCATTTCTCGGTTATCTTAAAACACAGGAGCGGCGTCGGAGCGGTAGCCGCTTTAAAAGGCCGCTGCGCCTGGTGATAGTCGGCATACCCAACGTCGGAAAATCGACCTTAATCAACAGCCTGGTTCGAAGGGCGGTTACCCGGACTGGTGATCAACCCGGCGTTACCCGGGGGCGCCAGTGGGTGCGGCTGCTCCCCGGGGTAGAGCTGCTCGATACGCCGGGTGTGCTGCCGCCGGTCTTATTGCCGGAAACGGTTTTTCCGCTGGCAGCAATTGGGGCACTGCCGCCCGGCAGGATAGACCGGCAACAGACTGCGCTCTGGCTGCTCGACCATTACCTGGAGCGCGATGAAGAGGCCCGGTTGATGCAATGCTATGACGGTCTGCATAAAGCGGCACCCGCGGCGATGCTTGAGCAGATCGGGATGCTCCGCGGTTGCCTTCTTCCGGAAGGGAAGATTGATCTTGAGCGAGCAGCGGTGCTTCTGCTTCGCGATTACCAGGCCGGAGCTCTGGGCCGCTTCTCCCTGGAAGAGCCGCCGCAACCCTGAGTTGGTGGGGCCAAGAACCATCTCCCTCTTACCCTTTGCGCAAAAAATTCTTTCTACTTCGTTTAACCTCTTCTTCCTCACCCGCACCCTGGTTTTCCCCCCTCATCAAGGGGGAGGAGAAATTGTGCCCTAGCGTCTCCCGGTCATCTCTCTGTGGAGAGGGGTATTTAGGAAGATCTGTAGAATAGTAAGATCGCAGGTAAGATTTTTTGTACAAGACTTGCCATGTGATCTATCAACTACTTCCCGGTATTTCTTTTCTACTGGAGGAAGCAGCCTGGTAGAGGAGAGAAGGGAGAAAAGATGTCTTTTAGCAAGATGACCCTAAAGGAGCTGGCGCTATACTTGGAAGAGCGGGGGAGACTGAGCCCTGCCGAGGAGGCGCAGCTGCAGGCGGACCGGCGCCGCGGTGCCGGCCTCTTATTGGAGCGCTACCGGAAGCGGCAAGAACGTGAGCGCCTGGAGGAGGCCCGTTTACAGAAGATGCTTCGTCAAGAGCGTTTCTTCTGGCGGCAGGGGATCAAATATATTGCCGGGGTTGATGAAGCCGGCCGCGGCCCCCTGGCCGGCCCGGTAGTGGCTGCGGCTGTAATCTTACCGCCGGAAACAACCATCCGCTACCTGGACGATTCCAAAAAGCTTACCGCAGCGCGGCGGGAAGTTCTCTATGATGAGATCAAGGCAGTGGCCCTGGGCAGCGCGGTGGGGATCTGTTCCCCGGCGGAGATCGACCGGCTGAATATTTACGAGGCAACGATGAAGGCGATGCGCGGGGCCCTCTCGGCCTTGCCCCTTGAACCCGGGGTGGCGCTGGTGGACGGCTTTCCGATTCATGGCCTGAAATTGCCGCAGAGAGCGATCCCGGGAGGGGACGCTCTCTCTCTTTCTATTGCCGCCGCCTCGGTAGTGGCCAAAGTAACCCGGGACCGGATCATGCTTGATCTACACCGGCGCTACCCGGAATATGGGTTTGACCGGAACAAGGGTTACGGTACGCGTGAGCACCTCCTGGCCCTGGGCCGCTATGGCCCCTGTCCTGAACACCGCCGTTCTTTTCGCGGGATTGATCTGGAGAGAGAAGGTTCATGACCCGGCGGCGCCAGCAGGTGGGGCGAGCGGGTGAAGCGGCGGCCCGCAGCTATTTGCAGAACCGGGGTTACCGTTTGGTTGAGAACAATTTTCGCTGTCTCTATGGAGAGATCGATATCATTGCCTTTCACGGGAGCACCCTGGTCTTCGTGGAGGTTCGTACCCGTACCGGGAGCTCATTCGGTACCCCGGCGGAATCGATTACCGTGGAGAAGCTAAACCGCCTTAAAAAGACAGCTCTTTTCTTTATGCAGTCGCGTTACGGGGTGGAGGTCTCCTGCCGCTTTGACCTGATTGCCGTGCAGATGGAGCAGCAGAGCATGGCTGTGCGAAACATTCGCCATTATCGGGGAATTGTCGGGTAATATTAGATATACTTCTCCATTATTACCATCCTCGCGAGAAAGTCTAAAAATGATAAGATGTTAACATAATATTATCAACCCTTAACAATAGTTATTAATTAGCCGGGATAGGCCTGTTTGCTAGGCTTATTTATTTATCTTATAATCGGTCTTAACATAACGCCGAATGGAAACTACGGGGAAACCAGAACTTGGGGTGAACCGTACTCAAGCGGGGGGACTGCTCCCATCCCTAACCCGTCAGCTAACCCCGGAGGCGGAAATGAGGAGGTTTTACATAATGTTTAAACCTTTCAAAAAAGTGCTTCTTATAGCGCTGGTTCTTGTACTGGTCGGCTCGGGAGTGGCCGAGGCGGCGCTAAATCACACCGTAGTGCCAGGTGAAACGGTGTGGCTAATTTCACAAAAGTATGGTTCCACGGTGGCGGCGGTTGCCAAAGCGAATAACCTGGCTAATCCAAACCTAATTTACAGTGGACAGAAATTGCTGATACCGGGGAAACACAGGGTGGCGCCGGGAGAAACCCTCTGGAAGATTGCCCAGCAATACGGGTCTACTGCGGCGGCGGTTGCCGGGGCGAGTAACCTGGCCAACCCCAACCTGATCTATCCCGGGCAGATTCTAACTATCCCTGGTGAGGGGGGCGGCGGTAGCACAGGGAGCCCTCCGCCTTCGCGGGGCGGCTGGTTGTCTAATGACGACCTGGATCTTTTTGCCCGCCTGGTCCACGCTGAATCGGCGGGGGAGCCTTATCTCGGGCAGGTCGCGGTTGCTGCGACTGTGCTCAACCGAGTTAAGGATAGCCGTTATCCGGACACGGTGCGCGGCGTGATTCTGCATGTCTGGGAAGGTTTCTATCAGTACTCGCCGGTAGAAGACGGCCGGATTAACCAGCCTGCCAGTGCGAGCGCTTACCGCGCCGTACAGGATGCCCTTAACGGCTTGGACCCTTCCTGCGGGGCGACTGGATTTTACAATCCCGCCAAGGCTACGAACCAGTGGGTGCGGATGCATCCGGTGACTACTGTTATCGGTAACCATATCTTTTTCCGTTATTAGTCCTGAAGAAAAAAAGTTATGGGACGGGGATTATCTTCCTGTCCCATAAACTTTTCAATCCTGTTTTTTTGACTTTCGACCTCTA
>JAAZPQ010000036.1 GCA_012797175.1 Bacillota bacterium
AAAAGTTAGAGGAATGATCTGTTTTTATGCCCGATGAAACCGCTTTAAAAGATGCCCGCTCCGGTCTGCTGCGGTTGCTCAGCTATCGCCAGAGGAGCAGGCAGGAGGCGGAAGAGTATCTCCGGCGAAAAGGTTTTGACGATAAGCTGATCACCACTGTTCTGGCGGAGATGGAGCAGTGGAACTATCTCAATGACCGCCGTTTTGCCGTTGAATATATTGAAAATTGCCTGCGCCGCGGCCTGGGGCCTCTACGTGCACAGCATACTTTACTCTCCAGAGGGGTCGACCGGAAGACCGTTGAAGAGGAGCTAGCCCGCTACTACAGCCCGGAAATAGAAAGCTCCCTGGCCCGGAATCTCCTGATGAAAAGAGCGTCCTCCGGGACCGATCTGACCGAAAAACGTTGGATTCGCCGGCAGGTTGCCTATTTACAACGGCGCGGTTTCCATGAAGGGGTCATTGTGAAAACCATCCAGGAACACTGTTCGCTCTTTGATGAATAAATTCGCCGGCCCTGGTCGAAACCGAAACCGGTTTGTTGTTTTCCGCGCCGGATCAATGACTTGACATAAATTTTGCTAAAGGGTACAATATTTCCGATAAGATCTTCCCATAGTCTTAGAAGTTATACTTTAGAGTTTATTTATCAGTCCCGGTTTAAAAGAGAAAGCTTTGGTGCTTTCCATAGCGCTGAAATAGATTGTTTAAAGATATAGGATGCATGCACAGGACAAGTGTAAGTATCTCCATATCAGAATTTCTCTTTTAAGCTGTGTTCTGAACACAGCTTATTTTATTTAACCATAATTTTTAGAAATGGAGGTGGGACTTAATGTATTACATCCTTACCGCAGTTATTGCCTTACTCCTCGGCGTAATCGCCGGTTATTTTGTGCGTAAATTACTCGCTGAAGCAAGGATCTCCTCTGCTGAGACGGCCGCCCAGAAGATAGTTGAAGAGGCCAAGCAGGAAGCAAAGGCGATCCAAAGGGAAAAGTTTCTCGAAGCTAAAGAAGAAGCCCATAGATTAAGAAATGAAATAGAACGCGAAAGTCGGGAACGCCGCAACGAACTGCAGCGTATCGAGCGGCGTCTTTCACAAAAAGAAGACTCGCTGGATCGGAAAACCAACTTCATGGAGAAAAAAGAAGAAGAGCTGAGAAGGAAAGAAGAAGAAAACCGCCGTATTGAGGATAAGCTTACACAGCTCCATCAACAGCAACGCCTCGAACTGGAGCGGATCTCAAACATGTCCATGGAGGAAGCCAGGGAGACGATCCTGCAGCGGGCTCGTGATGAAGTTTCACACGAGATGGCCATGATGGTCAAAGAGATAGAAGACCAGGCTAAAAATGATGCCGCCAAGAAATCTCGCGAAATTATCACCATGGCCATTCAGCGCTGTGCCGCAGATCATGCCTCTGAAGCCACCGTCTCGGTAGTTTCACTACCCAACGATGAGATGAAAGGAAGGATCATCGGCCGCGAGGGACGTAACATCAGGGCGTTGGAGACGCTGACCGGGATAGATCTGATTATTGACGATACTCCGGAGGCGGTGATCCTCTCCGGTTTCGATCCCATCCGCCGGGAGATCGCCCGCATTTCCCTGGAAAAGTTAGTCAGTGACGGTCGGATTCACCCGGCCAGAATTGAAGAGGTTGTGGAGAAGACGCGTAAAGAGGTGGAGACCCAGATCCGGGAAGAAGGAGAGAGGGCCACCTTTGAAACAGGGGTCCACGGATTGCATCCTGAGCTGGTCTTTACCCTGGGTAAACTTCGCTACCGGACCTCATACGGACAAAATGTGCTCCAGCATTCGATCGAGGTTTCCCACCTGGCCGGGAATATGGCTGGAGAGCTGGATCTTGATGTTGCCTTGGCCAAAAGAGCAGGCTTACTGCACGATATTGGCAAGGCGACAGATCATGAATCCGAAGGCTCGCATGTCATCGCCGGTGCCGACCTGGTAAAAAGATACAAAGAGCCGCCAGCAGTCGTTAACGCCGTGGCTGCACACCACGGCGACGTCGATTTTCAGACCCTGGAGGCAGTCTTGATCCAGGCTGCCGATGCTATCTCTGCCTCCCGTCCGGGAGCCCGCCGTGAAACCCTGGAGGCCTATATCAGGCGGCTGGAAAAGCTCGAAGGGATTGCCGATTCATTTGACGGAGTCGAAAAAGCTTATGCCATCCATGCTGGACGCGAAATCAGGATCATGGTCAAGCCTGAGCGGATTGACGATTTCAAGGCTATCCAGCTGGCCCGGGATATTGTCAAGAAGATCGAAAGCGAACTAGAATATCCCGGTCAGATCAAGGTAAATGTCATTCGCGAAACCAGGGCCGTCGACTATGCAAAGTAAGCTAAAACTTCCCGATAAAAAAGTGCCTTGCAAGGCACTTTTTTTATTTAAGAGCAGGATTTTTTCTGGAAGCTATGGAATAGGGAACTTTAGATATGGGGGTAGAAAAATGCCACAGGACTCATTAAATGAATCAGGCCATGTCAATATGCTTATTAAACTACTGCTCTCTTTTCCGGAAATCTATACGATTACCTTAAATGTGCCTTCTTCTTCATGTCGCCTCTCATATATGATCAGACGAAAACTGGACGAGAAAGAGTATCTGGCATTGCGGCAGTATCTTCAAGAAAACATAGAAACTTTTTATTTTTTACATGGTTATGAAGATGATTACCACGTTAAAGTGCTCCAAAAAAGGTGCCACAACCTGACCCGGCTCCAGGTTATTTTAAGCCACAATTTTCTACTTGGCGAGCTCGTCAGCCTGCTGACAAAGATCATGTGCGATCTCTTTCGGGAGGATCTAATTACCGAAAACCGTCTGGAGAACGACGCTGTTTGGCCCGGCGAAAATGCCTTTGTAGAAGAGCTGACACTTCTCCCGGATGCTACCCTTAACCACCGGAGCAACCATCTCATTGCCTTTCGTGATTCCGGCAGGGTATACATTTTTGACAAGTAAAAGTATTCTATCAACTGTGCCTGACAGACTTTTCGAAATATCTTGCACAAATGCCGCTTTATGCGTATACTAATGAATAAGAGATAAGGTTTGTTTTTCCAGCCAGGCCGGCACTTTTAAGTTTCACGATAAAGAATTATAATTTTCTTATTATTCTGGCAGGTATTTCAAATTATTCAGCGAAGTATATTTAAGCAAATCCCGTTGAAGGAGGTATCTACTGGTTATATGGAGGTATTAAAAGTTTCAGCAAAGTCCAATCCCAACTCTGTGGCCGGTGCACTAGCAGGAGTGTTGCGTGAACGGGGTGGCGCCGAGATCCAGACTATTGGTGCCGGAGCCCTCAACCAGGCCGTAAAGGCAGTAGCAATTGCAAGGGGGTTTGTAGCCCCGGGGGGTATCGATCTAATCTGTATTCCAGCCTTTACGGATATTCAAATCGACGGGGAGGAACGAACTGCAATCAAATTAATTATCGAGCCTCGTTAGTAATTCCAGTGATCTTATTCGGGGGAAAAGACACCCTTGTGCCGATTTGGTAAGGGGTGTTTTTTTGTGGAAAAGTAGAGTAAAATAGAATTATGTTTGCTACAGATTTAAGAATTACCGATTGCCACTGTGATACAACCTGGCGGATGGGGAAAAATGATTACGATTTTAGCCGGCGCAATTCCACCGGCCACCTCGATCTGCCCCGTCTTCTCGAAGGAGGGGTCGGGCTGCAATTTTTTGCCGTCTGCACAGCCCCGCTAAAAGAGCGCAGCTGCCTGCATGCCGCTCTGCAGCAGATCGGTCATTATCACCGCGCTCTTGCTTTAAACAGCCATCACCTGCATAACCTGGAGCACGAAGAGGACCTGGCTGCCGCGGAGCAGAAGGGGAAGATCGGTACCTTGCTGGCCCTCGAAGGTGCAGAACCGCTTGAAGGTAGCCTGGAACTGCTGGAGATCTTTTATATTCTAGGGGTCCGGGCTCTCTCCCTGACCTGGAATCACCGCAATCACTTTGCCGATGGAGTTGGAGAAAAGTTAGCCGCCGGGGGACTTACCCGCGCCGGCCGAAAGCTGGTTCAGGAGCTCTCCCGCAAGGGCATCATGCTGGACCTAGCTCACCTGGCCCCCCGTTGCTTCTTTGAGGCTCTTGAACTGACAGAGCGCCCACCCCTGGTCTCACATGCCAATGCCCGGGAGCTGTGCGATCATCCCCGCAACCTCAGCGACAAGCAGCTTAAAGCGCTTGCTGCCCGCGGTGGGGTTATCGGGATGAGCTTCTGCCCTTACTTTATTACCGGAGAAGCGGAGGCCAGCCTGGAACAGCTCATCGATCATTTTATCTACGTGGCCGCCCTGGTCGGGGTAGAACATCTCGCCTTCGGCTCCGACTTCGACGGCATCGAGAAGACCGTTACCGGGATCCCGGATGCGGCGGCCTATCCTGCCCTTCTCGAAGCTCTCTGCAAGCGGGGCTTTCACTCCCACGAGGTAGAGTTAATCGCCCGGAGCAATGTTGAAAGAATTTTACGGGAAAATCTCGGCAAGAGGGCGCCACCATGAGCCGTGGTCACCTGCCGGTAGACCTGCATCTGCACAGCACCGCCTCGGACGGCTCCCTCTCCCCGGCACGACTGATTGAAAAAGCATCCGCTGCCGGACTGGCCGCGGTAGCGCTGACCGATCACGATACACTGGACGGGGTTAAAGAGGCCTTAGAGGCCGGCCGGCGCTGCGGCCTGGAGGTTCTTCCCGGAGTAGAAATCAGTGTCCAAGCAGGTGAGCAGGAGATTCATCTGCTTGGCTACGATCCTCTTTACCCGGAAAAAATCAGCGCCTTTTTAGAAGAGATGCGGCGCGAACGATACCGGCGCATGCAGCAGATGACCGCCCGACTGCGCCGGCTGGGGTTTAGCATCTCCGACGAAGAGATCATCGCCGAAGCAGGGCCGGGTGCACCCGGCCGGCTGCACCTGGCCCGCCTGATGGTTAAACAGGGTTACAGCAGCGAGATCGACGAGGCCTTCTCCGACTATCTGGAGCGGGGGCGGCCAGCTTTTGTCCCCCGTAAGATCCCGGATCCCGCAACGGCAATCAGGATGCTGCACCGGGCCGGCGCCGTTCCGGTAGTCGCTCATCCGGGGGCATCCGGCAAGGCGTTGCTCCGAAAACTTGTAGCCATGGGGCTTCGCGGAGTTGAGGTCTTCCACCCGGAGCATTCGCCGGAAATGATCCGCCACTACCGCCACCAGGCGTTACAAATGAATCTTCTCATAACCGGGGGGTCAGATTTCCATGGTGACCGGAATCACCGCACCGGCCGTCTCGGAGGAATCACCGTACCCTACCGCTATCTTGCGGCCTTGAAAGAGGCGCCGCGCGGTTTTTAACATCAAAGACCCTTCCCTGGAAACGCTATAAATGATAAAATGGCCAATAATCGGCCATTTAAAGGAGAATTAGGGATGGCAGATAAGTTTGCATTTACCATGCAGGTGTTTTTCCTCGGCTTTTCCGTGGTCATGCTCGTTCTATTTTTGCTCTACGGGCTTATCTCCCTATTCAACCGGTTGAGATCCCCTCTGCTGGGAAAAGCCGGGCCGGAGGAGCCCCCCTTACCCGATGACTGGGAGCTCCTTCCACCGGAGCTGATAGCCGCCATTACCGCGGCGGTTCACCACTACCGGGCAGATGCGTCCGGCTCTGGTAGACCCGTGCGCATACAGGTTGAGCTGCCACAATCCCTCTGGGCTGCCGCCGGCCGGAGAGCTCTTTTAGAAAACAGCAGTGAGCTGGAAAGATTAAGGAGGAAAAAGAAACTTGAAGAAGTATAAAGTAACTGTCGACGGACAATCCTTTACCGTACTCGTGGAAGAGCTCGCCCCGCATGAGAATTCGCCAACCGAAACCAGGGTTGCACGTACCGGGCTAACGGCACCGGCTAAGGCCGACCCGGAGCCTCCGCCTTTCAAGAAAGCGCCAAAACCGCAAAACAGGCCTCAGAAAAACACAGCCGCGGTGAACGTCGAGTCACCGATGCCCGGTTCGATTGTAGACATCTCGGTTAAACAGGGCGATCTGATCAAAGAGGGTGATGTCCTTTTAGTTCTCGAAGCGATGAAAATGGAAAACGAGATTACTGCACCCCGCTCGGGAACGGTTCGTGCAGTGCATGTCAAGGTCGGGGATAATGTCGACAGCGGGGATCTCCTCGTGGAGATATCGTAAGTATGCCGGAGCACCGCAGTAGATGAAAGGGGTATTAAGATGGGACCGCTAATTAACGAATTTATTCAAAGTACCGGTTTTTACCACCTGACCCTGGCTGAGATCGGCATGATCGCCATTGCCTGTGTGCTGCTCTATCTGGGTATCGCCAAGAAATATGAGCCGCTGCTGTTAGTCCCGATCAGCTTCGGTATCCTGCTGGTAAACCTCCCGCTAAACGAACTGCTTCAACCGGAAACGCCGGGGGTGATCGGAGGCCTGCTCTATTACCTCTCCCGCGGCCTGGAGCTGGGGATCTACCCGCCGCTAATCTTTCTGGGGATCGGGGCAATGACCGATTTCGGGCCCCTGATTGCCAACCCGGTGACGCTGTTACTCGGAGCGGCGGCCCAGTTCGGCATCTTTACTACGTTTGCCGGGGCTTATTTTCTTGGATTTACCGCCCCACAGTCGGGGGCCATCGGGATCATCGGCGGGGCCGACGGGCCGACGGCCATCTTTGTTGCCAATCAGCTCGCCCCCGAGCTTTTAGGCTCCATTGCTATCGCGGCCTACTCGTACATGGCCCTGGTCCCGATCATTCAACCGCCGATCATGAAGCTGTTAACAACCAGGCGGGAACGCGAAGTGGTTATGGAACAGCTGCGGCCGGTATCCAAAACGGAGAAGGTTATCTTCCCGATCGTGGTCATCATCCTGACGGGCCTGCTCTTACCAGCAGCAGTACCGCTTTTAGGGATGCTCATGTTCGGCAATCTGCTGCGTGAAAGCGGGGTCACAGAGCGTTTAAGCAAAACTGCGCAGATGGAATTAAATAATATTATTGTTATCTTCCTGGGGCTCTCCGTGGGGGCGAAGGCTACAGCCGAATACTTCTTAACCTGGGATACGATATTAATTATCATCCTCGGCCTGGCTGCCTTTGCCCTGGGGACAGCCGGAGGAGTCCTCATGGGCAAACTGCTCTATCTGCTGACCGGGGGTAAAATTAACCCCCTCATCGGTTCCGCCGGGGTCTCCGCCGTACCGATGGCCGCCCGGGTTTCCCAGACCCTGGGTAAAGAGGCCAACCCGAACAACTACCTGCTGATGCATGCCATGGGGCCTAACGTGGCCGGGGTGATCGGCTCTGCCGTCGCCGCCGGGATTCTCCTCTCGATTTTAGGGTAAAGCGAAGCCTCACAAAAAACCCGGTTCTAGTAACCTCAGTTACTGATATCACCCGGCTCTGTGAGGCTCCATCCTTATTTTGGCTCCTGTTCAACAAAATATACCGGTAAATAGATTTATGTTTGCATATCTGCTGCTACCCGGATCATATCTTTTAGCAAGATCAATCCGCCGGAGGCAGGGTAAGGTTGTCCTTAAAAGAGCGGCTGACCGGAGCTCTGAAAATAAAATGGGCTTGGGGTCTTCTGGTCCCGTTGATCCTTCTAGGTCTTGCGGCTATCACCGCCGTCGTTGATTTCTGTTGTTATCATGGTCGGATCTATCCCGAGATCTACCTGAACGAGATCCCGGTGGGCGGTTTGAAATTTGCCGAAGCTGAGGCGAAACTAGCCGCAGAGCTCTTCTCTCTAGAGGAGATCACCCTTACCGGGATGGATGATGGTGTTAAAACAATCCCCCTTTCTAGCCTGGGGATAACCTGGGACCGGGAGAAGACTATGGCCGCAATCC
>JAAZPQ010000192.1 GCA_012797175.1 Bacillota bacterium
AATGTTACCGCACTCATGGCTTAACTCCTTTAAGTTTTTAGGGCGATACTTGTTTCATTTGCCCATTGAAGCGATGACTTCTTTACGTAATAAATCTCGATCGGCTTTTCCAATTCTGGTTAGCGGTATCTGGTCACGGATTATAACCTTTTTTGGAACCTTGTAGTTAGCCAACTGTTCCTTACAGTGATTAATAATTTCATCTTCGCTGATCTCTTTACCATCTACTGGAACCACAAACAGCCAGATAACCTCACCGTAGATCTCATCGGGAACCCCTATAGCCGCAGCAAGAGAGATATGGGGGTGCTTAACCACTACCTCTTCTACTTCCGCCGGTAAAACCGTATAGCTGCCTACCCTGATGATCTGCTTTTTTCTTCCTTTAATATAAAGCCCGCCATCTTCGGTAAGGTAGCCTAAATCGCCTGTACGGCAGTACCCTTCGTCGGTAAAACCGGCTCGATCTTCTTCGGGCATTTTATAATAGCCCTTGATCGTTAAAGGACCCCTGACCAGAATCTCGCCTTCCTCCCCCGGGGGCAAGGTGTGGCCATCATCATCAACAATTTTGATCTCCATCCCCAGCAATGGTTTGCCCACATATCCCCGGGCAAGCTCTTTTAAGTCGTCGCCAACACTGGTAAGCGTTACCTCTGAACCGGCCTCCGTGCTTCCGTACCCTACAACAATAAGGGGTGAGATCTTTGCCCTGATGCCTTCAAGCAATTCCAACGAGACCTTATCCCCTGAAATAAAAGATAGCTGCACCGAAGAGAGGTCGAATTGATCGAGCTCCTCCATCGAGACCATGATTGCATACATAACCGGCACACCGCCGATAAACTGTATTCCTTTATCCTGCACTGTTTGCAATACCTCTAGCGGACTCCATCTTTCTAACAGATACATTTCATACTTACCGACTAACGCCGTGCCGATTAATTCTACTGTTCCCCCTACGTGGCTAGGTGGTAAAGCAGCCAGCGATTTAATATTACCGGTTACTCCGTGTTCGGTAAGCGTACCGGTAAGGAAATCTTCTTCAAGGTAACACATCAGCGCTACGTTTTCATGTGAAAGAAGGGCTGCCTTGGGAATGCCGGTTGTTCCCCCGGTAAAAATAATCAGAGCCCCTTCATCCGGGTGCTGGTTGTCTTTAGCCTCTTTTAGCTCTGCTTCCAGTGGATAATCCTGCTCCAGCAATTTGTAGAAGGGTTCTCCAAAATCAGCAGGTTCGGTCATCAGGTATTTTATGTTGGTAAACTCCGGCTCTCGGGAGAGCTCTTTTAAGGAAGCCAAGATATCATTATCGCCTGACGTATTCATGGAGACGACTACTTTAGGTTCTACGTGCGGGATAAACCTTCGCAGATCGGTGATCCGGTAGCGCACATCCATCGGCGTGGTAATGGCCCCAATTTTATTAGCAGCAATAAATGTAAACAGGTACTCTGGGTTTGAAGGTAAAATTGTCACGATACGATCGCCTTTCTCCACACCCAGGTTTAAAAAAACCTTTGCGAGACGATCGGTAATCTCAGCTAGTTCTTGAGAGGTATAGGTTTTACCCCGGTAATGAACCGCTGGAAATTCAGGATCTTCCTTTCCCCAGTGATCAACGTAGCTCCAGAGAAACTCTAATTCAGGTACTTCCATCTCTGTTCACTCCTTTTTAATTAATGATCTCTATCCAGGCACCGGGGATATCTCGAACCTTGCTCAGCATACCTTTCAAATCGACCTTTGCAAGATGATAGATAACCTTAAGCTTCGGGTACCTTGCTCAACAAATCTTTCAAATCGACCCCCTGCTTACGTAATGCCGCCCTGCGATAGAAATACCAGAAAACACCGACTATCAAACAGGAAAAATAGATCAAGGTTGACTCGAGGCTAGTAACAACGCCGATAACCAAAAAGACAGCTGAAATGGCGACTAATCCCCAGCAGAAGAAACCACGCCAGAACTTATTTAATTTAAAGGGAGCCCGGGCGTAATTTTCAGGCATTGCCCGGGGAATTTTCCATACCGATAGACCGATCAATATCTGCATGATCATAAACCCAAGCACGGTAACATTGGCATAATTTTGAATACTGGTCCCAATAAGAATGCCCAGCATGGAAACGAAGGTTATAAACAGCACCGCATTGCCCGGAGTATTAAACTTGTTTACTTTACCCAGGGCTTCAGGCCAGATCCGATCCTGCGCCAGCGCAAAGACCTGTCGCGACGAAGATAATATAACTGCATGTATGGTTGTTGCAGCAGCAAAAAGAGCGCTAAGGGATATTATTATCGCCATCCACTTTGGAAGGAACAGCTCCGAGGTCTGAGCTACAGCAGCTTCCATGCTCCCCAGCACTCTCCAATCCATATTCCCGACTAGCGACACGGCAACCAGTGTATACATTAGCAAAACCATGAACAGAGAGATAGCGAGAGCTATCGGAATATTGCGTGATGGATTTTTAATCTCCCCACCCATATCCGCAATGATCATGAAGCCGGAATATGAAAAGTATGCTGTTACCGCAACAGCCACCACTGCAGCAAAGCCATTAGGCATTAGTGGAACCATCAGGTTAGGATCAAGGGTGAACAGCCCCCCGATACCAAAGATCAATAAAGCAAGAATAAACTCAACTACCATAATTAACTGGACAGCTACGCTTAACTTAACCCCAACGTAATTAAGCACCCCAAAAACTAGAACAATAGCCAAGGCCGTGAGCATTATATTGATATCACCAACGAGGTAACTAAGATACTCGGCAAACCCATAAGCCAGCAAGGCTTGACCTACTGCGGTGGTAACGACAACTGTCCAAACCATCATAAAACCCCAAAACGGTGAAAGAGTCCGGCTGGCGGCAACATAGTTGGCGCCGGTAACCGGTAGTATGGAGGCCATCTGGGCGCTGGTAAAACAGACAAACACTGCCGGGATGGCGGCCATCAGGTAAGCCAACCAGAGTGCTGGCCCCGCATCCCCGGCCAGGGGCCCAACTAAAACAAATATCGAAGCACCGACGACATAACCGATTAATGTTGATACCGCACCGGGCAGGCTAATGGTACGTTCCAGCTTATTGCCTGTTCCTTCCATGCGTTTTTCTCCTCCTTCTTTACGTCTTTCCTTTACGTCTTTTCATTTTTGGGCTTAGTCAACCCGTAAAAATTGTTTTACCTTATCACCTTCCTTTAAACTGCGGTTCTCGTTTTTCAATAAAGGCAAGCGCCCCTTCCTTAACATCTTCGGTATAAAAACAGGTCATAACAGCATCAGTTTCGTGAACCAGGGCCTCATCAATTCCGACTTCTCCGGATTTGTTTAAAGTGGATTTCACAAAACGAATAGGAACAGGCGCACCTTTAGCAATCTCTTCTGCTCTTGCCAGAGCATTGTGCAGCAATTTATCCGGTGAAGATATTGTTGCTACAAGGCCAATTTGCGCCGCTTCGTTTACATCGATCCTTCTCCCTGTAAGCATCAGTTCTTTAGCCCGGCCCAGCCCGATTAGCCGCGGAAGCAGCCAGGTGACACCATTGGTCTCAAACAGCCCCACTTTTACTTCTGAAAATTCGAACGATGCCTTTTCAGAGGCATACCTGATGTCACAGGCAATAGCCAGTTCTGCTCCAGCGCCAATAGCGTAGCCGTTTACCGCGGCAATTACCGGTTTTGGCATATCCAGCATCGTTTTAGTTAGCTCTTGCATCTGCTGAACGTTTTCCCTAATGGCATAATAATCGATCTCTTGTTGAGCCAGGCTGCTTAATTCTGTCAGATCTTGCCCTGCAGAAAAAGCTTGACCGTTTCCCGTAATCACCAGACAGCGCAAGTTTTTATCTGATTTTGCTTCTTGAAGTACCGCCGCTAAATCATCAAAAGTTTCACGGCGAAGAGCGTTGAGGACCTCCGGGCGGTTTAAGGTAATCAGCCCAACCTGTCCTATCTTGGTGTAAGTAAGATCGCGCAGTTCCATATTTTCTCCTCCCTGTTTAATGCTATTTCAGGCAGCTCCCTGCTGCTTGATCAAGTAGCTCCTCCCCGGACGCAGAAACAGTGACTTGCCTTTAGCACGTTTGTTTAAATATTTGACCACATGGTTAATTATTAAACTAGTGAGTATATATTATCTTCTCTCTATTATTTTGTCAATCATTTTTTTATAAATTTTCTGTATTTAATATTAATTTTTTAACCTCTTTTTGCGTTAGCTTCGCTCAACTTCAATGCCCTGGGGAAAGCAGTGCCTTACCCCTATTTCTGCGGCTATTGAAGAAGAGATAAAATTGTTTTACAATGATAGAGAGCCAAAAGGCTATTCTAATCAATGAATTACGGGGTGAGATGATGACTGAGATAATAGCAA